>NZ_FNOA01000008.1:0-272930 GCF_900106885.1 Pseudomonas sp. NFACC14
AAGAACCAGGTCGGCTATAAGGCCGCCTCGGCGGGCTTTTGATCTGGGGGCCCCGTTGACCACGCTGGCCGAACGCAGGTATTGCGCAGTGGGCATCCCGGCATGGATGCCGGGATAGCCGCGCTGGGCCATGGATGGCCCTTCGCGGCGGGCCCACGGAGCAATGCCGGAGTGAGGGCACACCGAGCCTAGGCGAGGTGCCGAGTGGTGGGGCAAAGACTTTTTGGTTACTTTTGGGGCGTTTGCCAAAAGTGACCCGCTGTAAGAGCGGAACCATAAGCCGCCGTTACCGCAGCAATGGATATGTACTCCGTCAACAACATCCTGGCCGGCTGTCATGCCGCCATCGCGAGCAGGCTCGCTCCCACAATTGGATCGGGGGACAACCGAAAGAGATAAGCCCGCTCCCACAGGGGATTGGAGGTGTCGCAGATATCACCGGCAACACAAAACAACTGTGGGAGCGAGCTTGCTCGCGATGGCGGCGGGTCAGTCGACATAGATGCCAACTGAACGGACGCTATCGCGAGCAAGCTCGCTCCCACAGGTTTTGGCTGCTGACCAACGATCAGCAGCCCTCACTCAATCAAACATTCGGGCAAGGCACCGGTGCCCAGTCGCCCAGGTCCGGGTTCTTGCACATGCTGTTGACCTGAGTGGTACCGGCACTGGCAACCTGCTTGCTTTCATCCTGCTTGGCCTTGGCGGTCAGCAGGGTTTTCTCGGTGGTCACCGCTTCTTTCGGCACGGTCGGCAGGTCTTTCTTCTTCGCCGGCTGCACTTTCTTGATTTTCTTGTTGTTGGTGGTCTGAGCCACGACCGGCGTGGTATCGGCAGTGGCCACAGTCACCACGTCAGTACGCTGCACGCCCACTTGCTGCAGGTCTTTCTCGTAGGCCTGGGTGTAGTTGTTCAGGTCTTCGGAGGCTTTGCCGTTGACCGCGACGATCAGGTCGTTCGACTCTTTCAGGCCAGCGACGATTTCCGCCAGGCGCTTGCGGCCTTCGGTGTCGTTGACGGTCTTGGCCTTGCGGTCGGCAACCAGTTTGCTGAACGCGTTCTGGTAGCACTGCTGCGAGGTCTTGGCGTAGGCGGTGCTGCGGTCGATGTCGGAGACGCTTTTGTTGACGTCGGCGGCGTAGGAGGCGATGCGCTGGTTGTCGTCGGCGATCTGCTTCTGGCGCTCGGTGTAGTAACCGGCGGCACCACCGGCCAATGCACCGCCCGCGGCACCGATGGCGGCGTTGCGGCCACGGTCTTCCTTGTCGGCGGTCAGGGCGCCCAGCAGTGCACCACCGACGGCACCGACAGCGGCACCGGTGACGACCGACTTGGTCATGTTGCCTTCGGTGGAGCGCAGGTGCTGCACCGGCTCGTAGCAGTTAGGGTAGTACTCGACCTTGGTGCTCGACGCGACCTTGGAGGTCGGCGACGTGGCGCAGCCCGTCAGCACGGTGCTGAAGCCGACAGCCACCAGCAACAAATGACGCTTGGAAACCGAAGCAAAAGGTTTACGGGAGAAAAGCATAGTTGTGTTCTCGTTTAAGTTTTGACCAGCTCAGCGCGGCCCTATCGCCGCCTGAGTCCCTTCCAAGCTCGCTGACAACGAACACTCAAGACCGCTGAGCGTTCGATGCGAGCAATTCCTTCAATATCGCCGCCGGATCGGCTCGTTTTTGCTGACGATAATCCCCGACATGACGAACGAATAACGTTGCGCGCGCCACCAGGCTCTTGCCCAGTACCGGCTTGCGTTCCAACTCTTCCTTGATGCGCTGGAACTGCGCCTGGATCACGGCATCGGTGTAGCGCGTGCCGGTGGCCAGGTTGTCGATGTAGATCGCCACTGCGCCATCCAGCGCGCTGCGACCGTTGTCGATGGCCGTGGCGAACAGTTGCGCGCTGGCCTCATCCTTGGCATCCAGCGCGGCCTGCCGGCTGTTCTGCAGATTGGTCAGGCGAATGTTGTAGTTGTTGACGGTCTCGGCCACCAGGGCCGACGACTGGATCAGGTTGCCCGCTGCTTCCTCGCGCTGCTGGGCGATGAGCGAGACGTTGCGCTTGAGCTCTTCGTTGACCAGGCCCAGTTCGGCTTGCAGGCGCGGGTCGACGCTGGCGGCGATAATACTGTCCAGGCGTTTGGTCGGGTCGTCGGCGTCATCGATGGCGTCGGTCAGGGACGCGAGGCGCCCCTCTTTCTGCCATTGGGCGAACAATTCCTTGTAGCGCGAGCGTGGCGCCGACAACGCTCCAACGGCCACGCGGAAGCCGGTGGTTTCGTTGCTCTGCTCGGTACCGTCGGCGGCGAACAGCGGGTACTCGCGACGCATCCCGGTGAACAACGTGCCCTCGCCTTCCAGGTAGTTGCCGCCCTTGACCACGAAGCCGCCATAGGCGCCCTGGCGGCGACCGGCGTGCACCAACTGGAAGGACTCCTGGACCATCTCGGCCGCGTTGCCCACCACATCGAACAGGCCGATGGGGTTCGGCAGCTTGGTGCCGATGGGCATCAACCGCGCGGCCTGGCCGGTGCCGCCAGCGACCTGGTTGAACACCGCCCAATCGGCCAGCGGCCCGTCGCTTTCACTGCCTTCCAGGCGGCGCGGAAACAGGCGCCCTTCCAAGTCCTGACGGCTCACGGCCTGCCCGCCGCGGGCGGCGAATTCCCATTCGACTTCCGTCGGCAAGCGCACGAAGCCCAACCCGCCGTCTTCGGCGGAGGTGCCGCGACCGCTCACCGGCAGCAGGTCCTTGTGGTATTTCATCAACCAGGCGCTGTACACCGCCGAGAAGCGCTCGGCCTCGAACTTCGACAGTTTCACCTTGGGCAAACGCCCCGCCACGCCTTGGGGCAAATCGGCTTGCAGGGTTTCGCAGGCCGGCGCCGCTTCGCCGCTGGCCAGCGATTGCGCCTGGGCCATGACCTGGGCGTATTGGCGGGCCGTGACCTCGTACTTGCCGATGAAGTACAGCATCGGTTTTAGCGGCGTCTTGGCGTCGGTCTTGGGCATCAACGGCGTGATGGTCTTGTTCCAGTCCGTGGGCAGGTCCTTGAGGGTGAACTGGCCGTTGATGAAGTCGCGCCGGTAGCCGGAAATGAACGACTGCTGATAACCCGCCTCGCCTTCGCTGAACGGGTAACCGAGGCTGATCTCGCGGTCGTCCAGGGTGCCCTGGGCGAGGATGTAGACGTAGCGAAACACCATCTGGCCTTCGCACGGCAGCGGCAGGCTGACGTCGTCGGGTAATGGCTTGGGGTTGTCCAGCTTGTCCGTGCTTTCATCAGCCCAGACCAGTCCGGCCAGACTCAGCGCCACGGCGGCGCCCAATAACTTATACATCGCGAATTCCTTCACACGCCTGGATGCGCGCCACCCGCCAGCCACCACAAGCCGCCGCGACAGCGCTGACGCCGAGCACGGCCAGCAGGGCCAAGGTGTAATGACGCACCAGCAGATGACTGGCGTACTCACCCGGCATCTGCGCAAATAAATGGTTCAGGCCCGACTGCGCCAGGCCATACAGGCCGGCACTCAGCAAGGCGGCAAACGTGGCACTGTAGAGCGCCTGCAACACCACGAACAGCAACAGCGCAGCAGTGGAAACCCCCAGCAGGCGCAACACCGACAGCTCCCGGCGCTTACGCTCGACCGCCGCCAGGGCGCCGGCAAAGATCGCCGCGAACGCGCCGGCCAAGGCCAACCCGGCGATGATCCAGAACACGATCGACAGATTGCGGCTCAGCGATTGCACTTGTGCGATGGTCTGGGCCTGGGTCGAGACCAGCAGATTCTGCCCGGCGAAATACTGACGCAGCGGCTCGACGTCGCCAAGGCTGCGGGCATACAAACGAAACGCCGGGTAGACCCGTTGCCCGGCCACACTCACCGCATCGCCCGGCCAGCCAAACGCGGGCACGGCGCGGCCATCGCGGTAATCCTCGGCGGCCTCCAGCAAGGCCAGCGGTGCAAACAGGCCGTCCCGGGCGAAGGCTTCCAAGGGCAGTACGTGCAGGACCTGTACGCGGGTGCGCTGCGCCTCGCTGCGACCGGCCACCTGCCGGCCGAAACTGGCCTGCACCCAATCGCCGGCCTTGGCGCCGAGCTTTTCAGCGGCGGTCTGGCTGAGCACCACTTGATCCAGGCCTTGAGGCACCGGCAAATGCTCGAACAAGGGATCGTGGGCCGCGGTGGGAATCATCTCGACCGTGACAGCCGAAGCATCGCTGCTCAGCTCCGCCGTGGCGGCGATCTGGCGGGTACGCGGCAAGGCAAAGGCCACGTCGCCGCGCTGGCTTAACTGTTCGATGAATTCGGCACTGAAGCGACCGCCGCCCAAGGGGATGATTTCCCGGGTGGCCGGGTCGTTCTGCAAGCGCTCGGTCAGGCTGCTGACCAGGCCGAACTTCAGGCCGAACAACACCAGCAGCGGCGCCACCACGGCCACCAGCGCGAGCACCGAGCAGGCCGACAGCCAGGCATCGTTGCGGTAATCCTGCCAGGCCAGGGAAGCCACCAGTGCGCCGCGCATCAGCAAGCCTCCCCGAGGGTGGCGGTGACACCGCCGTCGGCATCGCGACGGCAACTGATGCGTCGCACCTGCAAACCGCTGGCGCGGGCCAGCGCCTCGTCGTGGGTGGCGACCACACAGCACACGCCATGTTCGCGAGCCTGGGCCACCAGCAACCGCATGACGCGCTCGGCGTTCAGCGGGTCGAGGGCGGCGGTCGGTTCATCGGCCAGCAGCAGGCGCGGCCCATGGGCCAACGCCCGGGCACAGCTGACCCGCTGGCGCTGGCCGACGGATAAGTCCGCCGGCTTCTTGTCCAGTTGATCGGCGATGTCCAACTGCCCAGCCAGGCGCGTCACGCTTGCGTCATCCTTCAAGCCCAGCAATTTGCGCGACAACGCGATGTTGCCGCGCACATCCAGGAAGCCCAACAGGCCGCCGGTTTGCAGAACATAACCCAGGTAACGGCTGCGCAGCTCGGCCAAGGTGCCCTGTTGCGACGCACGCCACAATTTGGCGATGTCCAGCGGCGTGTCGGCGGGCGTGAAGTCGAACTGCCCGGCCTGATCCGGTGCCAATACCAGCGCCAGCAGGTCCAGCAACGTACTCTTGCCACAACCGCTGGGACCGACCACCGCCAGTTGTTCACCGCCGCGCAATTGCAGCCGTGGAATCACCAGGCTGTAGCGCTGGCTGCCGGCGCCCCGGCTTTTGTGCACAGCGTTGAGGCTCAGCATCACGGCAGCGTCGACAACGGAACGCGGTACAAGGCATCGCCCGGCTCGGCGTCGCCGAAGCGCACCCAGTTGGCGAGGTCGTTGTGGAAGGTTTCGTAGAGGCGGATTTTCGAATCCAGCTCGTCGATGAAATCTTCCTGCTCGGCCACGCTCAAGGACAGCCACAAGTCCTGGGTCATGTTCAGCGACTTGCTGCGGTACGGCAGCCCTTCCAGGTACTCGCCCAGAATGCCGCCGTCGGCCAGGTTGCCGCCCTTGCGCAGGGCCGACGGGTCGCGGCTCATGTAGGCACTGGCGCTGGCGATTTCCTGGAAGAAATCCTTGGGCGAGCTCTGGGTCTTGCGGGCCGCGTCGACGATCAGTTTCAGCGACTGCTGCAGGTCGTTGAGTTGCAGCTTGGTCAGCATCACGCAGACCTGGAACGCCGGCAGCGCCGGGTTGGTCAGGTCGCGGTCGGCGGTCCAGGCGCTGACCAGTTGCGGCGCCTGGCTGGCGGATTTGCGCCCCAGGAAATCCATGTGCATCGCGTAGCCGACCGCGGCCGACTTGTCGGCCAGGCTCGGCGCGGCACTGAGCAGCGGCACGCTTTGCGCCTTGTTGCTGCGCACCTGATGCACCAGGTCGGCGAACACCGAACCGATCTCGTCGACCCGCTCGCCGAACTTGCGCACGTCGGCGCCCGGCACCGGAATGTACAGGTCCCCGATCTGCGGGTTGGCGTCGGCGGTCAGGGTGCGGTACTGGCTCTGGGCGCCGGCATGGGTTTTCTTGCCCGCGTCGCTGAGCAGGTGCAAGGCGTAGATCTTGATCTGCTTGCCCAGCGCCGCCTGGCGCACTTCGGCCTCGTTCATTTGCGTGGCGGCAAATGGATCGTTCTTGCGCAGGGCACCGGCGTCGGTGACCAACAGGATCAAGCGCCCGCCGTAACCGGACCAGTCCATGCCTTCAACGGCTTCCATGACCCCGGCGAACGCATCTTCGTTGAACGAATGGCTGGACACCGTCGATGCCTTGACCTGCCGCGCCAGCTCCATGAAGCGCTGCGGGTCGCGGCCCTGCTCGAGGGTGATCAGGGTCTTGGCGACGTATTCCAGGCCCGGGGTTTTCTTGACGCTGCTGCGGAAACCCACCATGCCGAAGCTGACGCTGTCCAACTCGCCGCGCTCGGCGATGCGGGTTTGCAGTTCGTGGACCACGTCGCGCACCTGGTCGATGTAGGGCTGCATCGACACGGTGGTGTCCACCACCAGCACTACGGCGGTGCGGAACGCGTCGGCGTTGGCGGTGGTGATCGGCGTGTTGCCCGCCGCCTTGGGGGTGTTGCCCGGGTCGATGGACGCCACGTTCAGCAACTGCACCGGCTGGCCGTTTTCATCGAGGCTTTCGCGGGAATCGAAGATCGGCAACAGATAGAACTGGCTCTGCGGCACCGCGCTGGCGGCCGGCTCAAGGGCCAGCACTTGCTGGTCGTCCTGCGGGCTCTGCTGGGCCTTGAGCAACACGTTCTTGGCGGCTGATGGGTTAGCCAGGAGCTTTTCCACTTCCCCAGGCTGACGCAGGAACATCACTGGCGCACGGCCGGAACGTTCGGTGAACTTGAGCACCAGGCTTTGCTTCCAGTCGCTGACCTGGGCGGCGGGCAACCAGCCGTCGCTGCGCCCGTCGGTGGCCGCGCCGACCCGCACCCACGCGCTGCCATCGACGTCTTTGCGCTGATACACGTACAACACCGAAAACGCCGGCAGTGCCTTGCCCGGTGCGGCACCCGGCGCCTCGGCGAGTTTCGCCCCCGGCTTGCTGAGCACACGCTGGAACAGGGTTTTCTTGCCGGCCATCAAGAGCGGACGCTGGCCACCGTCGGCCTCGGTCGCCACGGGGGGCTGGGCCGGCGGGGCGACGGGTGGCTTGACCGCCGGCACGTCCGGGGCCTTCGGCGGCTTCACTTCCGGTGGCTTGGCCGAGGGGGTCGTGGCCACCGGCGTCTTCACTTCTTTGCCATCGTCACCGGCCAACCACCAATAACCCGCGCCACCCAACGCCAGCGCCACGGCGACCGCAACGGCAGCCAGGGCGAACACCGGTCCCTTGCGTTGCTCCGACACCGAGGATTGAACCGTCGGTTTTATCGGCGGCGGAACGGGCTTGGACTGTGGCTGCGGTGGTGAATAAGCCGGGCCGCTGGGAATGTCGATGGACATGGGCGTCAAGCCCGCCAGGTCATCCACCGCAGGCGACGTGGTCGGCAGTTGCAACGACAACGGCCGGATCAGCGTCGCTTCCGACTCCTCAGGCAGGTTATCCAGCGCCCGCAGCAACGCCGCCGCGTCCGGGAAACGCTCCGCCGGGTCCTTCGCCAACAGTTTGCGCAACACGTCCTGATAACGGCCGTGGTGCACCGGTAACTCCGGCAACGGTTCGGTCAGGTGCGCCAGGGCCGTGGACAGTGCGTCGTTGCCGGTATACGGCAGTTTGCCAACGAGGATTTCGTAGAGCACCACGCCCAGGGCGTACAGGTCGGCGCGACCGTCGATGTCTTGCCCACGGGCCTGTTCCGGGCTCATGTAGCTGGGCGTACCGACGGCAAAGCCGGCCTGGGTGAACTGGGTGCGGTCGTCCAGGGACTTGGCGATGCCGAAGTCCGAGAGCACCGCCGTGCCATCGGCGCGGAACAGGATGTTGGCCGGCTTGACGTCGCGGTGGACCAGGCCCAAACCGTGGGCATACCCCAGGGCCGAGGCGATCTGGCGGATGTAGGTCAGGCCCTGCTCCGGCGTCAGGCCCGCGGCGATGCGTTCCTTGAGCGTGCCGTTGGGCAGGTATTCCATCGCCATGTAATACAGCTCACCGACGTTGCCGATGTCATGGATGGTGACGGTGTGCGGGTGCGACAGGCGCGCCAGGGTCTTGCCTTCGCGCAAAAAACGCTCGCAGAACGTCGGGTCGGCGGCCAGGGCCGCCGCCATCACTTTCAACGCCACCTTGCGCTCCAGCGAACGCTGGGTCGCCAGGTACACGCTGGCCATCGCGCCTTCGCCGATCGGCCCTTCGATGTCGTAGCCGGGGATGACAATGTTCAGGGTCAAGCTCATGACGGCACCTTCACGACCACCACGGTGATGTTGTCCGGCGCGCCGCGCATCAGGCCCAGGGACACCAGGCTGCTGGCGATTTCGCCGGGCTCGTCGTGGCTCAGTACTTCGCGGATCTCCTCGTCCTCGACGGTCTTGGTCAGCCCGTCGCTGCACAACAGATAGCTGTCGCCAGGCACCAGCAGCAGTTCGGTCAGCGCCAGGTTCAGTTGCGCCTCGACGCCAATGGCCCGGGTGACGATGTTCGCCCGCGGGTGCACCCGCGCCTCGGCTTCGCTGAGCAGGCCGCTGTCCTGTAGATCCTGGACGTAGCTGTGGTCCCGGGAGATCCCTTCGAGCACGCCGTCGCGCAGGCGATACAGGCGGCTGTCACCGGCCCACAGGCACATGCCCCGCAGGTCGCGGACGGCCAGTACCACCACGGTACTGCCCATCATGGTCACGCCACGGTTGGCGGTTTCTTCCCGCACGGCGGCGTTGACCCGTAGCAGGTCGCTCTGCAGCGCCGCGACGTATTCGTCCAGCGAACGCCCCATGGCGATGCTGCGCAGGCTGTCGACGATCAGGCTGCTGACGTAATCGCCCGCCGCGTGCCCACCCATGCCATCGGCCACCACCCAGAGGCCGTTTTCCGGCAGGTCCAGGCAGGCGTCTTCGTTGACCTGGCGGACCATCCCGACATGGCTCTTGCTTGCAGACTTGATTGCTTTTCCGGCACTTGGACGCATCTACACAACACCTTCTTGGCCGAGCAAAAATTGCGCAAAATCGGCGGCTGCCGGCAATCCCTGGCAGCGCATCAAACCCGGGGCAATGCGCTCCGACCCCTGGCCCCACCACAGGCTCGCGCCTTCGCAGGCCGCCTCGGCCAGGGCGCTCAGACGCCGCTGCGGATCGGTGGCGTCGAAGCGATGCAGGCTGGCGAAACGGCTGCTCGACGTGCGTGGCAGGTACATCGGGCTACCGAGGGTTTCCAGCTGTTCGTTGAACGCCTCGAAACTGGCCTCCACGCTCAACGTGCTCAGCAACAGGTTCTCGACCCGCTCGAACCACTCGTCCGCACCGCCCACCACGGACGCCGGGTCCGCGTCAGGCTCCAGCAGCACCGCGACGGTCAGCGGGAAATAACGGCCGACCCGGTCGATGCTCGGCATCACCACCCCGACGGCGGCGTCCGGGCCACACACACCCGGCGCGACCATGAAGCGCCACAACGGGCTGACCAGATAAGCATCCAGCCAGCGCTCGCCGAGGCTGCTCTGGCTGGCGAGCAGACCCGCCGCCAACCACGAATCCCACGGGCCGATAAACCCCTGGGGCAAACCCCGGCTGACGAAGTCGCCGCGGCTGGCCAACTTTCCGTAGAAGCCCGGCGTACTCATAGCCGCTCCGGCAGGCTGAAGCCGCTGAGCACCCGGCTCTTGAACGGGTTGAAGGCGCTGTTGGCCCGCAGCTCGTAAGAGGCGCTGGCACCATCGACCCGCAGCCGCAGGTTGAAGCGATCCGGCGAGTTGCCGGCGGTCAGGTCCGATTGCTCCAGCAAGCGGAACCAGGCCCACGGCCCGTCCAGGGTGATGCCGGAACGACCGCTGGAAGACGGCGGCATGATGGAGATCCGCACCACGCCGATGCTGCCCGGGTTCGGCCACTGCATGGCGGTCGGACGGCTCGGGCCGTGGTCGTAGCTCAACTGCTGGCCGTCGAGGTCGAGCAGGAACTGGGTGATGGTCGAGTCCATCGCCACCGGCTTGAGTTCGAAGCGCACCATCGGCTGGGTGCCGCCGGAACGGAAGAACGCATCGCGGATGGTCGCCGCGCGCTGGAAGGTCTGCAGCGCGCCGGGGGAGATGCCGAGCTTCTGCGCCGCGCCCGGCTGCCAGCGCCAGGTCGGCGTCGAGGTGTCGACGTAGGGTTGCAGGTACTTGCGGAAGTAGTTGTCCATCACTCCGCCGACGCCGAAGAACTGGCCGAAATCATCCAGGGTCGCGTCCCGCGCACTGCCCGGCGACATCGGATAGCGCCCGGCCAGGGACTGGCGATAGATGTTCACCACTTCGCTGGTCCAGGCGGCGTTCAGTTGGTTGCGCACCCCGCCCATCATGCTGTTGGTGGTGGAGTTGACCACCGACTTGACCAGGCCCTGCACCAGCGGCGGCTGGCGTTCGGCGTTGAGGCTGACCCGCGTGGCGGCGGCCGTGGCCTGGTTCTTGGCTTCGCCGAGCAAGGCGTCGCCGCTGGCCCCGACCATGGCGCTGACCTGTACGTACAGGGCGTTCATGTCGGCCAACAGACCGTCGATGGCCGCCGGCTCGCCTTCGCTTTTGCTGACGATGCTGTTGAGCTCGGCGAAGTGCGCGGTGATCGGGTCGTCGCTCGCCGCCGGCGCGTTTGGCGTCGCCTGCTCCTGGCCGAGCAAGCTGCCCAGGCGTTCCTTGAGCTTGTCCACGCCACCTTCCACCGGCGCACCTTGGGCGGCCAGCAGGCGTTCATCCTGTTGCAGGTCGGTTTCCTTCGCCACCGCCACCAGCAGTTTTTTCAGCGGCGAGGTCGGGCCGGAAATCACCCGCAGCACATCGGCGGCCTGGGCCACGCTGGTGATCGGCACGAAGTCGATGTCGGCCAGCAAGGCGTCCCATTGGCGCAGGTAGTCCTGGAAGTACAAGCGACGCACATCGGCGGCCAGGCTGGCGACGTTCTGCTGATCGGCTTGCTCAAAGCCCAGCACCCATTGCTCTTCGGCCAGGGTGCCGGTCTGGCTCAGGCTGGTGAGCAAGAAGCCCTGGCGGTAGCCTTTGACGGTGAAGAACCCACTCAGCGGCTCGCCCAGCGGCTTGCCGCTCTTGCGGCTGAACACCAGCGCCGCGTCACGCCCGGCGGCTTCGTTGATGCGGAAGTCCGGGATGCCTTCGGGCAGTTTCTGGCGCTTGATCCGGTCATAGACCCGCTGGGCCACCGGCAATTGCTGCAACTGGCGGCGCAGGTCTTCGACCAGGCGCGTGTCCAGGCGCGCGAGGGGCGGACGCCGCTCGAACAACGCCTGCAAATGCGCGGTCAGGGCCTGGCGCTGCTCGGCCGGCAAGTCCCGCGGCAGGCTGCGGTCCCAATCCAGGGCGATCCAGGCCTTGATGAAGTCGGCGTCGTAATGCTCGGTGTCGGCGAGCATCAGGTAGGCCTTCAAGCCTTCGTAGAGGAAATCCGAATTGCCGCCGCTGTGCAGTTGCTCTTCGATGCGCGTCAGCAGGCGTGGCGCGAACACCGCGATCAGCAGCTTGCGGTAGACGCTGCCGGACTCGGCTTCGAGCATGTCGCCCTGGTACAGGCCCAGGCCTTCGGCCCAGCTCGGGGCGTCGTCGGCCAGGTGTTTCACGGCGTTGAGCAATGGCAACACCGCGAGCACATCCCGTTGCGCCGGGCTGAGGTTCTGCACGGTCTGGCCCAAGGGCGCGACCTTCTGATCGACCTGGGCGATGTAGGCCTGGTTGGCACGGTAGCTGACCCACCACAACGTGCTGACCACCAGCACCAGCACCACCGTGGAGGCCAGAACGCCGCGGGCGATCCACTTGCGCCGACGCTCGACTTTCGGGTCGACGCCCACCAGCCCGCGCTCGGCGAAGGCCACGGCGGTGAAGAGTTTCTCGATGAAGTAGCTGCGCCCGGTGCCGGTCTGGCGCGCCAGGTGCTGACGGTCCAGGTTCATGCTCTGGGCCATGGAACCGATCAGGCGGTCGATCGGGCTGCCTTCCTGGGTGCCGCTGGTGAAATACACACCGCGCAGCAACACGCGCTCTTCGAAGGCGTTGGGTTTGAACACCCCTTCGAGGAAACTTTGCAGGCAATCCTTCAGGGCGCCGAACTGCTGCGGGAAGCCGTAGATCAGGTCGCGCCGCGCCGGGTCGCGCTCTTGTTGCAGGCGCTCCACCAGACGGTCGTTGAGGCGTTGCTCAAGGCCGGTGAATTCGCTTTGCAGGTGCGCCAGCGGGCTGTCGTTGCTCTTGCCATCGTCCAGGGCGAAGGTCATGCCCCAGACCTGGGCGCGCTCTTCCTTGCTCAGGGTATCGAAATACTCCATGAACCCGGGCACCAGATCGAGCTTGGTCAGCATCAGGTAAATCGGGAAGCGTACGCCCAGCTGGGTGTACAGCTCCTGGATCCGCAAGCGAATCGCCGCGGCATGGGCGGCGCGCTCGGCGTCGCTGCCCAGCAGCAGGTCGGACAGGCTGATGGCGATGAACGCACCGTCAATCGGGCGTCGGGCCCGTTGCTTTTTCAACAGCCCCAGGAAACCCAGCCAGGCGACCTTGTCGATGGTCGCGTCGCTGTCCTGGGTGGTGTAGCGGCCGGCGGTGTCGAGCAGGACCGCCTGGTCGGTGAACCACCAATCGCAATTGCGCGTGCCGCCGACACCGCGCACGGCACCGGCGCCCAGTTGCGCGGCCAGGGGGAAATGCAACCCGGAGTTGACCAGCGCGGTGGTCTTGCCCGAACCCGGCGGGCCGATGATCACGTACCACGGCAGCTCGTAGAGGTTGCGGCGCTCGTCCCCGCCCAGCTTGGCTTTCTTGAGCAGGGCCAAGGCTTCGTCCATGCGCTGGCGCAGGGTTTCGAGCTCTTCGGCGGTGGCGATGCTGGTGGGGTCGGGCGGGGTTTGCGCGGCCAGGCTGCGCATCACTTCGGCGGCCTGGCGGCGCGCCTGGATGATGCGGAACACGCGGTAGGCGATCCACACCGCGAACACCAGGATGATCAAGGCCCAGCGGCGGCCTTCAGGCACCAGCCAATCGAGCAGCGGGCCGACGAACCAGATGATCAGGCTCAGGGCGATCAGCCCCAGCAATGGGATGACCCAGCGGGTCATAAAACTGAAAAACGCCTTCACTCGACCCCCTCCGCCAATACTGTGATTTCAACCCGACGATTACGCGCACGCCCCTCTGGGGTGGCGTTGGACGCCAACGGCTCGGTGTCGCTGCGGCCTTCGGCGCTGAAGCGCTCGGGCTGGCCGGTCTTGGCCGAAAGGATTTGCAGCACCGATTGGGCCCGTGCTTCGGACAACGCCCAGTTGGATGGGAACCGGAGGGTGGCGATCGGCCGATTGTCGCTGTGGCCGGTGACCAGGACCTGGCCCTTGACCTTGCGCACCGCATCGGCGATGCGCAGCATCAGCGGCTGGAAATCGTCCTTGATGCTGGCGCTGCCCGAGGCGAACAGTTCGTCGCCGCGGATGGTCACCACCGAGCGGTCGACGGCGTCTTCCACGGCAATCCGGTTGGCCCGGATTTCATCGGCCAGAAAGCCTGCCAGGCGTGGGCGCTCGACCACTTTCGGCTGCACCACGGGGCGGTCGATGGTCTGCACCGGGATTTCGCCCAGGAAGTGTATGTTCTTGAACACCGGCTCGGCATCGGAAGCCAGTTTCATGCGCAGGCCGAACAGCAGCGCCAGCAGCAAGGCCGCGCCGATGGCCACGGCGATCCACGGCGGCATGAACTGCGCCAGTCGATCACGGGCCACGGTGACACCGCGCCAGTGCGGCGACAACTCGCGTTCGTAGTCGCCCCGGGCGCTGCGGATCACCGCACTGGTGCGCTCACGCAACGCTTCCAGTTGGCTGCGACCGTCGTTCATCACCCGGTAGCGCCCCTCGAAACCCAGGCACATGCACAGGTACAACAGCTCCAGCAGGTACAGGCGCTCGCGGGGGCTTTGCAGGCAATGCTCCAGCAACTGGAACACCTTCTCGCCGCCCCAGGCTTCGTTGTGCACGGTGATCAACAGGCTTTGCTTGCCCCAGTCACTGGTGCCGCCCCACGGCGTGCTCAACACCGCTTCGTCCAGCGCGGTGCACAAGGCATAGCGGGCCAGCAACACATCGTTGCGCACCACACCGGCGGCCTCGGCGCGCTCTTCGAACTGGCGCAGGTAGGCCAGCAGTTGCGCGCGCAAACTGGCCGGCGCCGGGTGGGCGATGGTGTTGCGCAGGCGCGTCAGCAGGGCCAACAGCGGGCCGGCGGCGCTTTCCAACGGGTTGAGGCCCTCGGCCTTGCCGGTCAGGACCGGCGCGGCCGGCATCGACAGCGGCGCCGGCTGTGGACGACCCGGGTCCGGACGGCCAGGGTCCGGGCGGAATGGATCGGCGCCACGGCCACCGGGCGTCGGCATGAATTGGGTACGATCGTCGTTGCTCATCGCGGTTTATCCTCGGATCGCCCAGAAAGCCAGGTTCAGCCCCGGGAACTGGCCGGCGATGTGGAACGCAAAGCCGCCGGAGTTGCTCAACTGCTGCCAGTGGTCGCTGCCCCGGTCGAGTTCGTAGTAGGTGGAGCCGGCGTGATACGGCAGTTGCCGTGGCGCCACCGGCAACGGCAGCAGGCCGATGCCCGGCAGTTGCAGGTTGACCAGGTCGCGGATGTGCTCCACCGAGCCGACCTTGCTCTGCTGGCCGAAGCGGCTGCGCAGGGTTTCGGCCGGCACATCGGCACGCACCACCAGGATGAAGCTGGCGCTGTCGAGCAGGGTCTTGTCGGCCAGCATCGCCACGTGGATGCCGTAGGCTTTCTCGACAATCGGAATCGGCGTCGCCTTGCTGTCGATCAGCATCGACAGGGCTTCGCGCAGGGCCTGCATCACCGGCGCGTAGCTGAGGGCCAGGTCATCGTGCTGGTATGGCGGGTATTGCTGCGGTCGTCGCCCCGACGCGGTGAACGTGGAAAACTCCCCGGCCAGGCTCACCAGTTCGCTGTAGAAGCGCTCGGGGTGCAGCGGGCTCAACTGGCTCAGGTGCTGGATCAGCGGCTGGGCGCGGTTGACCAGTTGCAGCAGCATGAAGTCGGCAATCTCCGAGGCGCCACCGGCACCGGACGCCACCACCCGCCCGGCCAAGGCTTCGCCGCGTTGATGCAGCAGGCCCAGCAGTTCGCTGCGAAACGCCGCCAGCGGTTTGGAGGCGATGACATCCAGCAGTGGCGGGATGTAGGTGTCGTCGAGCACCAAGGCACGGTCGGCACGTTTTTCCTTGATGCGTACCACACCGATGGCGGCGTAGTCGCCGATGCCATCCTGTTCGGTCAACAACCGCAGGGCCCGGGAGCCAAGGGCCACCGGCGCGCGGTTTTCGAACGGCGCGTTATCGTCGCGCACTTCGCACACCTGGCTCACATAACGCGCGGCGCCGAGGTCTTCGCCTTCGTCCACGGTGTCACGGGCGCCGGCGCGCTTGAGCGGCAAGGCCAGGTACACCAAGCCGTCGCGCAGGTTGTCGTCGACGTTCAGCGGTGTGGGCGCCAGGTCATCCTGGGGAATGTTGAAGGGCGTGCCGTCCGGCAACAGGCCCCGCGCCGAGATGATCGCCAGCTTGCCCTGGGCCAGCAGGCCCTGGTCGATCAGCAATTCGGAAAAACCCCAGGCGCCGGCCGACAATGGGCGGCTGCGTGCGTCGATGAGGTTTTCCAGGTAACGGTCATGCTGTTGGAAGTGCTGCGTTCCAATGAACATGCCTTCCGACCAGACCACGCGATTGTTCCAGGACATGGGGGCTCCGATTGCTTATTGGGCAGGGCTGGATGGGGGAACGACGACGGCGCTGCGCACGGCGCGCACATCGAGGCTGATCTGGTATTCGGTGTATTCGCGCGCCGGGACATTCATCACCGTGCGCCACAACGACTGGTCCAGTTCGCGATAGCCCACCAGTATGCCGATGTGCCGCGTGGCCGGGTCGAGGTCGCGTTGCAGGCTCAATTGCTGGCCGGGCTGGATCAGCACCTCGTCCTGGTCGATCAGGTCGGCACCCAGCGTGGCCTGGGCCCGCTCGGCCAGGGCGAAATAATCGGAACGGCCAAAGGTCGCGGCATTTTTCAGTTCGAAAATGCGCACCCGGACCGGGGCCGGCTGGCCGGTGGCACCGGGGTTGAGCCCGGCAATGGCATGGAAATGCAACTCGATGGCGGCGGTGTCGGCCTCAGCCTCTTCGGGCTGGGGATTGGCCGCATCCTTGGCGCACGCCGTCAGCAGAAGCGCGGTGGCGACTGCGAGTAAAAACCTGGGAATCATCCTGCGTCCTCAATGACGTTTGAGCTATCCGTTGTTGGCTGATCAATATTGTTCTAGGACGGCGCCGCTCAACGGCGTCGCTGTCGTGTGCTGTGTTCTTCGTAGGCGCGACTGAACTCGCGACCGAACAGGTCCTGGAAATCCTCCTGGGCTTCCCGGGAAATGTTGCTGTAGAGCTCGGTGAACTGCTGCCAGTACTGGGCCTGCCGCGAGCCGCTGAAAATCCCCGAAAGCCCACCGGGCTTGGCCATGCGCTCTTCCAGTTGCGCCGGCTCGAAGCGCCCCAGCAAATGCTTGATGGCCGCTTCCACACCGGCCATTACCGCCAGTTGGTGGGCGCGCAAATCGTCGAAACTGTCACGCACCGCCGCGTCCGGGGCCATGAACGCCTGGTTGCCGTGGCGCAACAGCAACAGCAAGGCTTCATCGACATTGGGGGCGAACTTCAGCGGGTTGTTTTCCACCGGCTGGATCATCGTCTGCTGGATGCGGAACTCACCCTTGAGGCTGCTGCGGGCGCGCAAGACATCGATCAGGCCTTCGACCATCAAGCGATAACTGCGCCCGATGTTTTCCATCTGTGCTTCGGCATTGGCCTTGTCCAGGCGCAACTGGTCCAGCCCGGCACCGCGCAGGAAGGCTTGCAGCAAGTCGGGTTGGGCGGCCTCGACCGGCGCGGCCGGAGCAACCGGGGTAACTGGAGCAACCGGCGGTGCGACCGGGGCCTCGACGCGGGTCACCGGTGCTTCACGCACGGGCGCCGGCGGCGGTGCACTGATTTCAGCAAAGATGTCGACGAGCGGAGGCTGCGAAACCGGGGTCGCGATCGGCTCAACCACCGGCGGTAGCGGCGGCGGGGTTACGGGCTGCGGGGTAACCGCCACCGGTGCCGGCTTGTCGCTGAACGGGTCCCAGTCATCCGGAATCACCGAGACAGACGGCGGTACAACCGGCTCGACCACAGGTGGCGGGCTCGGCCGGGCAATTGGCGTCGGCGGGCGGAAGTTGTGCTGCTCGGCCGGGACATGGTCAGGCTGGGTGGCCGGCGGGACACTGCTCGGGGTCAAGAAGTCGAACAGGTCCGGCAGGGTGTCCATGGCCGACACGCCCTGGAAATGCGCAGGCGAGGCCACCTGGATCGGTGACGGCACATGCGCGGCGGTGCTCTGCTGCCCCATCAAGGCCTCGAAACTGCTGGGCGATTCGGCGAACGGATTGCTGTCGGTGACCGGGAGGTTGAAATCGACGCGGGCCTGGATTTCATAGTCACCAATGCGGATCACTTCGCCATCTTGCAGGGGCTCGCTGTTGCCCTTGCGCAAGCGAACGCCGGCCTTGACCAATTCCACACCGTTGGTGCTGTTATCGGTCAAATAATAACGCCCGTCTTTGTATTGGATAACACAATGTTTACCGGAAACCAGGCGCTCGGGGTCCGGTAATACCCAGTCGTTATCGGAATTACGGCCAATTGCCATCACTCCCTGGTCCATGGACTTTTCAGAACACTGGCCTGGGGTAATTTTGTGATAACTAGTGATAGTCAAACACAGCGGCATCTTGCCTCCTTGCTGAATACTTCGCGCGCGGGCGGGGTGAGAGGGTTCAGACCCTGACGACCGCCGGCAACCTGCCAACAACCGTAAGAACGGCTTTTTGCCAGCATGATTGCTGATCATAACCGCCTTGCGTGACAAAAACCCCACGTCAGTTGCCGCTTCGACCGGCAGGTCGGGCAGGCTGTTAAGCGCATCACAACTGTTACATGGGGCATACACAGGCGAAATAGCTTACCTTGACAAGCGATAAGTACTACACCAAAAATGCACAACTTCTTGAATATACATGATGGCACTTTAGGATCATCGCAGATCTAAAGGGCTATTACCGTCAAGGAACATGTGAAGTTTCATTCGAAACTTGCGTGTGAACTGCCCGACTTCTATCAAGCGGGTGATAGGGAGATCGATCCAAGTGGATGTGCCTTTGCTGCTCGCCGCCGTTTCCGCGACTTCTCCGTGCGGTGAAGATCTGGAATATGACGCGGATTTCCTGCGCCTGGAACGCGACTCCCGGGGCCAACCCGAGCGCAGCATGGGCGATTCGATCCTGCCTGCCGAACCCCCTGAATGGCGCAGCATCCAGCAGCAGAGCCTGGACTTGCTGCAGCGCAGCAAAGACCTGCGCATCACCCATTTCCTGATGCAAAGCTCCCTGGCCCTCGAAGGCCTGCCGGGCATGGCCCGTGTGCTGACGCTGATCAGCGAGCTGCTCAAGCAATACTGGGCCGAACTGCATCCGCGCCTGGACGCCGATGACGACAACGACCCCACTGTGCGCATCAATGCCCTCGCCGGCCTGACGTCCGATGTCACCATCCGCCTGCTGCGTGAAAGCATCCTGACCCGTTCGCGGACCTTCGGTGCCGTCAGCCTGCGCGCCGCCGCCAACGCCAGTGGCCTGCAGAGTTTCCCGGATGAAAACCTCGGTGCCGAACAGCTCGCCGGGGCCCTGCTCGACAGCGACCCCGAGCAGCTGGAAATCACCCGCGCCGCCCTGCTCGAAGCCCGTAGCGCCGCCGAAGCCATCGAACAGCAGGTCAGCGACCAGGTCGGTTCCGCCCAAGGCGTGGACCTCGGCCCGTTGAAGCAACCTTTGAAGATGGCCCTGCAGATTCTCGGCCAGTTCGCCCCGCAGAGTGGCGACAGCGCCCAGGCCGATCCCGTCAGCGACAACAGCGCAGCGCCCGCTGAGCATGTAAATGTCACAAGCTCACCGCGTAATACCAACACCGTCAGCGGCGACATCAACAACCGCGACGACGTGCTGCGCAGCCTGGACCGGATTCTCGCTTACTACACCCGTCATGAGCCCTCCAGCCCGTTGCCGGTGCTGTTGAACCGGGCCAAGCATCTGGTGCACGCCGATTTCGCGGCCATTGTGCGCAACCTGATTCCCGACGGCATGAGTCAATTTGAAAACCTGCGCGGCCCAGACAGCGAATAAAAAGCGAGCGGATCACGCAGTCACGTCACCGGTACCCCCGATGACGCCAACACCGTCGCTCAAGCGACCAGGAGCAGCAACGTGGCGAAGCAAAGTTCTCAGAAATTCATCGCGCGCAACCGCGCGCCTCGAGTGCAGATCGAGTACGACGTCGAGCTCTACGGCGCCGAGAAAAAGGTCCAGTTGCCCTTCGTCATGGGGGTAATGGCCGACCTCGCCGGCAAGCCCGCCGAGCCTCTGGCCCCGGTGGCCGACCGCAAGTTCCTCGAGATCGACGTCGACAACTTCGACTCGCGCCTCAAGGCCATGCAGCCGCGCGTGGCGTTCCATGTGCCTAACGAACTGACCGGCGAAGGCAACCTGAGCCTGGACCTGACGTTCGAAAGCATGGACGACTTCAGCCCGGCGGCCGTGGCCCGCAAGGTCGACTCGCTGAACAAGCTGCTCGAAGCGCGCACCCAGTTGGCCAACCTGCTGACCTACATGGACGGCAAGACCGGCGCCGAAGAAATCATCATGAAGGCGATCAAGGACCCAGCGCTGTTGCAGGCCCTGGCGAGCGCGCCGAAGCCAGCACAGGACCAATGATCATGACTGACAATACAGCCCGCGAAGGCGCACAGAACCTGGGCGCAACCCAAGAAACCAGCGAGTTCGCGTCCCTGCTGCTGCAAGAATTCAAACCCAAGACCGAGCGTGCCCGCGAAGCCGTTGAAACGGCCGTGCGCACCCTGGCCGAGCAGGCCCTGGCGCAAACCGACCTGGTGTCCAACGACGCCATCAAGTCGATCGAATCGATCATCGCCGCCATCGACGCCAAGCTCACCGCCCAGGTCAACCAGGTCATCCACCACCCCGACTTCCAGCAACTGGAAAGCGCCTGGCGTGGCCTGCACTACCTGGTCAACAACACCGAGACCGATGAGCAGCTCAAGATCCGCGTGCTCAACATCTCCAAGACCGACCTGCACAAGACCCTGAAGAAATTCAAGGGCACCGCGTGGGACCAGAGCCCGATCTTCAAGAAGATGTACGAAGAAGAATACGGCCAGTTCGGCGGCGAGCCTTACGGCTGCCTGGTGGGCGACTACTACTTCGACCAGTCGCCACCGGATGTCGAGCTGCTGGGCGAGCTGTCGAAAGTCTGCGCGGCCATGCACTCCCCGTTCATCGCCGCGGCATCGCCGACCGTGATGGGCATGGGTTCGTGGCAGGAACTGTCGAACCCGCGCGACCTGACCAAGATCTTCACCACCCCGGAATACGCCGGCTGGCGCTCGCTGCGTGAGTCGGAAGACTCGCGCTACATCGGCCTGACCATGCCGCGTTTCCTGGCGCGCCTGCCTTATGGCGCCAAGACCGACCCGGTGGAAGCCTTCGCCTTCGAAGAAAACACCGACGGCGCCGACAGCTCCAAGTACACCTGGGCCAACGCCGCCTACGCGATGGCGGTGAACATCAACCGTTCGTTCAAACACTTCGGCTGGTGCTCGCGCATCCGTGGCGTTGAATCGGGCGGCGAAGTGGAAAACCTGCCAGCCCACACGTTCCCGACCGACGACGGTGGCGTGGACATGAAGTGCCCGACCGAAATCGCCATCTCGGACCGCCGTGAAGCGGAACTGGCGAAGAACGGTTTCATGCCGCTGCTGCACAAGAAAAACACCGACTTCGCCGCGTTCATCGGCGCCCAGTCGTTGCAGAAACCGGCCGAATACGACGACCCGGACGCCACCGCCAACGCCAACCTGGCCGCGCGCCTGCCGTACCTGTTCGCCACCTGCCGGTTCGCCCATTACCTGAAGTGCATCGTGCGCGACAAGATCGGTTCCTTCAAAGAGAAGGACGAGATGCAGCGCTGGTTGCAGGACTGGATCCTCAACTACGTCGACGGTGACCCGGCGCACTCCACCGAGACCACCAAGGCCCAGCATCCATTGGCTGCCGCCGAAGTGATCGTCGAAGAAGTCGAAGGCAACCCGGGGTACTACAACTCCAAGTTCTACCTGCGCCCGCACTACCAGCTCGAAGGGCTGACCGTGTCGTTGCGCCTGGTATCGAAACTGCCGTCGGCCAAGGGCGCGTAAAAACTTATTGAAACGGGTGGCGGTAACCCTGTGGGAGCGAGCTTGCTCGCGATAGCGGTGGATCAGCTTGCATTGATGTCGGATGTGACGCCGCCATCGCGAGCAAGCTCGCTCCCACAGGGGATCTCCAGCAGGTTGGAGATCGTCTTCCACCCCGTTCAGCACCCGTAATTTCGCAAGGTCAGCGTCAACCAAACAATGTGGTTAGAAACCACACAGGGAGAAAACATGGCTGTTGATATTTTCATCAAGATCGGCGACATCAAGGGCGAGTCCATGGACAAGGCCCACAAGGACGAGATCGACGTCCTGAACTGGAGTTGGGGCATGTCCCAGTCCGGTAACATGCACGTGGGCAGCGGCGGCGGTGCGGGCAAGGTCAACGTCCAGGACCTGTCGCTGACCAAGTTCGTCGACAAGGCTTCGCCAAACCTGATGATGCACTGCGCCAGCGGCAAGCACATCGACAAGGTCAAGCTGACCGTGCGCAAGGCCGGCGGTGAAAGCCAGGTCGAGTACATGATCATCAACCTGGAAGAAGTGCTGGTCACGTCCCTGAGCACCGGCGGTTCGGGCGGCGATGATCGCCTGACCGAAAACGTCACCCTGAACTTCGCCAAGGTGATGGTGGACTACCAGCCACAGAAAGCCGACGGCACCAAGGAAGGCGGCCCGGTCAAGTTCGGCTGGAACATCCGTCAGAACGTCAAGGTGTAATCGAGAATACCCCCGGTGCCACGCGCCGGGGGTGTTTGGTGCTTGCTCGAATCCAATCTGTTCCCTTTCGGTGTCTGAGTCATGGCCAAGCCTTCGTTTATCAATTTGTGGAAAGCCTATTCCGACCTGCTGGTTGCCCATCCTGACGCAAAACCCTGTGACGGTCCCTGGGCAAACCAATGCGCCATACGCATGAGCCTGACGCTCAATGCGGAGAAAACCATCAAGGTCAACAAATCCACCTACACCAAAGACCCCTTGTGCAAGCATGAACACGCCAGGGGCGCCGAATCATTGGCGAACTGGTTGTGGAAGCACCACCTGGGTGCTCCAACCAGACTCAGTAACAGCACCGAAAACCGACGCACGTTGATGGGCAAGACCGGCCTGATTTTCTTCAAGGACTGCTTCCAGCAATCAGGCGAGACTGCCGAAGGTCGTAGCGGCGACCATATCGATCTGTGGAACCGTGGCCTGACCCAAACCAGCGACCTTTTCTATCGATCCAAGGAGATCTGGTTCTGGGAGCTCACTTAATGAACAAGGCCTTGTTCGCCCTATGCCTGACGACTAGCCTGGTCAGCCTGAGTGCATGCGCCGAGCATGCGGGGACGCCGACGACCCAGGCGGTTTTCGTGGGCCAGCCACTCAGCCTGGTTGACGATCAGGGCCAATGCACGCTGGTCAGACCCGACCAGAGTCGCATGAAGCTGGACATGGAATGGCCGTGCGGCTTCAGCCTGGACAAACAGCAGAAACTGCGCGTGGAAATGTTCAACAACATCCCGATTTTTGCGGTCTGGCGCAGCGAACACATGCCCGCCCCCAGCCGCGATTGTCTGAGCAAAATGCAGGCTATCCGTCAGATGCCAGAAGGTTTCGAGGCGGGGACGGTCAGCCTGTATGCAGCTTGCGGCGCCGGCGGAGACCAGAAAATGTACGTGGCACCTTTTACGTGGTAACCGAAATCGCCACCCGCGATCGCCTCCAGCCCTCCCTATTGGACCGGTTGACCGACGACGATCCGACCAACCCCAAGGAAAGCGCCGACAAACGCGTGCTGTCCCTGACCCAATTGAAAGCCTCGGTGCTGCGTGACCTGGCGTGGCTGCTCAACACCACCTCATTGCTCGACGCCGATGCCACACTGCACACCCCGGCGGGCACCTCGGTGGTGAATTTCGGCCTGCCGGCGCTGGCCGGCAACAGCGCGTCGAACGTCGATGTCTCGGCCCTGGAAACCTTGATCCACCAGGCCATTGCCACCTTCGAACCGCGCATCCTGCGCCACACCCTGCGAGTGCGGGCCCGGGCGACCGCCGAGATGAACCACAACGCCTTGAGTTTCGAGATCGAGGGCGACCTCTGGGCCCAGCCGGTGCCCCTGCGCCTGATGCTGCAGACCGACCTGGACCTGGAAACCGGCCATGTGCGCGTGGTCAACGCCGACCAGCGGAGACGCTCATGAACCCGCGCCTGCTGGAGCTGTACAACCAGGAACTGCACCACGTGCGCGAAAGCGCGGCGGAGTTCGCCAAGGAATACCCGAAGATCGCCAGTCGGCTGACGTTGTCCGGCATGGACTGCGCCGACCCGTATGTCGAGCGCCTGCTGGAAGGTTTCGCCTACCTGACGGCGCGGGTGCAGCTCAAGCTCGACGCCGAGTACCCGACCTTCACCCACAACCTGCTGGAAATCGCCTACCCCCATTACCTGGCGCCAACGCCGTCGATGACCGTGGTGCAGATGCAGGCAGACCCAGACGAAGGCTCGCTGAGCAGTGGTTTCCCGCTGCCCCGCGATACCGTCCTGCGCGCCGCCCTGGGTCGCGAAACCCAGACCTGCTGCGAGTACCGCACCGCCCACGCGGTGACGTTGTGGCCGTTGCAGGTCAGCCAGGCTGAATACTTCGGCAACCCGTCCGTGGTGCTCGGGCGCCTGGCCGCCAGCGAGCCCAAGGCCAAGGCCGGGCTGCGCATCACCCTGCGCACCGGTGCCGAACTGCCGTTCAACAGCCTGGCCCTGGACAACCTGCCGCTGTACTTGAGCGGCGCCGACGAACAGCCCTTCCGCCTCTACGAACAACTGCTGGGCAACGCCTGCGCGGTGTTCGCCCGCAAGCCCGGCGGCGACTGGGTGGAGCGGCTGCCCCAGGATGCGTTGCGCTCGCGCGGTTTCGACGATGCCGACGCCGCGCTGCCGGTGGTGTCCCGGGCCTTCCAGGGCTATCGCCTGTTGCAGGAATACTTCGCCCTGCCCCACCGCTTCCTGTTTGTCGACTTCACCCAGTTGAGCCGCGCGGTCAAACGCTGCGACGGCCAGGAACTGGAGTTGATCGTGCTGTTCGACCGTCACGATCCAAGCCTGGAAGGCAGCGTCGGCGCTTCGCAGTTCCTGCCGTTCTGCACCCCGGCCATCAACCTGTTCCCCAAGCGCCTGGATCGCATTCACTTGTCGGAACGGGTCAACGAACACCACGTGATCGCCGACCGCACCCGGCCGATGGATTTCGAAGTGCATTCGCTCAGCGGCCTCACCGGTCACGGCACCGGGCCGGAGCAGCCGTTCTTGCCGTTCTACGCCGTGCGCGATCCGTCCCGCTATGGCCGCGACCAGGCCTACTACACCGTGCGCCGCGAACCGCGCGTGCTGTCCAGCGACCAACGGCGCAACGGCCCGCGCTCGACCTACATCGGCAGCGAAACCTTCGTCAGCCTGGTGGACAGCCAGCAAGCGCCCTACCGCCACGACCTGCGTCAACTGGGCGTGACGGCATTGTGCACCAACCGCGACCTGCCGCTGTTCATGGGCGTGGGCAACGGCAAGACCGACTTCACCCTGGCCGACAGTGCGCCGGTTGGCGCCGTGCGTTGCGTGGCAGGTCCCAGTCGCCCACGGGCCAGCCATGCCCACGATGCCAAGGCCTGGCGGCTGATCAGCCAGTTGTCGCTGAACTACTTGTCGTTGAGCGAACAAGGCCAAGGCGCCGCCGCCCTGCGTGAACTGCTGCGCCTGTACGGCGACAGCAACGACGCGGCGCTGCAATTGCAGATCGAAGGCCTGCGGGAAGTCAGCAGCAAGGCTTGCACCCGGCGTTTGCCGATGCCCGGCCCGATCGTGTTCGGTCGGGGCCTGGAGATCACCCTGGAATTCGATGAAAACGCGTTTCGCGGCACCGGGGTGTTCCTGCTCGGTGCGGTGTTCGAACGCTTCCTGGCACGCTACGTGTCGATCAACAGTTTTACCGAGACGGTGATCCGTACCACCGAACGCGGCGAGATCATGCGATGGAAAGCCAAGCCCGGACGTCGTCCGACCCTGTGAGTACCCTGGAGGCGATGCACCAGGAGCCCTGGGAATACGACTTCTTCCAGGCGTTGCGGCGCATCGAGTGCGAATCCCCCGAGCTGCCGCGCCTGGGCCATTCCCTGCGCCTGGCCGATGACCCGTTGCGCCTCGGGCAACAGGCCGACTGCACCTTCGCCCCGGCCACCCTCGCCTCGGTGCAACCGGGCGGCGACGGTACGCCGGCGCGCCTGGAGCAATTCTTCTTCGGCCTCGGCGGCCCCAACGGCCCGATGCCGCTGCACATCACCGAATACGTGCGCGAACGCCAGCGCAACAACGCCGACGGCACCAGCAAGCGCTTCCTCGACGTGTTTCACCATCGCCTGCTCAGCCTGTTCTACCGGGCCTGGGCCGAAGCGCGGCCGACTGTCAGCCATGACCGCCCGGACGATGACTACTGGTCGGCGCGCCTGGCGGCCCTCAGCGGCCGGGGCATGCCGAGCCTGCTCAACCAGGGGCTGATCCCCGACACGGCGAAGCTGCACTACAGCGGCCACCTGTCGGCGCAAACCCGTTACCCGGACGGTTTGAAGGCGATTCTCAGCGAGTACTTCGGCCTGCCGGTGGAGATCGAAGAATACGTCGGCCAATGGCTGGAACTGCCCGAACGCAGCCGCGTCGGTGTTAACGCCCGACTGGGCGTGGACTTCTGCCTCGGCCGCTTCGTGTGGGATCGCCAGCACAAATTCCGCATTCGCCTGGGGCCACTCAAGCTCGTCGACTACATGGGCATGCTGCCCGGCAGCCAGCCGTTCAATGAGTTGGTGGCCTGGGTCGCCGAATACCTGGGTCATGAGTTGGACTGGGACCTGAACCTGGTCCTGGAACAGCCCGAAGTCCCGGCGCTGCAACTCAACGGTCGTTTCCGCCTGGGGTTCAATACCTGGCTGGGTCGCCCCGAAACAGATGCCAACGATCTAATACTGGCCCGGCATTACGCCGAACAGGCCAACACCTCACAGACCTCAAGGAGCCATGAGCATGGGTGAAATCAGTCGCGCCGCGTTGTTCGGCAAACTCAACAGCGTGGCCTACAAAGCCATCGAAGCCGCCACCGTGTTCTGCAAGTTGCGCGGTAACCCTTATGTGGAACTGGCCCACTGGTTTCACCAGTTGCTGCAACTGCAGGACTCGGACCTGCATCGCATCATCCGCCAGTTCAACATCGAGCCGGCGCGCCTGGCCCGCGACCTCACCGAAGCCCTCGACCGCCTGCCACGGGGGTCGACGTCGATCACCGACCTGTCGTCCCACGTCGAAGAAGCCGTGGAACGCGGCTGGGTCTACGGCAGCCTGATGTTCGGCGAAAGCCAAGTGCGCACCGGTTACCTGGTGCTGGGCATCCTCAAGACGCCGAGCCTGCGCCACGCCCTGCTGGGGCTGTCGTCGGAGTTCGACAAGGTCAAGGTCGAAGCCCTGAGCGAGCGGTTTGACGAATACGTCGGCGACTCGCCGGAAAACGCCCTGACCGCCAGCGACGGCTTCAATGCCGGTGCCGTGCCGGGCGAAGCCAGCGGCGCCATGGCCCCCAGCGCCATGGGCAAGCAGGAAGCCCTCAAGCGCTTCACCGTCGACCTCACCGAGCAAGCCCGCAGCGGCAAGCTCGACCCGATCGTCGGCCGTGACGAAGAGATCCGCCAACTGGTGGACATCCTCATGCGCCGCCGACAGAACAACCCGATCCTCACCGGTGAAGCCGGCGTGGGCAAGACCGCCGTGGTCGAAGGCTTTGCCCTGCGCATCGTCGCCGGCGACGTGCCGCCGGCCCTCAAGGACGTGGAACTGCGCAGCCTCGACGTAGGCCTGTTGCAGGCCGGCGCGAGCATGAAAGGCGAATTCGAACAGCGCCTGCGCCAGGTCATCGAAGACGTCCAGGCCTCGCCCAAGCCGATCATCCTGTTCATCGACGAAGCCCACACCCTGGTGGGTGCCGGTGGCGCCGCCGGCACGGGCGACGCGGCCAACCTGCTCAAGCCGGCCCTGGCCCGCGGCACCTTGCGCACCGTGGCGGCCACGACCTGGGCCGAGTACAAGAAACACATCGAAAAAGACCCGGCCCTGACCCGCCGTTTCCAAGTGGTGCAAGTGGCCGAGCCGTCGGAAGACAAAGCCCTGCTGATGATGCGCGGCGTGGCCTCGACCATGGAACAGCACCACCAGGTGCAGATCCTCGACGAAGCCCTGGAAGCCTCGGTCAAGCTGTCCCACCGCTACATTCCCGCGCGCCAGCTGCCGGACAAATCCGTGAGCCTGCTGGACACCGCCTGCGCCCGCGTCGCCATCAGCCTGCACGCCGTGCCGGCCGAAGTGGACGACAGCCGTCGGCGCATCGAAGCGCTGGAAACCGAGCTGCAAATCATCGCCCGTGAGCACGCCATCGGCGTGGTCATCGGCACTCGCCAGACCCAGACCGAAAGCCTGCTGAGCGCCGAACGCGAGCGCCTGGCCGAGCTGGAAAGCCGCTGGGCCGAAGAGAAAACCCTGGTGGACGAACTGCTCGCCACCCGCGCCACCCTGCGCGAGCGCGTTGGCGTGGTGGACAGCGAGGACGCCAGCGAGGCGTCCGACAACGAAAGCCACGCCCTGCGCGAGAAACTGGTGGACCTGCAACAGCGCCTGACCGCCCTGCAAGGCGAAACCCCGCTGATCCTGCCCACCGTGGATTACCAGGCCGTGGCCTCGGTGGTCGCCGACTGGACCGGTATCCCGGTGGGCCGCATGGCCCGCAACGAACTGGAAACCGTGCTCAACCTCGACCAGCACCTGAAAAAACGCATCATCGGCCAGGACCATGCCTTGCAGATGATCGCCAAGCGCATCCAGACCTCCCGCGCCGGCCTCGACAACCCGAGCAAGCCGATTGGCGTGTTCATGCTCGCCGGCACCTCCGGCGTGGGCAAGACCGAAACCGCCCTGGCCCTGGCCGAAGCCATGTACGGCGGCGAACAGAACGTCATCACCATCAACATGAGCGAGTTCCAGGAAGCCCACACCGTGTCCACCCTCAAGGGTGCGCCACCGGGCTACATCGGCTACGGCGAAGGTGGCGTGCTGACCGAAGCCGTGCGGCGCAAACCGTACAGCGTGGTGCTGCTGGACGAGGTGGAAAAAGCCCACCCGGACGTGCATGAAATCTTCTTCCAGGTGTTCGACAAAGGCGTGATGGAGGACGGCGAAGGCCGGGTGATCGACTTCAAGAACACCTTGATCCTGCTGACCACCAACGCCGGCACCGAACTGATCGCCGACGTCTGCAAAGACCCGCAGAACGTGCCCGAGCCGGAAGAAATCGCCAAGGCCCTGCGCCAGCCGCTGCTGGAGATTTTCCCGCCGGCCCTGCTCGGCCGCCTGGTGACGATCCCGTACTATCCGCTCAGCGACGAGATGCTCAAGGCCATCACCCGCCTGCAACTCAACCGCATCAAGAAGCGCGTGGAGAGCACCCACAAAGTGGCCTTCGACTACGACGACGCGGTGATCGATTTGATCGTCTCGCGTTGCACCGAAACCGAAAGCGGCGGGCGTATGATCGACACCATCCTGACCAACAGCCTGCTGCCGGACATGAGCCGCGAGTTCCTGACCCGCATGCTCGAAGGCAAGGCCTTGGCCGGCGTGCGGATCAGCGCGGTGGACAACGAATTGCAGTACGATTTCAGCGACGCGGCCTGACCTGACAGGAACACGTCTATCTCCTGTGGGAGCGAGCCTGCTCGCGAATGCTATCTGTCAGTGACATCCATGTTGCCTGACACAGCGCTTTCGCGAGCAGGCTCGCTCCCACAGTGGGAATTCGGTTCCGTCAGTTACTACAACTTGCACGAGACACTCGATGTTATTCAACCAAGCCTCACGCCTGGCCAAGATCACCAGCCCCCTGGGACCTGAGGTACTGCTGCTCAAGGACATGAGCGGCGGCGAAGAACTGGGGCGGCTGTTCAACTACGAGCTGCAGCTGCACTCGCTGGACAACGCAATCGACCTCAATCAGGTGCTCGGCAAGCCCATGTGCGTGAGCCTGCAGCTCGATGGCGGTGGCGAGCGTTACTTCCATGGCATCGTCGCCCGTTTCAGCCAGAACGTCGACCAGGGCCAGTTCGCCAGCTACCACGCCACCCTGCGCCCGTGGTTTTGGCTGCTGACCCGCACCTCCGATTGCCGGATTTTCCAGAACCTGACCATCCCGCAGATCATCAAGCAGGTGTTCCGCGACCTGGGCTTTTCCGATTTCGAAGACGCCTTGAGCCAGACGTATCGCGAGTGGGAATACTGCGTGCAGTATCGCGAGACCAGCTTCGATTTCGTCAGCCGGCTGATGGAGCAGGAAGGCATCTACTACTTCTTCCGCCATGAGCAGGGTCGTCATGTACTGGTGCTGGCCGACGCCTATGGTGCCCACACCAAGGCGCCCGGCTACGGCTCGGTGCCCTACTACCCCAAGAACGAGCAGCAGCGCGAGCGCGACCACATCCACGACTGGCACCTGGCCCAGGAAGTCCAGCCCGGCTCGCTGGAGCTCAACGACTACGATTTTCAACGCCCCAGCGCACGCATCGACGTACGCTCGGCCATGCCCCGCCCGCACACGGCCGGCGACTATCCCCTCTACGACTACCCTGGCACCTACGTGCAGAGCCAGGACGGCGAACACTACGCCCGCACCCGCATCGAAGCCTTGCAGACCCAGCACGAACAGGTCGAGCTGGCCGGTAACGCCCGGGGCCTGGGCTCGGGGCATCTGTTCAGCCTCACCGGCTTCACCCGCCAGGACCAGAACCGCGAATACCTGATCGTCGGCGCCCGCTACTACATTTCCCAGGAAAGCGGCGAAACCGGCGGTGGCGCGCCTTCGGCGCAGTTCGAAAGCAGCCTGACCTGTATCGACGCCCAGCAAAGCTATCGGCCACTGCCCATCACCCATCGCCCTATCGTCAAAGGCCCGCAGACTGCGCTAGTGGTGGGTCCCAAGGGCGAGGAAATCTGGACTGATCAGTTCGGCCGGGTGAAGGTGCATTTCTACTGGGACCGTCACGACCAATCCAACGAAAACAGCTCGTGCTGGATTCGCGTGTCGCAGGCATGGGCCGGGAAAAACTGGGGCTCGATGCAGATCCCGCGAATTGGCCAGGAAGTGATCGTCAGTTTCCTCGAAGGCGACCCGGATCGGCCGATCATCACCGGTCGCGTCTACAACGCCGAACAGACCGTGCCCTATGACTTGCCCGCCAATGCCACCCAGAGCGGCATGAAAAGCCGTTCGAGCAAGGGCGGCACGCCAGCGAATTTCAACGAAATCCGCATGGAAGACAAGAAAGGCGCCGAGCAACTGTACATCCACGCCGAGCGTAACCAGGACATCGTGGTCGAGGTGGATGAAAGCCATTCGGTGGGCCATGACCGCAACAAGAGCATCGGCCACAACGAGACGGTGACCATCGGCAACAACCGCCTGCGCATCGTCAAGCAGGAGGACATTCTCTCGGTGGGCCAGCGCAAGACCGACAGCATCAGCCAGAGCTACGTGATTGAAGTGGGCGAAAACCTGCGCCTGGTATGCGGCGAAAGCATCCTGGAGCTCAACGCCAGCGGCCAGATCAACCTGACCGGCGTACAGATCAGCTTCTATGCCAGCGGCGATGCCGAGTTCAACACCGGCGGCGTGCTGCACCTGAACAACGGTGGCGGCCCCGGAGCCACGCCGGACGGCCAGGGCGTCAAGGGCAGCATCGATGCCAACATCCAAGCCGCGTTCCCTGCACCCAAGGGCTAACCTCGAGATTTTCGCGCCATGACTTACCGCCTCAATGAATTCCAGTTCCAGCTGCCGCCCAGCGAATTGCTGGACGCGACAATCAACATCCTCAAGTTCCCCGAACTGGGCACGTCCTTGATCGTCAGCCGCAGCTTGCTGGCCGAGGGCGAGACCCTGCAAAGCAACCTCGACGACCAGCTCAAGCGCCTGGAAAAACAGGTCCAGGACCTGCGCTGCCAACCGGGCGCCACCGTGCGCGTAGGCGCCAACCAGGAAGTCGAAGCCATCGAACTGCGCAGCCAGTTCAACAAGGGCAATGAAAAGGTCTTCCAGTTCCAGCTGGCCCTGGTGCTGCCCGGCACCCGAAAAATGCTTGCCCTGAGCTACGTGAAAGCCGAGAAACTGGGCGATGCCGAAGCCGCGCATTGGGCAACGATCAAGGGTTCGCTGCTGTTCGACGTTCAGGCTTGATGAGCACCTTGGATGTCTGACGCACTCTGGGCCGCTCGGCTAGGCGACGCGCTGAACCACACCTCGATGATGGCCGATATCCTCGGCGGCGTCCTGGAAGTGGCCGCGAACATTGCGATCACCGCGGTGGCGACGGCTGCCGTGGTCGCGGCCACGGGCATTACCGTTGCCACTGGCGGCTTGGGTTGCTTCCTGCTCGGCGCGGTGGTGGGCGCCGTGGTCGGCCTCGCCATGAGCAAGACCGGGGCCGACAAGGGGCTAAGCGACCTATGCGAGGGCATCGGCAACGCCCTCTTCCCGCCCACGGTGCAGGCCAACATCCTCACCGGCTCCACCAACACCTTGACCAACAACATCCCTGCCGCCCGCGCCGCCGGGGCGATCGAGTCCCATGTCGCGCCGGCCGGCACCGAACTTGAAGCCCCCGAAGCCGAACCCAGCTACCTGGACATGGCCGAGAATTTCTTCTCGCAGATGTGGCGTCCCACCGTCGCCGTGCCCGCGCCCGGTGCCGTGCCCAAGCCGCTGGACATGATCACCTGCATGAAACACCCGCCGATGCCGCCGCAGTTCCTGGCCGAAGGCTCGGACAAAGTCACCATCAACGGCCAGCCCGCCGTGCGCAGTGGCGACCGCAGCACCTGCGATGCGACCGTGGTATCAGCCGGGCTGATTTCACCTGACGTGACCATTGGTGGCGGTTCGGTGGTGGTGCGCGAGATCCGCAGCGGCAAGACCCCGGGCGTCGGGCTGGCGGTCACGGCACTGCTGATGCTCAAGGGCGGCAAGGGTAAATTCCTCAGTAACCTGCCCTGCATGTTGATCGGCGGTGCGGCGTCGATGGCGGTCAGTAGCGCGATGGGCGCCGCGGCCAACGCCGCGATGGGCTCGTCGAACCCCGTGCACGCCGCCACCGGGGCCAAAGTGTTGGGCGATGTCGAGGAGATGGACTTCGTCCTGCCCGGCATCTTGCCGATCGACTGGCAACGCTTCTACAACAGCCGCGACGAACGCCGCGACGGATTGTTCGGTGCAGGTTGGAGCGTGCCCTACGAGGTGCGCGTCGAAATCCTGCCCCATCCAGACGGCGGCGAAACCCTGGTCTACAGCGACGAACAGGGCCGACGCATCGACATGGGCTCGATCCCCCTGGGCGGTGCCGTGTTCAGTGCCGGTGAAGGCCTCAGCGTGCGCCGGCATGCCAACGGCGAGCTGCTGATAGAGAGCGCGGACGGGCTGTACCGCTTGTTCGAACCCACGCCAGCCAATGCAGCGCTGCTGCGCCTGAACCAACTGGGTGACCGCAACGACAACCGCATCCACTTGGAATACGACGATAACGGACGCCTGGCGCAACTGCGTGACACCTTCGACCTGACCCGCATCGCACTGGCGTATGACGAGCGCTGGCCACAACGGGTCAGCCGGATCGACCGCCTCTATGCCGATCAACGCCGGGAAGTGCTGATGCACTATGGCTACGACGGCCAGGGCGATCTGGCGCAGGTCCGTCAGTCCAACGACCAGGTAAAACGTCGCTACGCCTACGACGCCGGGCGGCGAATGGTGGAACACCAACTACCTACCGGGCTTCGCTGTTTCTATGAATGGGCGTTGGTTGAAAACCTGGAATGGCGCGTGGTTCGCCACTGGACCGACGCGGGCGACGCCTACACCTTCGAGTACGACCTGGCCGCCGGGACTACGCGCATCACCGACGGTTTGCAGCGCATCAGCACCCGTCGCTGGGATACCCGATATCAGATTACCGAAAGCACCGACGCGCTGGGTCGCACCTGGACCTTCCAGTGGAACGACGAAAGCCAGTTGCTGGGGGCGACCGATCCCAACGGCGGACAACATCAGTTCAGCTATGACGAAGCGGGCAACCTCTGCGAAACCCGCGACCCGCTGGGGCGCAGCGAGTCAACCCTGTGGCTCGAACACTGGGCCCTGCCCCTGGCTGAAACCGACGCCGCGGGAAATACCTGGCAATACCGCTATGACGCGCGGGGCAACCGCATTCGCGAAACCGACCCGCTGGGCCACGTCACCCGCTATCGCCACGACGCCCACGGCCAAGTGGTGGAGGTCATCGACGCCACCGGCAAAAGCAAGCGCATGCGCTGGACGGCGCTTGGACAACTCAGCGAACACACCGATTGTTCCGGTTACACCACACGGTTGAGCTATTGCGAGCGAGGGCTGTTGCTCAGCAGCACCGACGCACTGGGAGAGCGGACGCTTTTCAGCTACGACGACCAGGGTCGACTGCTGAGCAAGCAACTGCCGGACGGGCGCACCGAGCACTATCAGCGTGACGCAAGCGGACAGTTGATCAGCTATAGCGATCCGGCCGGGCATACGACAACTTTCCAACACACCCTAAGCGGTCAACTGCGGGTGCGCACCGACGCCCATGGCCGCCGGGTGGAGCTGAGCTACGACAACTACGGGCGCCTGCTGGCCCTGACCAACGAAAACGGTGAGCGCTACCGGTTTGCCTGGGACGCCGCCGACCGCTTGACCGCCCAACACAGTCTGGACGGCAGCCTCAAGCGCTACGCCTACGACCCGCTGGACAACGTCACCCGCGTGGAAGCGTTCGCGGTGCCTGGCAGCACCGACCTGGACCTCGCCCCCCAAGCCCCCATCATTCATGAGCTGGAACGCGATGCGATGGGGCGACTGGTGGCGAAAGTCACCGCAGACGGGCGCACCGAGTACCGCTATGACGCGCTCGACCAGGTCAACGCGATCACCTTCACCAGCCAGACCGGTGAAGTACAAAGCCTGGGCTTGCGTTACGACGCCCTGGGGCAATTGATTACCGAGCAAGGCTGGGCGGGGAACCTCGAACATCGCTATGACGAACTGGGCAACCTGAACCAGACGCTGCTTCCCGACGGTCGTTGGCTGAACCGCCTGCACTACGGCAGCGGTCACCTGCACCAGATCAACCTCGATGGCCAGGTCATCAGCGATTTCGAGCGCGACCGCCTGCACCGCGAAGTGCTGCGCACCCAGGGGCGCCAGAGCACCCGCAGCGAATACGACCGCAGTGGCCGCCTGCGGGCCCGCCAGCGGCGGCAACAGGGTCAATCCACGCTGCTGCAGCCTGTGGCGCAATCGCTGTTTGGCTATGACGCCAGCGATCAACGGGTGGAGCGCTTCGACAGCCAGCCCGAAGCGTCCCATCGCCAGTTACTGCACTATGACGCCACCGGCCGCATTCTTGCCAGCCAGGACAACCTTCAAGGCCAGCGTGAAAGCTTCGCCTATGACCCGGCCGCCAACCTGCTGGACGGTCTGGGCACAGGCCAGGTCGCGCATAACCGCTTGTTGACCTACCAGGACAAGCGCTACCGCTATGACGGTTTCGGTCGCATGGTGGAAAAACGCAGCGCCCGACGTGGCGTCCAGCGTTTTCGCTACGATGCCGAACAACGGCTGGTGGAAGTGCGCAACGATAACGGCTCGGTCGTAAAAATGACCTATGACCCGTTGGGTCGACGCATCGAAAAAGCCGAGTACGACCGCAACGCCACGCTGCTCAGCCGCACCCGTTTCACCTGGGATGCGTTGCAACTTTTGCAGGAACACCGCGACAGCCAGACCAGCCTCTACATCTACGCCGACGACAGCCACGAACCCCTGGCGAGGGTCGACGGCCTGGGCGATCAGCAGAAGGTCCGCTACTACCACAACGACTTCAACGGCCTGCCCGAACAGCTCTCGGAAGCCGACGGCCACACACTCTGGCGAGCCCGTTACCAGGTGTGGGGCAACACCGCCGAAGAGCTGCGCGAACCGTATTACATCGAAGAGCAGAACCTGCGCTTCCAGGGCCAATACCTGGACCGCGAAACCGGGCTGCACTACAACACCCTGCGTTTCTACGACCCGGACATCGGCCGCTTCACCACACCGGACCCGATCGGCCTAGCCGGTGGGCTGAACCTCTACCAGTACGCGCCGAACCCGGTGAGTTGGATCGACCCCTTCGGGCTGATGAAATGCTCGACGCCGCCCAAGGGGCGCAAGGTCAACCGAACGGTGTATCGCTTTGAAGAGCCGGGGCGGATCAGCACGACTTGGACAGCGCACAAGTGGAACGTCGCCTCCAGGCACCGTTACACCGCCCCCGGCCTGGGCGGTGTCTATGGCGCCAACTCACGCAAGACAGCCATGGGCGAAGTCAATCACTGGGGCGTGGACCTGTCCACACGGGTGCTGGTCAGCAAGAAAGTGCAGCTCAACAACGTCCTGGACCTGACCCGGGCCGATGTGCGCAAACAATTGGGGGTCTCCCTCAAGAGCATTACCGGCGACAAATACACCCAGACCCATCAAATCGGCGCCTGGGCCAAGGCGAATGGTTATGATGGGATCCTGGCGCCGTCGGCGCGAAACCCGACCGGCAGCAACTTGATTTCGTTTGCAGGTTTTTAAAATGGGACTGGAAGACGAATACGTCGGCGATGCCGATTGGCAGCATTTCGTGCGGTTGTACGAAGAGGACTACCTCGACGACAACGCCCGCGCGCTGGCCAAGGTCATGGATAACCACCTCGACATGGCCGTGGTGCTCTACGGCAAAAGGGGGCTCAAGGAAGGCTTATGGTGGCTGGAACAGACCGTACCCGCCCTGGGTAACAAACGCCCGGCCGATTGCCTCAAGACCCCGAAACTGATCAAGCGCCTGAGAATGGCCCTGATGAGCATGCCCTAACCCACAAGGACAGATGCAATGGAAGGCATCCAACTGCTTGAACACACACTCCCCAGCCACCCTACCCGCCTGAGCAACGTGCATGTCTGACGCGCTCTGGGCCGCCCGCCTGGGCGATGCACTCAACCACACCTCGATGATGGCCGACATCCTGGGCGGTGTATTGGAGGTGGCGGCCAACATTGCGATCACTGCCCTGGCGACCGCCGCCGTGGTCGCGGCCACGGGCATCACCGTGGTCACCGGCGGCCTGGGCTGCTTCGTCCTGGGCCTGGTGGTGGGCACCATCGTTGGCCTGGCCATGAGCAAGACCGGGGCCGACAAAGGCCTGAGCAATTTATGCGAGGGCATCGGCAACGCCCTCTTTCCGCCCACGGTGCAGGCCAACATCCTCACCGGCTCCAAGGACACCTTCACCAACAACATCCCCTCGGCCCGCGCCGCCGGGGCGGTGGTTTCCCATGTGGCGCCGGCCGGCACCGAACTGGAAATGCCCGAGCCGGAAGAAGAACCCAGCTACCTGGACATGGCCGGCAATTTTTTCTCGCAGATGTGGCGCCCGACTGTCGCCTCGCCCGCCCCCGGCACGGAGACCCGACCGGAAGACCTGGTGATCTGCACCAAGCACCCGCCCATGCCACCGCAGTTCATGGCCGAAGGTTCGGAGAAGGTCACCATCAACGGCCAACCCGCCGTGCGCAGCGGCGACCGCAGCACCTGCGATGCGACGGTGGTGTCGGCCGGGCTGATTTCGCCCAACGTAACCATTGGCGGCGGCTCGGTGGTGGTGCGCGAGATCCGCAGCGGCAAGACCCCGGGCGTAGGCCTGGCGGTCACCGCACTGCTGATGCTCAAGGGTGGCAAGGGCAAGTTCTTCAGCAAACTGCCGTGCATGCTGGTGGGCGGCGCGGTGTCCATGGCCGCCAGCAGCGCGGCGAACGCGGCCGCCAACGCCGCCATGGGTTCGTCGAACCCGGTGCATGCCGCCACCGGGGCCAAGGTGCTGGGCGCTGACGAGGACCTGGATTTCGTCTTGCCCGGCATCCTGCCGATTGACTGGCAGCGCGTCTACAACAGCCGCGACGAACGCCGCGACAGTTTGTTCGGCGCTGGCTGGAGCGTCGCCTACGAAGTCCAAGTGCAAATCCAGCCCCACCCCGAGGGCGGCGAAACCCTGGTCTACACCGACGAACAGGGCCGGCCCATCGACATGGGCTCCATCCCCTTGGGCGGCGCGGTGTTCAGCGCCGGCGAAGGCCTGGCCGTGCGCCGCCATGTGAATGGGCAATTGCTGATCGAAAGCGAAAACGGCCTGTACCGTTTGTTCGAACCCTCGCCAGCCAACCCATCACACCTGCGCCTGAACCAACTGGGCGACCGCAACGACAACCGCATCCACCTCGACTACGACGACGCCGGGCGCCTGGTGCGGCTGCGCGACACCTTCGACCTGGTGCACGTCGAGCTGATCCGCGCAGGCGAACGCGTCACCCACATCGAGCGCCTCTACCCCGACCAAACGCGGGAGGTGCTGGTCAGCTACGCCTACGACGCGGCCAACACCCTCGCCGAAGTACGCGATGCCAGCGGCCAGGTGCAACGGCGCTTCCGCTACGACGTCGGGCAACGGATGGTCGAGCACCAGTTGCCCACCGGCCTGCACTGCTTCTACGAATGGGCCCTGATCGACGACCAGGAATGGCGCGTGGTCCGGCACTGGACCGACGAAGGCGACGCCTACCAGTTCGACTATGACCTTGAGGCCGGCATCACCCGCATCAGCGACAGTTTGCAGCGCGTCAGCATTCGGCAGTGGAACAGCCAGCACCAGATTACCCAATACACCGACAACCTCGGCCAGACTTGGCTGTTCGAATGGAACGATGAGCGCCAGTTGCTCAGCGCCACCGATCCACAGGGCGGCCAGTACTCATTCAGCTACGACGAAGCCGGCAACCTGCTCAGCGAAACCGACCCGTTGGGCCGCAGCGAATCCACCCTCTGGCTCGAACACTGGGCCCTGCCGCGGGTGGACACCAACCCCGCCGGCCACAGCTGGAAATACCGTTACGATCAACGCGGCAACTGCACGGCAGAAACCGACCCGCTGGGCCACGTCACCCGCTACCGCTACGACGCCCACGGCCAGGTCGTGGAAATCATCGACGCCACCGGCAAAAGCAAAAAACTGCGCTGGAACCCGTTCGGCCAATTGGTGGAACACGTCGATTGCTCGGGTTACCCGACGCGCTTCAGCTACGACGCCCGCGGTTATTTGCAGACCATCACCGACGCCCTCGGCGAACGCACCCAATTCAGCTACGACGCTCAAGGGCGCTTGCTCGGCAGCCAGTTGCCGGACGGCCGCACCGAGCGTTACCAGCGCGACACCGCCGGCCAGCTCACCGGCTACACCGACCCGGCCGGGCACACCACGCTCTACCAACACAACCGCCGCGGCCAGGTCCGCCAACGCACCGACGCCCAGGGCCGGCAGGTGCAGTTTGTCTACGACAGCTTCGGCCGGCTGCAAGCGCTGACCAACGAGAATGGCGAAAGCTACCGGTTTGCCTGGGATGCAGGGGATCGGTTGACCGAACAGCGCAACCTTGATGGCAGCGCCAAGGGCTACACATACGACGCCCTCAACAACGTAAAACGAGTCGAAACCGTCGCCGCGTCGCGAGGTGGTCATCAGCCCAGTGAAAAGCCCCTTGTTCATCAGTTAGAACGTGATGCCATTGGCCGGCTGACCACCCGAATCACACCGGATGGACAGTCCCGGTACAGCTATAGCCCGTTGAATCAGTTAATCGAAGCCACGGTCATCGATAACGACGGCAACGAACAACGACTGGGCTTTGCCTATGACGCGCTGGGTTATCTGATTGAGGAGCAGAGTTCAGCAGGCGTTCTGAAGCATCACTACGATGAACTCGGCAACCTGATCCAGACCCACCTACCCGATGGCCGTTGGGTCAACCGTCTGTACTACGGCAGTGGTCATCTGCACCAAATCAACCTCGACGGCCACGTCATCAGCGACTTCGAACGCGATCGGCTGCATCGAGAGGTACTGCGCACCCAAGGCCAAATCAGCACACGGAGTGAGTATGACCGTAGCGGGCGCTTACGCAGCCGCCAACGTCGGCATACCCGCCAACCGGCGTTGATCCCTGCCGCCGATCAGACCCATTTCGAGTTTGATCCTGGCGACCACCTGGTGGGGCGCCTTGAGCGGCTGCCAACAGGTCAACAACGCCAATTGCTGCACTACGATGTGACGGGCCGGATCCTGGCCAGCCAGGGCACTCGGCAAAGCCAGAATGAAACATTTTCCTTCGATGCCGCCGCCAATCTCCTCGACGGTTCACCGGGTACAGGTGGGCGGGTTACGCACAACCAACTCAAGCGCTATCAGGACAAGCACTATCGCTACGATGGCTTTGGCCGAGTGATTGAAAAGCGCAGCAGCCGGCATGGCCTGCAGCGTTTCAGCTACGACTCGGATCATCGGTTGGTTGAAGTTAGAACGCACAAGTCCGACGGTGAAAGCATCGTCAGGATGCGCTACGACCCGTTGGGCCGAAGGATTGAGAAAACCGAACACGATGACGACGGACGTCTCATCGCCTGCACGCGTTTCGACTGGGATGGCCTGCAACTACTCAAGGAACATAAAAATAGCCTGACCAGCCTGTACCTCTACATCGGCGACAGTCACGAGCCCTTGGCCCGCGTCGACGGCATCGATGAACATCAACGCATCCGCTATTACCACAACGACCCCAATGGCCTGCCACAAGCCTTGACCGAAAGTGACGGCCACCCGCTATGGCACGCGCACTACCAGGTATGGGGCAACACCACCGATGAAGTCCGTGAGCCGTACTACATCGAAGAACAGAACCTGCGCTTTCAGGGGCAGTACCTGGACCGGGAAACGGGCCTGCACTACAACACCTTCCGCTTCTATGATCCCGACATAGGCCGCTTTACTACGCCCGACCCGTTGGGCCTGGCGGCAAGCCTGAATCTCTATCGCTACGCACCGAATCCATTTACCTGGATCGACCCGCTGGGGCTCAAAGAGAATGAGATTATCCGGTACATGGGCGAGAGCGAAACCGTCTCGTCCAAGGCTGCCAACGGAGGCAAAGGTGGCCTGGTTCCGAATATCCGAGGAGAGAAAGCGGTGTGGGTCAACCAGGACAGTAACCCTGGTTTCAACCCAGGCAATGAGAAGTATCGAGTAGTGGCCACCGTCAATAACGAAGGTGTGAGCATGCTCAATAATCACAAGGACATCTCTACCGTTGACTATAAAGAGACGGGCCTGAAAGATGGCGTGCTGTCCAAGACGAATGAGCCCAAGGCCAGAGGCATCGGTTTCCGATTATTGGATAAATTCAATAAAACCATTACGTCATTTCGTGTCGAGAAAAAAGGCCCGAACGGAAAATGGAAGACCTGCGGATAACGCCAGATGGACATATTCGATCTTCTCTCCTACAAGCTTGAAAACTTCCTCAACGTCCGGCCGTATCCGAAGGCGTTGGGTGCTGTTTTTTACGAAGAAGACGAGCCTGCGCTGCTGAGCGTTGTCGCCAGAAAACGCAATGGCGCGCCCTTCAGCGTTAGCCGCTGGCATGATTTGTTTTCCGTCAGCGCTTTCGAAAAAGCCATGTTGAAGAACGGCTTCACAGAACTCGACTGCTACGCCCTGCTGCTGGTCCTGTCGCGTTTTGGCTACCTGCTTGAAATCGACAACCGTCAACGAACCAACAAGCAGTACTTTATTTTCTTCTACCTGATCCAACTGATCAGCTTGAAGAACAGCGCCCTGGATGCCGACGCGCGCCTGAGGAACTACATGCTCAGGTTTCTGCTTTTCGAATTGAGCATCGATGACGAGGCTTATCGCCGGTTCAGCATCGAAGGCGATCAACTGATGATGGCGACCGACGGGCTGGGGTCCGTGGCTTTTCTGGACGTGATTGATCGGGTCTACAAAACGATCAAGGCCGACAGCAGGAAAGAGCATGAACTGCTCAGCACGTTGAAAACCTTTCAAACAAGCACCGTCAGATTACTCACCGAGCCCGACGAGACTCATTACCGCTTCGTGATCAATGATCGCCACAGCGAGCTTATGTACCCCGATGTATTTCTGCTCACGTACGCTCAGGACCCGAAAAAAATATTCGAGGCGTTGATCGATGCGGTCAATCCGCTTCAGTCAACGGCAAACCTGTTCGTCTCCAATATGGTTGTGATGAATTACGCCTTTCACATCCTGAAAGACAAACCTCGCGACGTGCTAAAACTGAAAAAACACGTCGGTGATGAAACGTTGTTTGGCCAATTGCTGGAGGTGATCATCCGGCGTCGCATGGGGGTCGACAAAGCGCTGTTCGAAAAAATTCCCACGGGGCAGGATCTTGCCTTGATCAACGATGAGCACACCTCGTTCTACAACATCTTGTACAGCCACGCAGGCTAAGCACAAATCCCCGTGGCGAGGGAGCTTGCTCCCGCTGGGTGGCGAAGCCGCCCCCGCTTGCCGAAAAAAATGCGCTTTGGCTTGGCCTCCCAACATTCTTTTGCTCGGCTCAGTCGCGGACATCGACTCCATGAGCTATACCAGAGTGCCATCATCGCCAAGCAAAGGGAGCCATGCGCCATGAAGGGGACCTTATTAGCTTTCATCATTATGTCTATCGCCGGCTGCGCCAACCTGAACAGCATCTACCGAACTTTTGATGTTTCTCGTGGGGAAAGCTCCCTGAGCGATATTCGACAGAGAGCCATACTGGTAGCCCCCAACGAGACCATAACCAAAAAATACGACCCGACCGGAAAGTTCGTTTCGGAGGAACACATAAAGAAAGGAACATTTGTGTGTGCAGAACCCAGCCCCGATGCAATGGCCTCCCTTGCTTATGAGTTGGCGGCAAAAGGGGGGTATCCAGGTAAGGCAAGCGGTGAATTGGCTTTCGCCATGCAGGATGGGGCCGCATTCACAGGCATACGCACACAAAGCATCCAGTTGCTCCGTGATTTCGGCTATCGCTTGTGTGAGAGCTACATGTCTGGCGCGATAAGCGACGCTCAATATGACCTTCTCATGAGGCGTTTCCAAAAAAATACAGTGGCCCTTTTGGCGATTGAGCAACTGACAGGAACGGTGAAGGCCCCTCCAATGGCCCTCACGACCAGTGGGCGGGCTGAAGCGACAAAATCACTTGCCGAACAAAGAGCCGAAAGAGAAAAGGTCAGCGATAGAATTTCTGCCCTAGAAACAGAGAAGACGGCCGTAGACAAAAAAATCAGTGATGCAAAAAAAGCGGACGCCAAGGCCGATACGTCGGAAATGGATCAAACCGCATCGGACCTGGCAGAAAAAATCAAAAACCTGAAAGACGATAGAACCGTTATCGACAGCGCAATAGCCGATACAAAAGGCGTCATTGCAGACGGAGAAATAAAGGTAAAAATAGAAACCACTGGCATGGGTAGCCAACGATCAGACGCCCACATACAACAAATAGCAAAAACAGTCGAAGGGATTGTGAATAACGTTGTGCTTGCCGATGATGAACAGCAATTGTGCATGTCGGCTCTTTTATTGCCAGACCCGAATGAGGGCCAGAAAAAATTCTCGGCTTGGTGCATCAAGGCAATGGATACCCAGGCTGAAGCCCGAGAAATAGCAATAAAAAATACGAAAACCAGATTGGAGCGAATAGAAGCCGATTTGCAAAGTGGTGCCAGTGAGGAGAAAAAAGCACCACTAAAAGCGGAGCGTGACAGCCTTTTAGAAGGACTTAAAAACCCCGGCCTGTACAGTCACACTTTGGATAAAAAACTTATGTAAAGACCCTGTGTGCCTACCGATACATCTCGGAGCGCACGGGTAGACAAAGGACAAGGGCACAAAACGAAGCGTCAAGACAGCATTGTCTCGACGCTTTTTATTGTTCGCACTTGGCTGTTCCAGAAAAGGTAAATTCATTGCTGGCGAACCGAGCGCTGGATAATGTCGACCCGCGCCAACCGGGATTTCGGTGACCACAGCTTAACTCTCTTCGATTGAGGCCACGACCCGATCGCGACTAAACGATAGAAGGTCAGTCGTAAGGCTTGAACTCATTATTATCCCGCGCCAGCAGTTGCATCAGTTTTGGGTGGATAAAGAGCTTTTCCTTGCCGACCTGCGCTTCTCGCAGAACACCAATGTCGGCGAGCTCTTTGAGGTAGCGAGAAGCAGCCTGGCGTCCGGCAATTTGTTTCTCGACGACATTATGGATGCGGCAGTACGGTTGTTCGAAGATCACATCCACCAATTCACGGGAATAGATTTTCGGCAATCGTTCACGAACGAATTGGGTAGAGTGTTCAGACAGGCTGCGGATGGCGGCGATTTTGGCGCAGGTCCAGCGAGCGGTTTCTTCCACGGCGCTGAGCATGTAGAGCAGCCAAGGCTCCCATGCCTGTTCACGAGTGACATCGAGCAGGAGGCGGTAGTAGTCGGCTCGGTGGGCAATGATGTAACGGCTGAGATAGAGGATTGGTAGGTTCAGCAGCCCCTCTTGAATCAGGTAGAGCGTATTAAGCACCCGCCCGGTACGGCCATTGCCATCGGTGAACGGGTGAATCGCCTCGAACTGGTAATGCCCAACGGCCATACGCACCAGCGGGTCCAGGTCCGTCTCGTTGTGCAGGAAACGCTCCCAGTTGGCGAGCAGATCACGTAAATGATCTTCGCCATCCGGTGGGGTGTAGATGATCTCGCCGGTACGGTCGTTGGCCAACTGGGTGCCCGGTACGCGTCGAATGTCCATGTTCACGCCCTTGAGCGTGCGGCAGATGTCAACTGCCGTGCCCGTGGATAATGGACGTTCGGTCAGCGACAGGAAGCCGTGGTGTAGGGCTTTACGATAGCGCAGGGCTTCCTTGGTCGCCGGATCGGCATGGCCGTCACGCTCCTGGGCATGCTGAAAGAGCAAGTCCGTAGTCGTCACGATGCTTTCGATCTCGGAACTGTCCTTGGCTTCCAGCAAGGGGATGGTGTTGATCAACACCGTTTGGTTGGGGATCAGTTCGGCTGCCTGCTTCAGCTCAGCCAAGGCCGTGCGCGCCTCGATACAGCGCTTGAGTACTGCACGGGTTTCCAGTTCGGCGGCTGGAGGCAGAGGCGGTAATTGGTTATACGGTTTATCGGCCTGCCAGATGGGAGGGGCTGCAGTCATCGGCGATCCTGATCCTTTAGATAAGGGGCTAGGGCGCTCGGTCAGCGCCCTCTCATGTCGTCAGTGTAAACACGACGGAATAACGTGTCGCTGTTTTTCGATTTTTGCGACACGTTATGCTCTCATGTCGCTGGCGACGACATGAGAATGGAACGTGTCGTCGAAATGGCTTTTTAGCGACACAATGGAGGCGTCCTGAATGGCTTCAGCGCTCATCGAGCCTTTGACGAACTGATCGATGAACTCCTGGGGGATCGAGGGCAACTCCCTCGCTAATCGCAGCACCACCCCCCGTGGCGAGGGAGCTTGCTCCCGCTGACTGTGGGAGCGGAGCTTGCTCGCGATGACGGCGGCACCTTCAACATCACCGGGTCAGACAAGACCGCTGCTCACTCCCACAGGGAAATGTCACCACCAAGACGAAACATCACCCCAGGCATCACGCAACTGAGCCGCACCAATACGCCGCTGCCCCGGATCAAGCGCCAACGCCATTCGCAGCGCCGGCCAGCAACGCCTGGGCAGGTTGCGCGGTGCCTTGAGCCCGCGCTCCAACCGGGCATTGCGAGCCTCGGTGGCGGGTAACCGTCGGAACGGGTGTTGGCCGCTCGCCAGTTCATACAGCACGCAAGCCACACCATAGACATCGGCCCCCGCTGACAGGCGTGCACCTTCAAGCAGTTCAGGTGCCGCGTAACCTGGCGTCCAGGCGTTGAGGCGCTCACGGTTCAGGTTCGGCAGGTGCTGCGAGGGCCCTTCCTCGGCCAGGCCCAAGCCAAAATCGAACAGACGCAGGCCCTCCTCGCTCAACATGACGTTGCTCGGCTTCATGTCGCCATGCAGTACGCCACGGCTGTGGGCGTACGCCAAAGCATCGAGCAGCGGCACGGCGATCGCCTTCAGTTCAGGCCAAGGCAGCCCCAGGGGCCGTTCGCAAAGCAGTTGGTCCAGGGTCAGGCCGCGCATCAGCTCCATAGTGATGAATGCTCGCCGTTGGCCAGCATCCACTTCGAAGGTGTAGGGACGCAAAATATTCGGGTGGTGCAATCGCCGCGTCAGGGCGAACTCGCTGTAGAGCAGTGCACTTGCATCGGTTGTCGCGTCGAATGCCTCACTGAGCATCTTCAAGGCCAGGTACGGATCAGGATCGGCGTATTGTTCGTGCAACAGATCCCGCGCACGATAAACAACACCCATGCCGCCAGCCCCAAGCAGACGTTCAAGGCAATAGCGCCCTGCGAGTATGTCCGGAGCTTCGCTGGCGCAACGCAGGTTGGATTTCACAATGGGTGCCCTATTGGCGAAAGCGAAATACGTGGGATGACCACCCTCTTCATTCACGGTCGGATCACTATGGCCGTCAGGTTATCCCGCGCCGGACCACGCAAGGCGTCATCGAAAAGCCGCTCCAACACCCTGCGTGGCGAAGCCAGGCCCAAGGCATTACCAAGGGCTTGTGCACCAAGGCCTTGATACAGACCGTCACTGCACAGCAAAAATGTGTCGCCCGGGTGAACATCCAGTTCCAGCACCTCCAACGTCAGTTCTGGTGCGGCGCCCACCGCGCGCGTCAATGCCTTGGCCGCAGGATGGGCACCGGCTTCATCGCGGCTGATGTGTTGCGTGTCGATCAGTTGCTGTTGCAGTGAGTGATCCTTGGTCAATTGGTACAACCGACGACCGCGCCACAGATAACAACGGCTGTCGCCCGCCCAGATGCAGACCCCACGGTTCCCTTCCAGCAACAGCGCCACCACCGTGCTGCCGGTAATGCCGGGATGATCTTCGGTGACGGTAAGCTCCTGGCTCAACCGGCGGTTGGTCCAGCGCAGGCATTGGCGCACCGCTTTCGAACGTTCATCCAAGTCCTGGTACAAGGGCAGTGCCGTCAGGTTGGCAACGATCAACTGGCTGGCGATGTCGCCGCCCGAATGGCCGCCCATGCCATCGGCGACCGCCCACACTCCCTGTCGCGGGCAGTCGAGAAAGGCGTCCTCGTTACGTGCCCGGGTCTTGCCAGGGTCCGTGCGCGCGGCGCTGCGCCAGGGGTCGGGCGCCTGTTTCAAAGCTGCACCGGCAGGCGAAATGTGCGCAGGACGCTCATGTCGAAAGGGTTCGGCGTGCGCTGGCTCGTCAGTAAGTAATTGGCGCGCAGGCCACCCAGGTCCGCCTTCAATACACGGACATCGCGCCCGGTCAGGTATTCGCTCTGCATCAGGTCGAACAAACGAAACAGCGACCACGGCCCGGTATTCTTCTCGATGCCGACGCCACGACCGATCATTTTATCCAGCACCAGGGCGGTCCGACCGTTCTGCGCGTCGGTTGGCCAGGTAAACGCCACCGGCAGGATCGGACCGTGGCGGTATTCAAGCGTCTGGTCGCCAAAGCGAAATTCAGCACGGCTCACCCCCGGATCCAGGGTGTACGGTTCAAGCTTGAACTGCACTTGCGGTTCGGTCGGGTTTTCGGCGAAAAAGCTCCGGCGGATGGTATGCGCTGTCGCCATCTGGTCAAGGTAGACCCGGGACATCGGCAAGCTCTGGCCGTCAATGCTGCGCAGGCGATAGTGTCCCGCAGGGCCGCTGACGAAGGGCTGCATGTAATGATCGAAGAATCGATCGACGATGCCCTGCTCCTTGAAAAACTCCCGGAAGTCGTTGAGCGCGACATCGCTGGCACTGTGGGCGCTGAACGGATACCGCTTGTTGATCGCCTTGCCGTAAAAACTGTACAGCTCGCTCTGATAACGCTGGTTCAGGTAGCGGTACGAGTCGTTGAGCACCAAGCGCCAGCTATCCTCGGCCAGCACGTTGAACCATGCCTTGACTGGCCGCGGCAGCCGGGCAGAGGCGTCGCGCAGGTTGCTCAGCGCATCGCGCTGCCCGCCCATGCGGTGCCTGGCCAGTTCGAACGCCGCTTGTTCCGGTGCACTGGCCCGGGCCAGGTTCGACAGCTGCAATTGCACCTCATCAAGGGCCCGCAAGGCCTGGACCAGATCAGCCGTGGGGCCACCATCGTCATCCAGAAGGCGATGCAGCGGTTCGAAACGTCGACGCAAGGATTTTTGCGCGGTATCCGGCAAATGCTCGGTCAGCGACGCAGCGGCTTTACCAGCCACGGCGACGAGGTTTGTCACGGCTTGTCCACCCTTCCCGGCCGCCGGCGCCAGATCGTCGAGCTGCTCGGCAAGCATATGGAGTCGAGTGTTCTCACGCACTTGCACCAGCAGCCGCAGAATCGGCGAATGAGCCGAGGTCAGACCCGCGAGTTGCTCAGCGCCCTCACCCGGATGGCTGATGGTTTGCAGGGCGACCTGGCCGACGGCTTCGCTCCAGTGGTCGGCATAATCACGAAAATACAGCTGTTCCAGTTCGACCATCAGGCGACGCATGTCCATGCCGCTGAGACCATCGCCCTCACCCAATACCCAGTTGTCTCGCAGCAATTCGGTGACCAGGGCCACGCCCTGGACCGAAAAATAGCGTTCGTAACCCTGGCGGGTGAAGAAACCGGGGATCACACGGTCGGTGCCAACCAGCAGCGCACCTTGTGAACCCAGGTGTTGGCTGAGTCGGTAGAGCGGCAGATGATTGGCCTGTTCGTGCAGCATCCTGTACACGACGACGGCCAAGGACTCACGGCGAAGGGCCTCCCGAGCCTGGGCCACCAGCGGCTCGTTGAGCTCATGGATGAAGGGCAGCTCCAACAGGCGCGCGAAGTGGGCATTCAAGCGCTCTTGCCGCGCCGTGTTGCCGGGGTAACGAAGCGATTCGTCGTTGGCCACCCGATCCTTGAGCCAGGCGATATCGCGGCGCTCTTTCAGACCCAGCATCAAGTACGCACGCAGGCTGTTGAGCAGTTGCTCGCGGTCAGCCCGGTTGTTGCGGACATGCTCTTCCAGCCTCTGTGCAATCTTCGGCAACAGTTGCGCCTGAAGCTCACGCTCGTAAGCGTCGGCCACAGCAGCCTTGATCGCTTCCCCCTGATACAAGCCGACACGCTCATGCAACGGCACCGCACTGTAGGGTGGGAAAACCCGAGTGGCCTCCAAACGCGTATCCAGTGATTCAAGCAGCGCACTCCAGTCATCAGCGTTCACCTGGGTCGATTGCTGCTGGTCCCAACGTTGCGCCAGCGTACGCAGGTTGTCTAGGCGCTCGTGGTTGGTTGAAAAACCCTTCGCCCACAACAACCCGCACAGGCCAACGACTGCCAGCGCTCCAAGGTATAGGGCCCGCTGCCTCCAATGGATACGGCGGCGTTCGCGTTGAACGAGGTCGCTCAAATCGGCTTCCGGAAAGATCACCCGGCTGAGCAAGTGATGAATGAATCGCGAGCGCCTGCCAGGTGCGATATGGCTGCCCCCCAACCCCGTGTAGCCAGGCTCGGCGGTCGAGGTCGCCGTGCGATCCGGCGACGATGCGCAGGTCAAATAGAAACCACGCAACGTCCCGACGTTACCGCTGAACACCTGTTCGACCAGCAGGCACAGGCTGGTGCCGAGCTGTCCAAGTCGATGAGGGAAATCAAGCATACGGCTACGGCGCAGCGTGTCGCGCTCCTGATGCATGCGCATAATCATTTGGCTATTGAGCCGCTGCAACAGCGCCTCGAACTCGGCACGTAGCACGGTGATGTCACTGCCGCGCGAGTCCCGGCTGAAACTCGCCCCCAGCACCTGGTCGTTTTCCTCACGCGTCAGCGAATCAAAGAACTCATTGAATCCAGGCACGCTGTCCGCTTTGCTCAAGACCAGGTAAATCGGGACATCGATGTGCAGTCGCCGTTGCAGCTCCTGCAGGCGACCACGAATCTGGCGGGCCAGCGTGGTCACTTCGTCCTCGCTGCCCTGCAACAGCAGCTCGGCCGGCACCGTCACCAGCACACCGCCCAACGGACGACTGCGGCGACGCTTGCGCAACAGTTCGAGCAGTACCGCCCAGCCGTGGCCATCGACCTCACTGTCCGTCTGAGTCAGGTAGCGCCCGGCGGTGTCGACCAGCACGGCGTGCTCGGCAAAATACCAATCGCAATACCGAGTGCCAGATGCGTCGCTGACAAAGCTGCGCTCTAGTCTATTGAGAGGAAACTCAAGGCCCGAGCACTCCAGCAGATGGGTCTTGCCGCTGGCAGGCGAGCCTACCAGCAGGTACCAGGGCACATCTCTGCGGCCGGCATAAAGGTTCGAGGACCTGGACGTGGTCAAGGCCTGCTTGAAGCGCGAGCGCACTTCGTGCCGCTCATCGTCGATCCTGGCTTGGTGCAGGACCCGAGCCTGGTCGGGAACGTTTTGTTGGGAGTTGGCGCTGGAAGCGGCGCGCTCATTGATGAAAACCATGCCTAGGCCCCAGCCCAGCACCAGCACGCTGGCGGTCAGCAATCGCGCCGTCGGACTCGCCCAGAACTTGTAGTCATTGACGGCCAGGAGTGGCCCGGCGAACCACACCAACAGCGTGACACACAGCACCAGCAACAGCGTCCAAACCCAGGTCTGGCGCACCCAGGCGCCGGCTTTCCTGAAAAGCAATTCCATGACACGTCCCTGTTTACGGCAGCGGCTTTGCAGCGACCGGTTCTGACAGTTGATAAGATTGCAATACGCTTTTGCGTTGCGCGTCCAATACCCAGGCGAAACTCGCGTACATCACTCCTAGGCAGGCCAGCGTGAACACCGCCACCGTCCAGGTCGGGACAATGCGCACCGGACGGCGTCGCGCACCGTCGAGGCCTTCCCAGTGAGGCGACAGTTCACGCGGGGTGTCGCCGCGGGTCTGGAGAATCAGCCGATACAGGGTATCGCGCAGGCTTTCGAGTTCGAGCATCCCGCGGGTCTGAATCCGGTACTTACCCTCGAAACCCAGGGACAGGCACAGGTACAACAACTCAAGTATCGGCAGGTGCTTGACGGGGTTCTTCGACAAGCGCTCAAGCAATTGAAAGACTTTCTCGCCGCCGAAGGTTTCATTGTGGAAAGTGCTGAGCAGGCTTATCTGTGACCAACCACCTCCGTGGCCCCACGGCGTGGTAACAATCGCCTCATCGATCACCGTGCACAGCACGTAACGCGCGGCGATCAGCTGACTGTTTTCGACACCGCCCTGCAAGGCACAGGCTTCGAACCGCTCCAGGCCCCGCTTCAGCTCCCCTTTAAGGGCGTGCAGGTCCTCGCGTTCGCGCCCGTGCTTGAGCTGCACCATGTGCGACAGCAATCCGGACGCCGCCGCAACCAGCGGATTGAGGCTGACCGTGAATACCTGGGGTTGCGGCAGGTGCGCGGCGTAGATCATTCGCTCTTGCAACTGTTCGAAACGCGGCGGCGCGGCAGCGTCGGTCAAGGGCCCTGAAACGGGACGTTGTCCATGGTGGTCGAGCAGGACCGTTTTTTCGTCCTGGGGACTTTCCTTATCCATTTGGTTCAGTTCCTGATGGCCCAGAAATTCAGTTCAAGCTCGGCGAAATCACCGCTGACATGGAACGCAAAACCTGCGGAGCGCTTCAGTTGCGCCAGGTCTTCGGCGTTGGGCTCGAGAATGAAATAGGTTTTGTTGGCATGGAATGCAATCTGCCGAGGGGCCACGGGCAAAGGCCTGAGCTTGATGCCGGGCAGATGCAGGTTGACCAACTGGCGGATACGTTCCACCGAACCGACCTTGAGATGCGCAGGCAATCGATGGCGCAGTTCTTCGCCGTCGCAGTGGGCACTTGCCGCCAGTACGAATGAAGCGGTGTCCAGCAGTGACAGATCCTGCACTGGCGAGACGATGATTCCGTATTGACGCGGCTGCAGTTGCAGCTCGATAGCGTGTTGCTCGAGCACCATCGATAGAACCTGGCGGATCGCTTGCATCAGGGTTCGAAAACACGCGCCTTGGTCGCTGTGCTGGTAGCGGTTGTTGAGCGGAGGGCGCTTGCTGTCACTGGAGAACGTTGCCAAGTCACCCAGCAAGGCCAGCAGCGCTCGGTACAGTGTTTCGGGGTGTACCTGCTCCAGGTCCAGGTAATGACGTAGCAACAGTTCGCTGCGGTTGATCAGTTGCAGCATCATGAAATCGCCGACTTGAGCACCACCGGCCTTGCCATTGAAGCGGACCCGCTCGGCCAGGCTATCGCCCCGATGGGCAAGCATGCCGATGATCTCCTTGAGGCACGCCAGCAAATAATGGGAGGAGCGGGCCTGGATGAAGGTCGGCACAAAGTTCGGATCGAGCCTGATGACACCATCGGCCGTGGTATCGAGCACCTCGCAGAGCTTGAGCTTCACAAACGCATGGTCACTCTGCTGTTCGCCCAGCAGCAGGCGCAGGTCCGGGCGGCCGCAACTGACCTGGCTTGCACCGGCATCCCAGGCGTTGGAGTCGGTCACTCGCGCGTCGTAGAGGGTGTAGCGTGCCAATACATCAGATTGCTCCGGACGACGGGACTCGATGTGATTGCCGGTCACCAATGGCAGCGCGAGGTAGATCGGTGTATTGCAGGTATTGGACGGTACTTCCAAGGCCAGCGGCTCGGCGTTGCCACCCAGCTCGAACAGACTGCCGTCCGGCAGGACCCCGCTGGCCTTGCTGACCACCAGTTGCCCCATGTTGAGGAATTGCAGATCGATCTCCAACGCCAGGAATCCCCAGGCGTAGCTGGCCAGCAACCGGGTGCGAACCTTCAACTGGTGGTCGAAGTAGCGATCGTTGTGTTGTAGATGTTGCGGGCGCAACAGCATGCCTTCCTGCCAGATGACCTTATCGTGATTCATCGGTCATCCACCTTGGCCAGTTGCTCAAGCGTGTTGGCAATCCCATCCTCGTCGAGTGTCAGGTTCGCTTCATTCAACTGCGTCGCCGCCACCGGCAGTGTGTAGCGCCAGCGGACGTGCGGCAGGTCACGGTACGCCGCGAGTATGCCGACGTAACGGCCATCCCCGCTGATAGCGAGCCTGAGCTCGACGGTTTCGCCTGGGCGCAGTTCCAGCTCCTCGCTGGAAACCAGATCAGGTGCCAGTGTTTCCCTTGCGCGCTCATAGAGACTGAAGAAATCTGCGTTTTCATAAGCCACGGGGTGCTTGAGTTCGAACAACCGCACCACCACGGGCGATGGCCGTCCATTGAGGTCGGGGTTGAGTCGATCACTGGCCGTCAGTGTGAGATCGAGCTTGGTCATCGTCGAAAAGGGCGACAACGCGGAGCAACCAGCCAGCAGCAGGGTCGTGGCTAACGCCGGCAAAATCTTGGATAAGTGCATCGTGCAGTGCGGCATGGGCATCATCCTTGAAGGTCGATTTGCAGACCGGCAATCAAACGAACCCGCTCTTCATAGGTCTGGGCCTGACGCCATTCGCTGTTCAATTCCGAGCGAGTACGCAGGCTCTGTTGCAAAGCCTGGATGCTTTGTTTGAGCAGCAGCGCAGCGTTGATCGCCAGGGCTTCGCGGGCCTCGCCATCCAGGCTGTCGAGATCCATGCCCAGGGCGGTACCGAAGCGCTGCCAAAAGCCTTCGTGAGGGTGATCAATAACGTCGGCGGGCGGGCCTGGTTCAAGGGGGGCTTCGACCAACTCCGGCCAGAGCAGGTTTTCCATGTCGATACGCGCATAATCCGGCCGCCCAAGGGCATCCGGCGGCACGACAGCGGGGTTTATCAGCTCATCGACGTCCAGCCCGGCCCGCTCCTGCTGATCCAGCGCCTTCAGCGGGTCGAGTTCCAGAAAGGCGTCATCCGGAATGAGGCTGTCGACCGGCATCGGACGGCTCGCTTCGGCAAGGTGGCCCGCCGGTCTGGAGACCAGCCGTGCGAGGACCTCGAAATCGCCCATAATGTAGGCGTCTCCGTCCTGTATCCGTACCGGCTCGCCCTTGGGCAGACGCGCGCCGCTTTCGCGATGAGTCGTACCGTTGCCACTGGTGTCGGTCAGGAAAAATACACCGTCACGGAAACTGACCTGCGCATGACGCTTGGACAGCAGGCGCTCGCGGTCATGGATGACCCAGTGGCAGCCCTCGCCCCGCCCGATCACGCCGCCGGCCGGCCCAAAGGTCTTTTGGCACAGCCGTGACGGGACGAACTGGTTGGCGTTCAGTATTTCGAAAACAAGTTCCATCTATCAAAGGCTCCTTGGGATCACTTGCCGCGATTAACCGCCTGTGGATCACCCAAAGGGCGATAGCCACTGTCGTTGAATGTGTAATTGGCGCTGCATCCGCCCAGAGTGAGTGACACGAAAACCGTCAACAGGACGGCTTGCCAGGGAAAAACAGGCATCGAAAAGTCTCCAGGAATGAAAGGATTGGGCTGGAACGGCTACGAATAGGGCGAGGTCGGGGTCAATCATTGAAATCACTGCGCTGGACGTTCAGGCGCGCGAGGCGATATATCAATGTGCGCAGCGGCAGGCCGAGTTCGCGGGCGGCGCGGGTCTTGTTACCCGAATGCTCGCGCAGGCAATCGATCAACAAACCTCGTTCGATCTGCTCCATTCGCTCACGCAGGTTGATTCGGCCGCGCTCGGAGGGCGGGTCGATGTGCAGCGCAAAATGCTCGATAAGCAGTTCGCCGTTCTCGCACAGGAGCACAGCCCTTTCCACGACACTCTTGAGTTCACGGACATTGCCCGGGAAGCCGTAGGCAGCCAGGTGATCGAGCGCTGCGTCTGACCAACGCACAGGATCACGCTGCAGGAGTGCGCAAGCCTTGCCAGCAAAATGCCGCGCCAGTTCGATGATGTCGCCGTCGCGCTGACGCAACGCCGGTAATTGGATCGGAAATTGTGCGAGGCGGTAATACAGGTCTTCGCGGAATTTACCCTCCTCCATCAGCTGCTTGAGGTCGCGGTGAGTGGCGGCAACGATGCGTACATCGACGTGATGAGTGTCGTTGGACCCCAACGGGCGAATTTCGCCCTCCTGCAACACTCGCAACAACTTGGCTTGCAGGGACAACGGCATGTCGCCAATTTCATCGAGCAACAGCGTGCCACCGTTGGCCGCGTCGAACAGCCCGGCACGGTCCCGGTCGGCACCGGTGAACGCGCCCTTGCGATAGCCGAACAGCTCACTCTCCAGCAGATTCTCGGGAACCGCCGCACAGTTCTGCACGATAAACGCCTTGGATCGACGCGGGCCGTGGTCATGGAGGGCCCGAGCCACCACCTCCTTGCCGGTGCCGGTTTCACCCCGCAGCAAGACGGTATAGGGGCTGTGCAGCACTTTACTGAGCAATGAGCACGTCTTGCGCATCGCCACGCTCTTGCCGATCAGGCCATAGCTGATGCCACTCGGCAGGCTTGAGGTAACGGATACGGACTCGGCGACAGGACGCTGCAGGCGCTGCAGCAGATGCATCTGGCCAAGGGCAAAGACCCCGAGCTGCCTTAGGGATTCAGCAACCCCATGCAGGTCGAGGTGCTGATCGCTGGCACACAGCAACAGGCCCCCGACACGATCCTGCGGGCCGACCAGGGGCATGCACAACAGTGACTGCCAGGGTGTGGCCCGGGTTGGCAGAAAGCGGGTTTCGTGCACGCTGTCGCCCAACGCGCCGAGGCACACCACACGGTTCTGGCCCAGGGAAAACTGCAGCAACTGCTCAGCGTGATAATCGGAAGGCAGGCTTTGCGGATCACGAAACTGCAACTGGCCTTCCAGGCATTCGGTGTTCATTTCCAGGCGGGTACCGGTGGCATCGAGCACGTACAACTGCACCAGCTCACAGCCGCTGAGCCGTGCCACGCCCTGGATGAACTGCCCCACCAACACCGCACCGTCCGTCAAGCGTGAGAGGTTGAAGAACTGCGCCAGGAGTGCTTCGGCATAGTCCAGCGGCTGCGAGAGCGTCTTGAACATGGCGCCCATCTCAGGAGAACTCGCACGCGATGCTGGCTTCACCCTTGAGTACCGCATGTACATGCCGTAGCGGCTCGCCACCGGCCATGGCCGCGAGCAAGCGGTCGGCCACCAGCGGCATCAGGTGTTGGTCGAGCAGTTGGTCAATCAGCCGCGCACCACGGTCATTGCGGCTGCAGCGCTCGACCAGGTGACTCACCAGATACCCGCAATAACTGAAGCCCAACTGCCGACGACGCAACCGCTCGCCCAGGCGGTCGAGTTTGATTTCCACCAGCTCACGCAACACCGGCCCACTGACCGGGTAATACGGGACCACGCACATGCGAGCCAGCAACGCTGGCTTGAAATGCTCGCTGAGGATCGGGCGAATGGATTCTTCAAGGCGCTCGGCGCTTGGTTGTGCGCCGTTTTCGCACAGTGCGTCGATACGTTCACTGCCCAGGTTCGACGTCATCAGAATCAGGGTGTTGCGAAAATCAATCTCCCGCCCTTCCCCATCGTTGGCCAAGCCCTTGTCGAAGATCTGGTAGAACAGGTTCAACACATCGGGGTCGGCTTTCTCGACCTCATCGAGCAACACCACGCTATAGGGCTTTTGCCGCACGGCTTCGGTGAGCATCCCACCTTCACCAAAACCGACGTAGCCCGGCGGCGCGCCGATCAGCCGGGAAACGGTGTGTTTCTCCTGAAACTCGGCCATGTTGATCGTGGTGATGAACCGCTCACCGCCATAGAGCAGGTCGGCGAGGGCATGTGCCGTTTCGGTCTTGCCAACGCCACTGGGGCCTACCAACAGAAATACGCCCACCGGGGCATCGGGTTTGTTCAAGCCTGCTGCGGCGGCGCGCATCGCACGATCAAGGGCCCGCACAGCCGGTTCCTGCCCACGAATACGCGCACGCAGGTCCGTGGCGAAACTGGCGACTTTCAGATTGTGCTCGCGTGCCAATTGCGCCAGCGGTACACCGGTCCACGCGTTGATCACCTCGGCTATCAGTCGCGGGCAAACTTCGAAGCTGACCAGACGCTCCTGGGTTTGCGCGGCCACCAGCGTGCCGTATGTTTGCTCCACCGCCGCTTCCAGGGCTTCAATACTGAGGGCTTGATCCACTGCGCTTTCCCGTGCCCTGGCCAATTGCTGACGCAGCGACAGCAAACGCTCCGCGAGAATTCGTTGCTCGGTCCATCGGATTTCCAGCGTTTGGCACTCTTCTTCGATGGTCGCCAGACCTGCCTCCAACGCTTCCAGCGCCTGAAGGTCAATGGATAGGCCCGCCTCGGCATCGCGCCGCAGCGCCCGGCGTTGGCGCTCGCCTTCGGCCAGTTCGCCGCGCAATCGCTCCAGACTTTGCGGGGCAGCGGCCAGGCTGATGCGCACGCGAGCGCAGGCGGTGTCGAGCACGTCCACGGCCTTGTCCGGCAACTGACGACCGGCCAGGTAGCAGGCCGATAATTGCGCTGCCGCGACCACCGCATCATCACGCAGGTAGATGCCGTGACTGTTTTCGTAAATACGGGCCAGGCCACGCAGAATGGTCACCGCTTCGCTGACGGTCGGCTCGTGCAATTGCACCGGTTGGAAACGACGGGCCAGGGCCGGGTCTTTTTCAAAGTATTTTTTATACTCGGTCCAGGTGGTGGCCGCGATCGTACGCAGCTCGCCCCGGGCCAAGGCCGGCTTGAGCAGGTTCGCCGCATCGGCACCTCCGGCGTTGTTGCCCGCGCCGATCAAAGTATGGGCCTCGTCGATGAACAGGATGATGGACTTGGGCGAAGCCTTGACCTCGTCGACCACCCCCTTGAGACGACGCTCGAATTCCCCTTTGATGCTGGCACCGGCCTGCAGCAGCCCCATATCCAGCGAAAGCAGTTCAACGCTCTCAAGCACCGGGGGTACGTCCCCGGCAACGATGCGCAACGCCAATCCCTCAACGATGGCGGTCTTGCCCACCCCCGCCTCACCGACCACGATTGGATTGTTTTTGCGGCGACGAACGAGAATATCGATCATCTGCCTGATTTCGTCATCGCGACAAAGCACCGGGTCGAGTTGGCCTTCGCGGGCCTGTCGGGTCAGGTCATGGGTAAAGCACGCCAGCAGAGAGTCGTCCGGCGTGGCGGGCTGGTCGGCAACCGGTTGAGCCTGTTGCGACAAGGCGAACGCTTTCAGCCGATCGACGTTCAGTCGGGTCAGCAGCGCCAGGTAAGCACTCCCGGCGTAGCGGAGCGGATTGCGCAGCAGCGCCAGAATCAACGCGGCTTGTCCGACCTGACTGTGGCCGAGTTCGAGATTGGCCACCAGCAGCGCATCCTGCAACCACTGCACCAGTTCCGGGGCGAATACCGGGTTGCGCGAAGCACTGTGCCCCATCCGCGGTTGCAAGGCCGCGCCCAGTTCGCCGGCACTGACCTGGGCGTCCTGCAAGGCACGCGCGAGCAGCCCCTGCGGACGCTCCAACAAGCCCAGCATCAAGTCCTCCACCAGGACCTTGTCTGCGCCGCGGGCCACGCATTGCTCGGCCGCGCGCTCCAGATCACGCCTGGTTTCGGCGTCCAACGCCTGGATCAGTTGCTGAAGGTCAACGTTGATCATGTCATCCATTCCTAATGAATTTTGCTGCCAAGGGTCACCATGCCATCGGCGCGCTCGTGTCCCAGCCAACTGGTCCATCCCAGGCGGCAGGTGTTCTGTTCACCGATGCACAGCTGACGAATCTCCTGCTGGCGCAGGACCAGGCGAATGTCATATTCAAGGGGATCACGCAGGGTGAATCGCACCAGCGAGCACAACGGCTGGTAACCGCTTCCGATGGGCAAAAATTCGTGGAAACGCTGCCAGTCCAACTCGCAGATATGGATCCGGAACTTGCCGCTGCGGTCGCGCACCCGCTCGCCGAGCACCAGGTCCTGGCTGAGCAGGCTATTGGCGCTTCCCAGGCGATTGCGCTGTTCCTCAAGGATGTCCACATGCCGCTCGATGCACTGTTCGAGGTTCAGTTCGGCGTGCTTGAAGTAATAACGCAGTACGGCTTCGATCAGCGCCGCCGAATGGGCACGCAGGCTCAGCAAGCCCAGGTATGGCAGCAGACGTTTCCAGTTCAGTTGACTGGCCTTGCGAATCTCTTCGCCCCCCAAACCGATCAACGCGTACAACTGTTCGGAAAATGGATCTCGGGCACCGCTCTGAAAACTTGCGCAGTAACGGTACTTGCGCCAGATCGGCAACATCAGCCGTTGGAGACGATGGTGAAAGACATCGAGGAAGTCCCGTGTCGGGTTGTTCTTTTCCTCCCCCAGGGCCTGCTCACCATAGAACGCCGGCAGCGGCGACCCCGCCCCCACCAACCCAATCAGGTTCAAGCACAGACGCGCCCGCACCTGGCCGTGTTCTTCGAAAAACTCCACACGATCAATGTCGCTGGCCGGGAACCCCAGGCTTGGGTTGGCCTGGAATTCCAACCGGTCGTACAACGCGTCGTCATCCAGGCCTGGGCGAGCCTCGCGCAGCCGATCAATGACCAGCAACACAGCCTGGAATAACGAGTACTCGCGTATTCCTCGTGTCAGCACGCTCAGAGAAGCGGCTGTTGGCCCATGCGGGGTGTCCATTGGTACACCTCTCCCTGTGTGCTGTTCACCCGCAGTTCGTGGTACGAATTGAGGCTGGCATACAACGCGAAGAACTCGTTGAGAACCGAGGCGAAGACGAACAGGTCGCCCTCGCCGATGTAACCCTGCGGGTCGACGGTCAGTTCGGTGCGCAAGCCACGCACCGGCAAGCCCTGGTGCAGGCGGTCGACGTGCTGGTGCCGGATCGACTTGAGCCCCTCCAGCAAACGCTTGCTGACTTTCTCTGCCTGCTCGTCGTGGTAACGCGGAAAATCGTAGCTTTCGAGAATCACCTTGAGCGCATTGACGTCTGCCAGTGACAGGTAGTTGAGAGACATGTTGCTGATCAGCTTCCAGAGGAAGTCGTGATTGAGTGGCGGCGCGAAGCTTGGCGTGACGGGGCCGATGTTGCGGAAACTCAGCCCCTCGGGGCTTTTTTCGCCGGGTTGGTCGATATCACCCGGCTTGAGCTGGCGCGGCAGGTTCCGGTTGGTACACATCAACTCGATGGACAGGGTTTCATGTGGGTGAGTGTGTCGGACACCAAAGCCCAGGCAAGTGTCCAGACCGCCGTGCAACAACGAAGGTCGCTGACGAACGCTGTAGTAGGGGCGGCTGTGGGGCACATCGAAGCTTGAATCGTGCTCGAAAGACTCGAACGGCACATAGGCCTGATAACCCAGGCCTCCGGGGGTCCAGCCAGTGACGCTTTCGACCGAAAACACGCCGCAGTGCGCCTGGTCGTAATCGGCCGGCAACAGCAGATACTCATCCTGTTTGCCGTCCAGGCGGATCGGCTGGGCGTCATGCTTGAACAGATTGACGATCGGCGTGCAGTACAGCTTTATGTTATCCAGCGTCGGACGCATCCGCTGGATACCACTTTTGCCGATGTCGAAGCGCAGCTCCAGGCCTCGCATCTGTTCGATGTTGCCACGCGGCAAGGCGTTGATCACGTCCAGGCCATCGATGTCGACGAACAGGAACTTGTCCTGGAAAGCGAAATACTCTTGCAGGTAGCGATAGCCGCGAAATGTATTCAGAGGATACGGGACCAGTGCTTCCTCTTCGGCAAACCCTACCGGCTGCACACGGTCGGCGGGGAGCCTGAACGTGATTGGACTGCCATCCGCAGCCCGCAGGGCCACACCAGTGCCGTCCAGCGGGATCAACTCGATAACCTCAAGGTTACGTAGCAGGCTGAGATAGAGCATCTGGCTGATGTAGCGCTCGCCAGTCAAGTGCAGGCGCAGACGGCTCAGTTGCAGCTCGCCTAAATGACCGTCGCAACACATCTCCAGATGCAGGCTCAACAGCGACCCCTCCCCTTTCAAGGAGTAACTCAACCGAGTCAGATCAAGCGCAAGGACTTGCGTGGGGTAACACGTCAGGAAACGACAACGCACCTGCTGGACAGGCTTGCTTTCGACCGGAGTATCGCGCTCGACCCGCAACGCGGGGCCGGATCGCTGCAGCGGATCGAACTGTAAAATGCCGAAGGCTGGCAAAGGCCGCATGTAGTTCGGCCACAACAGCTGCATCAGCGAATGGCTCAGCTCCGGCAACTGGTCATCAAGCTTCTGGCGCAGTCGCCCGGTCAGAAATGCAAACCCTTCCAGTAGCCGCTCTACATCCGGGTCCCGTCCAGCCTGTCCCAGAAAGGGAGCCAGCGCCGGGTTACGCTCGGCGAAACGTCGACCCAACTGGCGGAGCGCTGTCAGCTCGCTCTGGTAGTAATGATTGAACGACATCAGTGGCTATCCTTGACCTTGACCTGACCGCTGCCGTCCAGACACGCGGAAAAACTGACCTGCCGCTTGATCCCTTCCACATCCAGCAAGGCGTCGATGCGCAAGGACAGGCGAAGCTGATTGGCGTTACTCGGCATTGAAACGACACAGACGTTGCGCAGACGTGGCTCGTAGGTATTGATAAAGGTCTCGATCGCCTTGCGGGCCTGGCTGCCCGCATCGTGCAGGCTCAAGCGCATGTCATTGAGGTCCGGCAGCCCGTAATCCGCGAGCGTCTGCACGCTACCCGCCCGGGTGCTGAGCATCTTGGCCAGATGCGCAGCCACGGATGTGACGACGCAGGCCTCGCGGCTCAAACCCGCACGCTTTTTAGCATCACCGGCCAGGCGCTCGAAAAGGCTGCCGTAAGTCATGGGTGCTTACGCCTTGTCCAATTTGCCAACCAACGACAGCGTGAAATCGGCGCCCATGTACTTGAAGTGGGGCCGAACGTTGAGGCCAACGCGGTACCAGCCCGGCTCACCGTCCACGTCACTGACAACGATCTTCGCCGCACGCAATGGACGGCGGCCGCGGACTTCGGCACTCGGGTTCTCCTGGTCGGCCACGTACTGGCGGATCCAGTTGTTGAGCTCACGCTCCAGGTCCGTACGCTCTTTCCAGGACCCCAATTGCTCGCGCTGCAGCACCTTCAAATAATGAGCCAGGCGATTGACGATCATCATGTACGGCAACTGGGTGCCGAGTTTGTAGTTCAGCTCGGCATGCTTGTCCTCGGCACTGTTACCGAAGAACTTCGGTTTCTGCACGGAGCTGGCGGAAAAGAACGCGGCATTGTCACTGCCTTTGCGCATGGTCAGGGAGATGAAGCCTTCCTCGGCCAATTCATATTCGCGACGGTCAGACACCAGCACTTCGGTCGGGATCTTGGTTTCGATTTCGCCCATGCTTTCGAAGTGGTGCAACGGCAGGTCTTCGACCGCGCCACCGCTTTGGGGACCGACGATGTTCGGGCACCAGCGAAATTTGGCGAAGCTGTCGGTCAGCCTCGTACCGAACGCATACGCCGTGTTGCCCCACAGGTAGTGCTCGTGGCTGTTGGCAACGGTTTCCTTGTAGACGAACGACTTGACCGGGTTCTCTTGGGGATCGTATGGGGTGCGCAACAGGAAGCGCGGTACGGTCAGGCTGAAATAGCGGGCGTCTTCCGATTGACGGAAGCTCTGCCATTTGGCGAATTGCGGGCCTTCGAAATGATCTTTCAGGTCCTTGAGGTCCGGCAGTCCGGTGAAGCTCTCCAAGCCGAAGAATTTCGGACCGGCCGCGGCGATGAATGGCGCATGGGACATGCAGGCGACACTGGACACGTACTGCATCAATTTCACGTCCGGCGAGCTTGGGGACATGAAGTAGTTAGCAATGACCGCACCCACCGGCTGTCCACCGAACTGGCCGTACTCTGCGGTGTAGATATGCTTGTACAGGCCCGATTGCATGACTTCCGGCGAGTCCTCGAAGTCGTCCAGCAAATCATCCTTGGACACATTGAGCATTTCTATCTTGATGTTTTCGCGGAAGTCGGTGCGGTCCACCAGCAACTGCAAACCGCGCCACGCCGACTCCAACGCCTGGAATTGCGGGTGGTGGAGGATTTCGTCCATCTGGCGACTGAGCTTGGCATCGATTTCGGCGATCATGCGGTCGACCATGGCCTTCTTGACCGGCTCGCCGCTGTTTTGCGGCTTGAGCAACTCCTCGATGAACGCGGATACTCCGCGCTTGGCAATGTCGTAGGCTTCATCGTCCGGGGTCAGGCGGGTCTGGGCGATGATGCTTTCCAGAATGCTGTAATCCGCGTTGTCCTGGCTCTGCTGCTGCACTGCATGGGTACTCATGTTTCGGCTTCCTTGGCTGAAATAATCAAGCGCTCTTCGCTGTGGTATCCAGACCCAGCTCATCCAGTACGCGGCGGCGGGAATCGTCGTTGGCGAGTACGCCTTCGATGGCTTTACGAAACGCCGGCGCGTTACCCAATGGGCCCTTGAGCGCTACCAACGCGTCGCGCAGCGCCATCAGTTTGTTGAGTTCCGGCACTTGCTCGACCAGGCTCGCCGGGTTGAAGTCTTTCATCGAGTTCAAGCGCAGCTGCACCGCCAATTCCTCAGTACCGCCTTGTGCCTGGAGACGATTCGGCACGTTCAGGGTCAGGCTCAGCGCTTGCTTGGCCAGCACTTCGTCGAAGGTCATTTTGTCGATGCCAATCGGCTTGCGATCCTCGACCTTGCGTTCGTCCTTGCGGTGGGTGTAATCACCGATCGCCAACAATTTCAACGGCAGTTCAATGTCCTCCTGAGCACCGCCGGTGGCGGGTTTGAAGGTGACGTTGATGCGTTCCTTAGGGGCGACCGAGCCTTCTTTGGCCATGACCTTCTCCTTACAGTTTGGGACCCTGGGGCCTATTCAATGACCCGTTCCAGGTCGAGGTGACACAACCTGCGATGGGTCTCTTCCTTGCACTCACGTACAGAGTGGTTCTGTGGCAACAACTCGCAGCAACTGTGCAACAGGTGCAGCACCTGCAGCTGCAGGAGGGGTTCCCAGATGTTCAGGCCTGCGTTTCGTAGCGTCTGATCGAGTACCTCCAGTTGAATCTTGGTGAGTTCGTATTTCCTGGCTGAGAAGCACAGGCGAGCCAGCGCGAACTGCCAGAGAAATCGCTCGCGTGTCCCATGGGCGCCTTGCATGGCTTGCCTGAGCGACTGAACGGCAGGTTTGAGACCGTCCTTGCGCAGGATCGCCTCGGCCTCCTCCAGCGCCAGTTCCCAAGGCGCATGGTTGTCGGCGACATCGGCTATGGGTGCCCCGCCGGGGCTTTGCAGGTGAGGCGTGACCTGGGTAGTGATCCAACCCCGGGTGGCCGCGTCGGCGAACGGCGTACCGTCATGCCAGCGCAACTCGATAATGCCCGGCAGGCGCTTGATGAATAACGCGAAGTGGACTTCCACCTCACTCATGGCCAACTCGGCGTTCAGCCCTTGCAGGCATTCCCAGGCAAGCCTCTGGCCATCGAACCAGAACGGCGCCGTCCCCAGGCTCGCCTCGATCTCCACAAGCAGGTCTGCGTAATCGCCCTGCTGGAGACGGTCCTGATAAGCCTTGAGTTTGTCCGCCGGCAGGCCACGCAACTGGGTGACCTGCTCGGCGTTGCGCTCGGGCAATACATCGATGGCCAGCCAGAGCATGGTGCGATTCAGGCGCAGGGCACGAGCGTCAGTCGCTTTTTGTTTGAGCCACCAGGTGCATAACGGCCGCGCACCTTCCTGCTGGGCACGCAAGGCCTTGTGGGCTTCCTTTTCATTTTCGATCGGAGTGCCGGACGTGAGCAGCTGGGTGGCAACGTGCTTTACCTGAGCCACAACCGTTCCAATGGCACCAGTCTGCGGCAGGTTTTCGGTGGCCCGCTGGATCATGGTATTGAGGCGCCGACACAGCGGCAGCAGTAGAGGCGCGTCATCACCCAAGTGGGTGGTGCAAGCAGCGTCGAGGCCTTCCAGTTGTTCCGCCAGATGACGGAACAGCGGCAACTGCTCCTTGATCGCAATGTCATCGCCGAACGCTTGCTCCAGGCGAGGCATCAACCAATTGATGCTGGCGGCACGGGTTCGATTTTTGAGCGGATGGATGTCCAGCCAATGGTGCCGGCATAAATGCTGCAAAAGTCCGAGACCCGCCAGCAACCCCTGGAACGACTCACGCTGATACAGCGCCCATACCAGCCAGGCCACCACCCGCAGATCCTTCGACTGGGTGCGCAATAGCGCTTCACTTGCCTCAAGAACCTTCAGCCAGTCGACATGGCCACTTTCGTGCATCGACTGGGCTTTGTTCACCTCGCGTTCCAAAGCTTCGTATTCATTTGAAAAACGCACATCCGCACCCGCAAAACTCTCCTTGGACACAGGAGTTTTGGCGAGCGCCAGATAATGGACGGACAGTTTTTCGGAATACGACATTCACGCCCCTGCTAAGACAATTCGGTTTGTGGCATGGGTTGTTTGGACAGCATGATTATTGAAGGTAAATATTCAGTTTCGATTGTAGGAAGTTTCGCCAAACATAATCCAGCCACTTCCCCCTGAACTCACACCGCTTTTTTACCAGTCGAACGCCGCGAAGAATGCCAAGGTTTTCAGGATAAAAAAGTAGGAGCTTTCCTTTTTTCAAAGAAACAAATCCAAATAGACATTCGCTGAAACATCCGAAGACGAAACGGTCGTTGACAACGTTTGACCATCCAGTCCAGGAAACGAAAACCACTTCAAATTATTTCATTCGCAACCTCTTTCTCTTCCAGAGAAAAGTCCTACATCCTTTTCTTTTTTTACCAGCGCCTGCGCGCGCATCCATCAAGGCTGCTTCACTGAGAGCAGGAGTCAAAGCCACAGCCCAAGGACGCTCGCATGTTCCATACCCTTGATTTGCCCAGCTTCCGTCTCACGATTACGGACCTCAAACATGATCTCCAAGTCGTGGCCTTCAAAGGTTACGAAGCCATCAGCGCACCCTATTCGTTCGACATTGAACTCGTCAGCGAACAAAGCGACATGAATCTGGAGAGTTTATTAAACAGACAAGCCTTTCTAACATTCGATAAACAGGGAAGCGGTGTTCACGGCCTGATTTATCGCGTAGCACAAGGCGACACCTGCAATCGCTTGACTTACTACAAAGTAAGATTAGTGCCACGACTGGCTTACTTGGAACACCGCACCAATCAGCGAATTTTTCAACAAACCAGTGTGCCGCAAATCATCACAACGATTTTCAAGGAGCACGGCATTCTCACGGATGCCCATTATTTCCAGTTAAGTGCAAGTTATCCGCCTCGTGATTACTGCGTGCAATATGGAGAGTCCGATTTGCACTTCATTGAACGCCTGTGTCACGAAGAAGGCCTGCATTACCACTTCCAGCACAGTGGATCGGGCCATCAGTTGGTATTGGGTGATGACCAGAGCGTGTTTCCCCGACTTGAACAGCGCACTGTTTATAAACACGACAACGGGATGGTTTACGACGAACCGGTTATCCATCGGTTCGGCCTGCGGCTGGAGCCCCGAACCAGCCGCGTCACGCGCCGTGATTACGATTTCAAGAAATCGACACGCCTATTGGAGAGCAGTTGCCAGCCCAGCCGCGAAACGGTCCGGCCAGACTTGGAGGCCTATGAATATCCGGGTGACTTTACCCAGGAAAAGCGCGGCAAGTTATTGAGCCAGAGGACCTTGGAGCGCCATCGCGCCGATTACGTCCAGGCTGAAGGAAAGAGCAGTCAGCCGGCGCTGACGACGGGACACTTCCTGGCATTGAGTGAGCACCCTCGCCAGGAATGGAATGACCTATGGCTCCTGACCCAGGTGCATCACGAAGGCAAGCAGCCGCAGGTGCTGGAGGAAATGACTTGCGACACGGGTAGGCATAAAGACCACTTCAACCAGGGCTATCGCAATCGCTTTGTTGCCACGCCTTGGAGCTCGATCTTCCGCTCGCAGCGGGTTTATCGAAAACCACGTATATCGGGCAGCCAGACGGCAATCGTCACGGGGCCCAAGGGTGAAGATATCCACTGCGACCCGTATGGCCGGGTCAAGGTCCGGTTTTTCTGGGATCGTGCGGGACACCTCGACGACGGCAGCAGTTGTTGGTTGCGAGTCGCCTCCAACTGGGCGGGCAACCGCTACGGCGGCGTCACGACCCCGAGGGTGGGCATGGAGGTGCTGGTGACCTTCATGGAAGGAGACCCCGACAAGCCGTTGATCAGCGGGTGCCTGACCAATAGCGCCAATGCGGCACCCTACCCGTTGCCGGCGCACAAGACCCGCACGGTGTTTCGTTCTTGCAGCTCGCCGGGCAGCCAAGGCTTCAACGAGTTGCATCTGGAAGATCGCGCAGGTCAGGAGTTGATCTATCTGCGGGCCCAGCGCGACATGGAACAGAAAATCGAAAACGACAGCCGCCTGGAGATTGGCAACGAACGGCGAGAAACCATCAAGGGCAACAGCATCACCGTGCTGCACGCCGAGGAACATCGGACCACGGCCACCGACCGCTCGGTCCAGGTCAAAGGCAATGATTACCTGCGCGTCACCAACCGACATACCCGCGTCGATCAGACAATGGTCGTCGAGGCCGGGCAACACGTGCATATCAAGGCGGGTGCCCATCTGGTCCTTGAAGCAGGTGCGACCCTCAGTTTGAAAGCCGGTGGCGAGCACATCGTGATCGACCACAGCGGTGTCTACAGCAGCAGTGCAATCCAGCTCGGCGGCGCGCCCATGGCCAGTATCACCACATCGTCGTTCACGCCAGGCTCAACGGATCCCTCGCCGGAGCTCGCCCCCACCCAACGTGCCCTGATGGCGGCCAGCAAAGCAGCGGGACTGGATTTCTGCCCTGTCTGCGAGGCTTGCCGTGAGGGTTTCTGTCCAACGGAAGCCGCCGCATGACTCGCTCATTCCCGCACCGATGGCTGATCGAGCAGCAACGTCTCGGGCATGCCTTGTGCGTCGTCCTGGACTCAGAAAATGAGCACCCCATGCGCCAGACACTGCTCAAGAGGCGTCGTCCCGACCAATACCTGAGCATCTACGCCCAAACCCCGGTTGCCGAGCTGGGTGGCGCCGGGCCCTTTGTGTTCAGCGTCGAGCGGCCCGGCGACTAACCTATCAATGAATTGCTCAACCGACCGGACAGCCACTGGGGATGGCTTGCCAGCCTTCCCCAAGGGGGCCTGCCAAAACTGGTGGAGCACTGGCGTGAGCGGTTGATCATTGGAGAACGTCCTCATCAGGTACTGTATCGCTTCCATGACAATCGAGTCCTGGCCCGGGCGCTCAAACATTTGCCCGTTGAAGCCTATCCGGCTTACCTCGGACCGGCGCTCAGTGTTTGCTATTGGCAGGACACGGGTTGGGCAAGCACGGGCAACCCGGCACCTGGGACATATCCGGTGCCTGATTCACCTCTTTGGTTGCAGATGCCTGCTACCCCGCAACAAGCAACGCAAGCTCGCCTGCTCAATGCCCGCCGTTTCCTGTTGGCCGAGCATGTCCAGGCCTTCGCCACACTCGCCGAACAACAGGACCCGGAAATGTGGTTGCGCGCCACGCTCGATCAGGCCGGGGCATGGCACTGGCAGACGCCTGAGCAGTTGGAGTTTTTGCTGATCCAAGGCCTGCAAGCTCCCGCCTGTAGTCGGGCGTCGTACTGGCAAGTACGCCCGGCCGAAAAACCTGACGAGCATTTTGAACGGGTGCGCCTGATGACGGCGTTCTGCCAAGGAGACGCGCCGCTATGAACCTTGCCCTGCGAATTGCCGCTTTGAACGGCTGCCTGGCGATGACGACAGGTTGTGCCGACAAACATCCGAACACGTTTATGTTCACGGCAGATTTGCCGCCTGACTTTGCCTATCGTGCGGCGGTGTACTACGTCCCCGCCCCAGGCGAAACCTGCACCGTCGAGACTCGATATAACAAAGCACCGGTGTTCAACAGGGCGTGGCGCGAGGCCTACAAACCTGATTCCGAAATCGTCATTCGCCGCACCCGCATGGGCTGCCCGCTGGTGATCAATCGCATCGAACTCGAAATCCACTCCGCCTACGGCGAGGATTGGAGCGATATCAGTCAGGACTCGGCCAATGTCGTGATTCGCGATGACCTGGAAGAACACTACAAAGGTGTTTTCAGCGAAGCGGGTGAAAGCACTTTCTACGGCCAATGCCAATGGTTGTTCCGCACCTCAGGCAAGCCTCGCATCCTCAGGAAAATCCTCGACTGCAAAAAAACCGACCCACAGGGCGAGATCGGGCGCGGGCGCCCTTTCTCGGCGTACACCCTTGCTCAGCTCCCGGGTAAAACCGTGAGGATGAAGATCAACTTGGCCCGCGAAGAAAGACCTTACATGGGTGATACCTGGGTGAAGGTGCCGAACGGCTGGAAGCGCTGCATGGGCGATAGTTTCGAAGACCCATACGCATTTTGTTTCGGTAATCACAAAGACTTCAGCGGTTTTCAGATGCCCGACGGACGCAAATGCACTATTTACCCCGGTTGTACGGAATAAGGAGATCACGTATGACGTCGTTTCAAAAGGAATTGGAATCAAGGCTGAGCAGCCGCAATCTGAGCTGTCCTGTAGGGGGTAGATGGACCAGCTTTCAACTCGTCGATGAATTGGGCTGTGGTGAACCCTATGCGGGGCTGGCCTATGTCGCTACCGATTCGGAAGGACAAAGATATCCGGGCAATCTGGATACCAGGGGTATCGGCAAGGTCACCAATCACTACGCCGGGCCCATTGCCCTTACCTTTGAGCAACCGTATCAAGGGGAGGAAAAACTCTATATCGAGCTTCAACGCAGAGCTCACTACCCCCTCAAGATCACTGAACTGCAAGTTCGCGCCGAGCAAACCCGCTACCTGAACCCAAACGCCACCCGCACCCGGGAAAACCCGGCAAAAGCCTGCGCAGACGACTTTTTCCAGGTGGAAGTGCGGCATCTGGTCGAGCACGTCGCCCATTTGCCACCCGAGGTGTACCGCCATTACCCGCACCCGGTAGGGCCGGCACGACTGATGGGCGAACATGGCAAGCTCGGCGTGGCTGTGATGCCGCAAAAACACACGGTGCTAGAAATACGGCCGTTGCGTGCCCTGCGGCCCATGCTGTCCACCGCCTCAGCATTCTGCGCGCTCAACTTGTACCAGTTGGCCCTGATGTCGACACTGACCTATTGTGCCTTCGGCCAGAAACCCGACAAGGCTCCGATCACAACAGCGGTGAGCTTCCCTCGACAGCCAAGCGTGGGGAACTGGTTCGCCGATGCACTGGCCAAGTCCGAGGAACTCGGGGAGTGCTATCCAGGGCAAAGAAAACCCTACTACCCGCTGTATGAAGACGTGCCCTACTCCAGACGCCTGGAGATCGTGCCATTCGACCCGGCCCTCTACGGGGTCAACGATCCCGAATTGGGGATACATCAAGAGCATCCCGCCAACGTCCATTTTCTTGACGACACCGGCGAGGAAGACAGCACGGACACCCAGGCCTACATCACCCACAACGACGAGCTGATCCTGATAGCCGTGCGTGGCACCCAGCAACTCGCCGACTTCCTGCGCGACACCGATGCACGTCAAGTGCCGTTTGAGGAAGGTGTCGGCCAGGTGCATCGAGGATTCTATGGCGCCGCCAAAAAAACTGCGGCCTTCGTGACGAGCTATCTGGACCGGTTCTACGCCGGGCAAAAACTGCTGATCTGCGGTCACAGCCTGGGCGGCGCAGTGGCATTGCTGCTCGCAGAAATGCTGCGGCGCAGGCCGGAAGGCTACACTCTCCAGCTCTACACCTATGGCGCACCTCGCGCCGCCGATGCCACCTTCACAAAAAACGCCGAATCCCTGGTGCATTACCGAATGGTCAACCACAACGACCCGATACCCAGCGTGCCCGGCAGTTGGATGAATACCAAAGGAAGCGTTTATGGCACAGGATTGGCCCTTGCATTCGCCAACGTACCGGTCGGCCTTTCCGTGTTCGTCGCGGGCATCACTCGCTGGACGGGCGAACCGTATGAACACCACGGGATCTTGCGACATTTCCTGCCGGTGGAGTTCGATCGCAAGGAGCGCTCTTCGATCCTGTGGATGCCCCGTTGCGACACCATCACCCAACACGCCGCCTGCGAGGTGGCCCTCGAGCATAAACATGGCCTACCGGACCGCCCGGCATTACTGGCCCAACTCATCCAGACCGGCAACCATTTCATGCTCCCCAGCTACATCCCCGCCTGCTGGGCGACCTTGCGGCGCTGGCAGGAAGCGCACACAACCGGAAGCCCACTGGCGACAAAACGCGAATATGAATGGATCGACAATGCGCTGGCACGCATTACCCAACAGCTGCGTGATGCAGAGCGCTCCCTGGCGGGACGGGGCGCACCCAATGGACGTAGCGAAAGCGACATCAACATTGCGCTCATTCGCGAGGTCGACAAGCTGCACAGCACCCGCGCGCGCCTGGCGACGCTGCGCACTGCGTCGGTCAGCGAAAAAGACGTCTATGGGAGCTTGTCGGAACACCCCGAGCAACTGGCACAAAACCTGGCCCGCTGGCAGGCACACCCGGAAAACAGGGAGGTGGAGCAACTGGCGATGGCACCGACCAGGGCTGACGACAGTGAATTGATCCGTGGTGCTCACGGGTACGCCATTGGTGAACCGTATACGCTGGATCTCGATTCAATCGTTTGACCGGCGCAGCCGCCCCCGAGCGAGGAGCAAGCACCGTCGCCAACCAGCTACAAGCCCGTCCTAATGCGCCCAGGATCCTTATAGGTCAAAAAATGATCTATGATTAGCTTATTAGGCTTATTTAGCTGTTCAGCTAAACACCTAGTTTGAGCTAAGGTATTGCTTCTCGCAGAGGTTTTGCTGGCCAGCTAAAGATGGGATTGGAGCTAAGATATGGAACGACATCATGATTGGGACTCCAAGCTTGAGGGTCAGGTCTTGGATAGCTTAGAGCACAGTCTCACTGACGCCTTTGGTCACGAGGCACACGTTAAAGTGCACTCAGGCCTGGATTTTTATCATGGGCATGAAGGCCTAAACGCAAGTCCCGACGGTGTGATTGAGCTGAGCATGTCAGCTAAAGACCTAAAGATCCTCGTCGAGGTCATTGGCAGTGCTTACCCCCGAGACATCCGAGACGCAGTCTGGCGCCTGGACAGTTTTGAACGAAATCGCCTCCGCGATGTGGATAGTGTCCGGATGATTGCAGCGGAATCGCTGAGTCCTGGCGCAAAGAAAGAACTGAAAGAGAGAGACATCGCATTTTTTGAGCTAGGTGGAAGCCTCTACCTAAAACATGGCCACTGGCTAGTTGATATACAGCGGCCATCAAAACCCAACACCTCAAGGCGAGCGATACAGCTTTTTACAGGTGCTCGCGAAAACGTCATTCATTCGCTGCTAATGCACAGTCATGAATGGCTGACGGGAACCGAGCTATCGAATTTGGCAGAAACCTCTCAGTACACCTGCTCACTGGTGCTTCAAGAGCTAACGCAGCGCGAATGGTGCGAGTCTGTAGGTGGAGGGCCGACCCGCCGGAGACGGTTGGTCAACCCTGGAGCCTTACTCGACGCGTGGGCCGAGCAATGGCAGGCGCGAGCACGTGAGAACTCATCCACTTGGTATACGTTTGTGGAAAGCTCAAAGCACCTACTTGCCCGGGTTGCAGAAACGGTTGCCGAAAAGCAGGTCGATTATCCATGGGCATTCACAGGGACCGCTGCTGGAAACGTATTCGCCCCCTTGCTCACAAGCACAGACACCGTCGACCTGATTGTTCCTAAGGGGTATACGCAGGACATGGCGGATATGCTCGGGCTCAAGCCCGCAAAAAAAGGGTCGAACGTAACCATCACTGAGCGTGAAGGCGCTAGCTTGCTGTTCAGGCAGCCGCACCCTGAATACCCTGCATATTTTGCAAGCCCATACATTCTGTATCTTGATCTCCTTGATGGTAGAGGGCGAAACAAAGAGCTGGCTGAGCACATCAGGAATTTTTTGGAGATTGAATGGGCAAGGAATTGAAACCCCGCACGGCTGCGGGGTACGACGCTGATGTGACGCACGCCTGTGAGAGGACCTTGCTTACGCTACTCAGTGCGTTTGGTAATTTGAAGGACACATTGCGTTTAGTCGGCGGCCTAGTGCCTCGCTACCTGACTCCAGAGGCGCCACCAGAGGTGCCAACGCATGCGGGTACGTCTGATGTAGACATTGTGCTGAACCTGGAAGTCCTAGCGACCGGCGACGAATACGTTAGCCTTGCCGATCAGTTGAAGGCGCGAGGATTTGTACGTTGGGTCGAGAATGGAAAACCAACGTCTTGGAGATGGCGCAGACAAGTTGATGAGCATATTGAGGTCGTCGTAGAGCTACTGCGTGATGCCGGTGACGAGCAACCTGGAAAGGCCGTAAGCGTCAGCGGTGAGCAGGTCTCAGCACTCACCATTAAACACGCCAGAATCGTGCACGACTGGTATCAAGAAAAAGAGGTCGGTGCTCAACTGCTCGACAGTGGAGGAATGTCGGTCGATATCATACGTTTTGCAGACGTGCCTGCATTCGTGATTCTGAAAGCGCTTGCCCTTGACCAGCGGCAAGAGAACAAGGATGCAGCGGATCTCATCCATGTAGTTCGGTACTCAGGCTCACTTGAAAATGTTGCCAGGCTTTTTGTCGAGCGAATTCGCACGGGGCGGCATGGAGAGGCCGTAAGCGATGGGTTGGCTGCATTGGCCCGGCGCTTTGGCGATGATCATTTCAGCGAAGGTTTTGAAAAGGTGGGGGCAGTCGCATACGCACGGTTTCATGGCGGCGAAGATGAAGACGACCTCATTAGCGCACAGCGTTATGCGGCAGGCTTAATTCAAGGCTTGCTCGCAGAAATTGAAGCTCAAATGGCCTGACTTCAGGTTGTTCAAACACCTTGAGACTGCACTCTGGCATGACCGCTGTGCTGCCGCCATCGCGAGCAAGCTCGCTTCCACAAGGCGGTAGCGGTAAACGCGCATTCTGTGGCGAGGGGATTTATCCCCGCTGGGCTGCGCAGCAGCCCCAAAAAAACCGGAGCATTCCTACAGAAAAACCGCTGCACCAGCGAGCGGGAACGAACTCCTTCGCCCCGAATCTTGGGCATTACGAAGGCTTGTTTATTCTCCCTCCGCAACGCTTCCGCCAAGCTACGAATCCTTGCGCCATTGCCTACAACTACGCCAGAATCCGCCCGCTTGTGCGCCTTGCCCCCGGGTTCTATCGTTTCCCTGCCACTGCCCATCAGTGGTCGGGCTTGGCGGCCCGTTACACGAAAGGCGCAACAGCCCCTCTCAATAGGATTGCGATGCCTCTGGCATTGGCACTCCTACGTTATGGCGGGTTGCGCAAGGATCCCTTCGGGGATGCCGGGTTCCTTTCGTTCCGGTCCGCCAACCTTGTGTAATCCGTCACCCCATCTGCTTGGCGGCAGACGGTGATGGTTCCTCTTACGAAAGGAGCTCCACCATGTTCAAAATCACACCAAATCCCCCCGAAGCAGATCGCACCTCTGCGTCCACCCAATCCAAAACGAAGAAACAAAACGAAGCAGAAAAGCGCGCCTTGGATTACTACCTGCTACCGAAACCGGAAAAGTCCGAAGATGCATCCAAACCGGACCAGCTCTTCACCGTGGCAAAAAATGCCGACAACGAATGCCTACTCGCCAACCTCAGCGAAAACCTGGCATCCGCCGACGCGATGATCAGCAACCTGGCTTTCGACCTGGAAGGCCCCCGCCGCCACATCGCCCTCGGCATCCAGCAACTGATTGAACTGAGTTCATTGCTGGCAAACCGAGTGCTGGATAACGTCGACCCACGCTAGTCGCTACAGCATCAATCCCGTGGCGAGGGAGCTTGCTCCCTCGTTACGGATCGCCTACACCTCAAAAGCATGCATGTAACCCGCTGCCGCCTTCGCGAGCAGGCTCGCTCCCACAGAGAATTGGTGGAGGGCGTCTGTTCGGTGGAACTCTGCTTTACTATTTTTCAGGTGTGCTGCGAGTTAAGAAAAAATCAGAAAAACCGCCTCAACTGAAGATTTTCTTGGCCCACTTAAGAAAATCCTGACCAAGGGCAGAGAATTAAGGATTTGCCACGGATACGCGGCTGGACGCCTGTGGACTACAGGAATCGTGAAAGGCATCGACGATGCGGTCGAATGAACCTCAAATCACCTTAGCGACATCCCGACTGACATAACGTCTGTTTCATTCTCCCCATGATGAATCTCCCTCTAGCCGCGGACTGCAACCGGCCATATGAGATCACGTGCCTTCTCTGCGACCTGAATGAATGCCTATCGGATAGGCAGCAGAGCGCCAAAGGCCATGAAAAACCCACCACACACTCGATTGAAGCGCCGCCCAGCCCGCGCCATCCAAGGGCGCACCCGGTGGGCTGCACTGGCAACTAACCATTCAACTGCAAACTCCACGACGGCATAGGTCAATGCCATGACCGTTGCCTGCAGCACTAAGTTTTTATGCGGATCGATGAAGGGCGTGATGAACGCTGTGAAGAGCAATAGCGCTTTGGGATTTGAGATGGCAGACAGCAATCCTTGGCGAAACAGAGACCAATCGCTCAATTTGGGAATCGCTTCCAAAGAGAGCGCTACCGGCTCTGATCGCCAAAGATTGATACCCAGCCAAATCAAATACAGTCCGCCAACGATTTTCAGAGCAGTAAGCCAGACGAGAGACGTCATTAGCAGAGCGCCCAGCCCCAGAACGCAAAGTGCAATCATCCCGACAAAACCGATCACTCCTCCGCTGATGGTAAACAGCGTCTTCCGGTTGCCATGAAGCGCTCCATGGGTCAGTACGAGCAAGGCGTTGGGGCCGGGAACTACCGCAATGCCAGCGCAGGTGAGTAGATACAGCAACCAAGTATCGATTTGCATGGTTTCTCCAGATTGAAGTCGACAGTGCGGCATACAAAGCATGGAGCAGCTGCAACTGGACGGAAAGCGCATATTCTGGCAATCAACCATTCGAATATCGAATAGAGGAAGTGAGATGGCCCTTGGGGATTTGCAGATCGACTGGCTCAAGTGCTTCGTTGCAGCGGTGGATTCCGGATCACTGTCGAGTGCTGCCAGCGAAGTCCATCGATCTCAGTCTGCGGTCAGCATGCAGCTCAAGAAGCTTGAAGCTGCCCTGGGGAAGCAGGTACTCATCAGAGGGCCTAGACACCTTCAGTTGACCGAAGACGGCCAACTGCTCTTGGGCTACGCCCGACGCATGCTTGCGTTGCATGCAGAAACACAGGCGGCCTTTCGGGACGATCATTTGACCGGGCTGATTCGGCTGGGCGTCGCGGAGGATTACGCCGCGCATTACCTCACACCTGTCTTGAAACGCTTCGCTCCTCGGCATAGTGGCGTCGACATTGAACTGACATGCGAGCAGTCGACCGCCCTCATTCCTCGCATCAACAGTGGAGAACTCGATCTGGCCTTGGTTTCGCGTGATGATTCAAGACGGGGTGCATTCATTTTTCAGGAAACGATGGTCTGGGTTGGCGCGGCGCCATTTGAGTTGTGGCGCAGAGATCCACTTCCTATTGCCGTCTATGATTCCGCTAGCCTGGCACGGCGCAGTGCCGTTGAAGCACTCAACAAACAGGGTCGGCGATTCAAGGTGGTCTACAACAGCTCGAGTCTGGCCGGTCAGATTGCTGCGGTCGAAAGCGGGATTGCTGTTGCTGTGCTGACCAAGTGCACAGTACCTATGCATCTTCAAATCCTGGGGCCAGAACATAATCTCGGTCCGCTGGAACCAATGGATGTTGCGGTTTACCGGAGCAAAGCGTCGCAGGGGTCCAGGGCAGTTGATAGTCTGCGGGGCTTTCTGATCAAAAACCTTCGTAACCACACCGCTCCAACGAGCTGACTGACGACCGCCCACGTCCGGTCAAACACAGCCGTTCCTGTGCGGCAGGTATCGGCCAAGAGCGGACGTTTCGAGCAGAGAAATAAATCTGTTCTCTTTTTCCAATGGACATCACCGCGGCGTACGCAGGGCTATCGCGTGGTGCGCGCAGCGCTCTCTACAAAGGCACCTGAGCACTTGGCGCCGCGCAATGAGGCGAAGCACGGACTTCGCGTACGCATAAGGTTATGCCTGAGCCAATGCATTAATGAACCACTCGTAGAGTGCCTGTGGGTGGTATTGGGGAAAATACACAACTAGCGCGGTTGTAGTTACAAGCACAAGCACCACCAACAGCCCGGTAAGTAGCGTTACCAACGTCGAGAGAGGTGGATTGGGCGGGCCGTATTTATTCATCGCTTTACGCCCCGGAAGCATGATGAGCGGAAGCGTTATCACAAAGCCGATAACAGGGACCAAGCAGAGAATTCCCCATATCGGACTCCAGCCTAGATCACGTGCCCTGCGTACCAGTAGAGACACGTCGAGCAGGATGGCAGGAACGACAACGGTGACACCGACTATCAGCAAAACCACCAGTTCATGGCGCAACCCCACCATAAAGAACGCCAGCAAAATGCACGGAAGAACCACCGCCAAGGGCACATGAATCAGCCAGAAGCGCGCCAGAGAAATACGCCCGGAAAAATCTAAAATCCTGGGTTTTGAAAACGTGACAACCTCGTCGTCAATCAGTTGGGCGTCGCCCGGTTGGTATGGGTTTTCGATTTCGCCGCTGATGCTGCCGAAAACGGGTTCTATTCTTGCCATTTAGTGCTCTTCCCTGTGTTTGATGGCGCTATTCATGTCACAACGTTTACGCCTCGTATCTAATCGAAGGCCAGCATCAAACTCAAGCAAAGACGCTATCGTGCAAGAGGGCTGTGTGCACCACAGCATGTGTGGGTCTGTCACATGGTGGGCGCAGTACACTTATGACAGCGAATTGATCCGTGGTGCTCTCCGGTACGCCATTGGTGAACCGTATACGCTGGATCTCGATTCCATCATTTATCGACGCCACCACCCATACGACGGCTGCGCCGTCGAGCGGGAGCAAGTTCACTCGCCACAGGAGATGGGTGGCGGCTGATACATCTGCGAGGAGTGAAAGGCTGTCATCGCGAGCAAGCTCGCTCCCACAGAGGATTGGTGGTGGGTGCCCAGTCAAGACACGTCTTGGACCCATCAACAATCACATCGCAATAAAATAACCATAATTCATATTATGAACCACAATTGACTAAATGGTTTTTAAGGTAGACGATGGTCCATCTCTTCTACTTCGGAGGAGCTTTTCCAGAGTCATTCCCTATGAACGATGTTGAAAAGGCCGAAACGGTCTCCTACACGCTGCGTAATTTGAGCAGCAGCCTGGACAGGACCATTGCCGCTGTCGCCAATACCCTTGGCAAATCGAAAAACGCCTTGATCCTGGAGACCTTGGAGCGGGAGTTCTACGCCTACATCTCCACCTACGCCCGGTCGAATCTGCTGGTTTCGGCGATGGATGCCGAGCTGGCGAAAAAGTTCGGCATCGAGATTCTTTCGGAATGGTATGAAAGCGACCACACCATTCGGTACGACCGCTACCTCAGCGGCGAACTCAAACTGGACAGCATCGATAAGGTGGATGCTATGTTCAAGGCGAACCTCCCATTGCTTGAACTGCGTGCCAAGCAACTTATAGACAAAGGTTACTTCCGGCTGCCACGGGGCATCTCTTTGACGTTTGCCGTGTTCATTGAGATCGCCAAGCAAGATGAGGCTCTCGTTCACAAGATCTACAGAGGGGCGTTCGGCAACACTGAGGATTTCTACGCGTCCTTGAACGCAATACGTGCAGCCATTTCGCTTCCCGCTATCAAACCTGAATAGCCAATGCCCAGGGGGCTTCCCCCGTTAACCCGCGCATTCGTTCAGCTAACAAATGAACAAGGAAATATGACGCATGCTCCTCGATCACCTGAGTGAAATTACTGACAACCAGCACTACCTTGTAAAAACCAGCATTCATTACGACGAGTACCTACACGCGCTGAATAAAATCCTCAACTCGCTTCAAGCTAAGATAGGCGAGAAACCAGTCAAGCGTCTCATCCGAGATAAATTGCAAGTTCGCGCCGGGGTTTTTAACGAAAGTCAATATATACAGGCTGCTTGCGAGCTAACAGCCATGAGTGATTTTATCGACTACCCCAATGCGGCATTCGTCTACGAAGATAAAGTCACGTCGCCTAAAGATGTTGACTTCAGCGTAACTGTAAAAGGGGAAAAATATAATCTCGAAGTAAAATGTGCCTCTTACAAAGATGAAGTACGCCCCCCTGACGAAGTGACGCTTACCTTTTCAAACAGAATGCCCCACAACGCACTCCGCGAGCAGGCGCTTAGAGAAGCGCGTGAGCGCTTGATGCCTCAAGGCAAGACAGTGAAAGAAGGGAAAAATCTAGATAACGTAATGAAGGATTTTCTGGAATCCACCCAAGCAAAAGTCAAGCAATGCAGAGTCGAAGACACCAACATATTAATTGTGTGCTGTCACAAAGAGATTGACATGCAACTGTGGCGTGGCTACCTGTTTGGTGAGGGTGGTTTTTTTACCGAAGACAGTCCAATTGAGCATGAGCGATTCGATCTTGTGGATTTTGTCTTGCTCACCAATATCTACAACCGGCATTTCAACTACTTCAATGACCTCAGGGTATCCAATCACTGGCGCCTTTCGTCCTCTTTCAATCTGTTGTACCCCAATAGGTTTTCAAAGAAAAGCAAGTCCATAACCATAGAAAGTGGACGAAAAAAACTAAATGAGCTAAATAAAATATTTCCCAACCACAATGTAAAATTTGAAGAATTCCTAAAAAACCGGGACGATGTTCCTTCCGGAGAAAAGGAAGCAATGAAGCATATTCTTGGCGTTGCTTGGTACGCCGACAAATTCAAGACCAACGGTGTTTTCTATTTTCAACAGAGCTGAATCACGAGATCTTGCGTGATCAAAAGTGTTATCCATTACAAGCAAAACCACTTGAGCACCTCTAAATGGCCTCGACCCCTGACGTTTTCATTATTGAAACACTTAATCCTGACGATGAGGGCAATGGCCGCTTTGAAGGGGGTGTTATTTCTTCAGTCTTAAGGCTACACGAAAAAAAACCCATCTACCGTTATGTCAGGACACGACATCAGTTCATCGAAGCCGTTACAGAATTCGGGAAGTCGGGATATCGGTACCTGCACATCTCTGCTCATGGGAACGAAGATGGATTGTTCACGACCAATCAGAATGAGATCGGCTATACGGATCTTGCAAAAATACTAGAACCTCACCTGAAAAAACGTCGCCTGTTCCTATCCGCTTGCTCCATGATCCATGACAAGTTTTTATCTGCACTTTTCTCTACTACAAAGTGCATCTCAGTCGTGGGCCCTCGTGAGGACATCTATTTTTCGGACGCAGCTGTCACTTGGCCTGCCATTTACCACCTTATGTTTTCAGAAAATACTGATCGCATGACTCGATCTCATCTCAAAGCACAGCTCACCCACGTCCGCGCTCTTTTTAAAATCGACCTGGCTTACTACTCCAAATCAAAAAAGAAATGCGGCTATACCCACAATCTCTAGTCTGATTAGCCCCCTTCTGCCCCAACCCCGCGCACACCCGCGCCAACAAGGGGCGATTTACGGTCAAACCTTTTGGCCATTTCGATCCCCTTTTGGCCTCTCCTGCCGTTCTCTGAAACGCCCCACGCCGCAAGACTGTGTTCAAACCGACCAGCCTTGCGGAGAACAAAAAAATGCTGACGATCTACTCAGACGATCACCACCTGCACCACGGGCGTTGCGAGTTAATGGATGGGCAATTGATGCCTTGCTTCGAGATGCCGTCCCGGGCCGATCATGTGTTGGAGCGGGTCAAGGCGCGGGGGCTGGGGCCGGTGGAGGCGCCGCAGGATTTTGGCCTGGGGCCGATCCAGCGCATCCACAGTGCGGCGTACCTGGAGTTTTTCAAAGGCGCCTGGGACCGCTGGGCCAAGTACAACCGCGACGGTGATTTGTTGCCCTTCACCTGGCCGGCGCGAACCCTGCGCTCGGTCATCCCCACGAGCCTGCACGGCCAGTTGGGTTATTACAGTTTCGACGGCGGCGCGCCGATTACCGCCGGTACTTGGCAGGCGGCCTACAGCGCCGCGCAAGTGGCCCTCACCGCTCAGGCGGACATCCAGCGCGGCGCGCGCAGTGCCTTTGCGTTGTGCCGCCCACCGGGGCACCACGCCGCCGGCGATTTGATGGGCGGTTATTGCTACCTCAACAACGCGGCCATCGCGGCCCAGGCCTTTCTCGACCAGGGCCATCGGAAGGTCGCGATCCTGGATGTGGATTACCACCACGGCAACGGCACCCAATCGATTTTCTATGAGCGCAGCGACGTGTTGTTCGCCTCGATCCACGGTCACCCCGAGGCGGAGTTTCCGTTCTTTTTGGGGTATGCCGACGAGCAGGGCGAGGGCGACGGCGAGGGCTTCAATTTCAACTACCCTTTGCCGGCCGGCTCCGGCTGGGATACCTGGAGCGCGGCGCTGGAGCAGGCCTGCGGGCAAATCCGGGGTTACGACGCCGATGTCATCGTCGTGTCCCTGGGTGTCGACACGTTCAAGGACGACCCCATCTCGCAATTCAAGCTCGACAGCCCGGATTACCTGGCGATGGGCAAGCGCATCGCGGCGCTCGGCAAGCCGACGCTGTTCGTGATGGAAGGCGGCTACGCGGTGGCAGAAATCGGCATCAATGCCGTGAACGTTCTTGAAGGTTTCCAAAGCGCCCCATGAGGAATCACAGCATGAATAGACTCAAGCGTTTTATGGCCCCAGCCGTGTGCGCCGCGCTGCTTTGCGGCGCTGTCCAGGCCGAGGAGCGCACCTTGCGCGTCTACAACTGGTTCGACTACATCACGCCCAAGGCCTTGGACGATTTCAAGGCGCAGAACAGCCAGGTCAAGCTGGTCTACGACATCTTCGACACCAACGAGGCCCTGGAGGCCAAGTTGCTGACGGGTAACTCCGGCTATGACGTGGTGGTGCCGTCCAACGTGTTCCTCGCCAAGCAGATCGAAGCCGGGGTATTCCAGCCCTTGGACCGCAGCAAGCTGCCGAACTGGAACCACCTCGATCCCAAGCTGATGAAGCTGATCGAAGCCAACGACCCGGGCAACAAGTTCGCCGTGCCCTACATGTACGGCACCATCCTGATCGGCTTCAACCCGGACAAGGTCAAGGCCGCCCTGGGCGACAACGCGCCGGTGGACAGTTGGGACCTGATCTTCAAGGAAGAGAACATCAGCAAGCTCAAGCAGTGCGGCGTGGCGCTGCTGGATTCGCCGTCGGAGATCCTGCCCCTGGCCTTGCAGCACCTGGGCCTGGACCCCAACAGCAAGAAGCCGGCGGACTACGCCAAGGCCGAAGCGCTGATGATGAAGATTCGCCCCCACATCACCTATTTCCACTCGTCCAAGTACATGGCCGACATCGCCAACGGCGACATTTGCGTGGCGGTGGGTTACTCCGGCAGCTTTTCCCAGGCGGCCAACCGCGCCAAGGAGGCCAAGAACGGCGTGACGGTGGACATGCGCCTGCCCAAGGAAGGCGCGCCGATCTGGTTCGACATGCTCGCCATTCCCAAAGGCGCCGCCAACCCAGGGGACGCCTACGCCTTCATCAACTATTTGCTGCAACCGCAGGTGATCGCGCCGGTCAGTGATTTTGTCGGCTATCCGAACCCGAACAAGGACGCGACCGACATGGTCGACCCGGCGATCCGCAACAACCCTAACCTGTACCCGACCGAAGCGGCCATGACCACGCTCTACACCTTGCAACCGTTGCCACGGGATGCCGAACGGGCGCGGACGCGGGCCTGGACGCGGATCAAGTCCGGTCAGTGAGTTCATCAAGCTAAACAGAAAACCTGTGGGAGCGAGCTTGCTCGCGAAGACGCCGGCACATTCAACATCACCGGCGCCTGATACACCGCTTTCGCGAGCAAGCTCGCTCCCACAGGCGTTATCCACGTCCCATACATAGTTACCACCTTCCCCGTTTTGAGCCGCCCTAGCATGGAAAACCCCGAGCGTTTCGCTCCGGGAACGCCATGGATCACAAGACAGGGAGACTCAGATGACATCTACGTCTAACACCAGGCCCAAAGCCGACCCCAAGGAAGCGGTGTACAACCAGTTGCTCGCAGGGCCCACCTATCCAGAGGTCGCGGCCGTGCTCCTGAGCGATGGCCTCAAGAAGCTCTACCCCATGCTCAACCTCGATCCGCACAATACCTTGGTCGGCGAGCCGTCCTGGGACATTGTCGATGACGAAATCGTGCGGCGCCCGACCCGCTACGAAACCCTCAGCGAGATGCTGGCCGGGCTGGTGAATGAAAAAAGCGACCCGGTGCTGCTGATCGAAGGCTTGCACTTCCTCACCCAATTGCCGCTCACCGAGCCTGAAGTGCATTTGCCGGTGCGCATCGACCAGATCGGGCGCCTGCTCAACGAACTGGTACCGGCCATGCTGACGGCCTGTCAGGAGCAGCAACTGGTGTATTGGAATGCGCCGCAGAGCGAGTCCGGCCCACTCTGGCATGAACTCTCCAATACTTTGCGCAAGGCCTGGGATGTCGGGCGCATCAAGGGCTGGACGGCCACTGAATGCGCCATGGCCCGGCAATTGTTTCATTCCCCCGACCGCAAGGACCGTAAGGACCACGACCCTTATGACAGCCACGCGTACCTGATCGACATCGATAACGTCGATGGCCCTGAGGTCAGACGCCTGGGTGACACCTCGCTCGTGGTGCTGATCGGTACGGTCGATAAAAAGGAAGTCATCCTGGCCTACTCGCTCAACAACGGCTACGAGAAGTTCGATTCGCGGCAAGCCTTTGGGGAGTCCTTGCCGTCCCACTTCGTTCCGGGCAGCTACCGGAAACTCCAATGGCGGCTGTACGAGCCCGACGGCAATATTTTCGATCACAAGGCCTGCGGGATCATCGCCGAGCAAGTCAGGATACTCGGGACCTTTCCGCAAACATGGGCGATCTACGAAAACACATCGCCCGCGGCCAACGAAGAAACGGACGACGATGCGCTCGTGGCCTTGTTCCAGAAACAAATGCCCGATTGGTTGTTGGGGGCCTCGCCGACCGACCAGATCCTGTTCGCCCAGCACATGAAGCGCCTGTCGATATTGAATCAGGTCCATGCCGGCAAAACCTACCTGGATGAGATTCCTCCCCTCAAGGAATATGCGCTCGGCCTGCTGAGGAAGCGGATGGTCTCGAAGCATGCCGACGCCTCGAAGCTCGACCTGGAGGCCATCGAGATCGAGGTGCGCAGCCCCGTGGTCTGGGGCACCTTCGTGGTGCCCGGCAAGATCGAGACCACCCGGTTCAGCCTTGTCGAGCTCGCCTTGCAAAACCTCATCGCACTCCCCCTTGGCGACAAGATCGTCAAGTTCGTGGACGACACCGAGTTGCCCGACTGGATGACCGTCGAGTACGTCGAGAGCCTCATCACCCAGGTCGACATCGGCCGTGTCTACCCCGAACTGATCAAGCAAAAGCTGCTCGACGATCCGGCAGAGTCGAGGCGCCGCGAAAAGCTCTACACCTCCCAATTACGCATCCAGCTCCCGATGCTCGCGCTGGAATGCAAGATCCGTGGCCTGGGTCACCTGGACGATCGGGGCTACCGCTACGTCGCCGCACTGATGCAGCCCGAAGAAGCCAACCGCAAGGTGGACGGAAAAACCATCGTCCTGCGCAGGCTGGCCTTCGTGCCCGAGCTGCAACTGGGCGACGCGGAGGATGTCGTGACCAATATGTTCATCATCGGCCCCGAGGACTCGAGCGCCGGGCCCTGCTTGCTATACCGCCCCATGATGGAGCCGCAGTTGAGCCAGTACCCGTCGTTCAGCAACCTGTTGTACGCGATCAGGCAAACCCCTTCTTTGCGTCAATCGGTGCTGGCGTGGTTGCCCGATGGGGTGCGCGACGATTACGGCCGGTTCGTCTTTCCCGACTTGCTGCCCTCCCCTTGGAGCATCGTGGCGTTCGTGGCCGCCCCGTTGACGTCATTGGCCAATAGCGGCCCCGTCAGGTTGACCGACAAGACCCTCGGGGCGGATTTCCTGCCGCTGTTGTTCAAGGCCAACGCCGATGCCCTGGTGGAGCTGGCCGATCGGCAAGCGGTGTCCAACCGTGAAAATCGCTGGGAGACCTTCAAGCGGACAGGCTGGCTGATTTTCAACCTGGTCTTGCCTTACCTGGGGACCACCGTCGGCACTGCGGCCTGGCTCTGGCAGATCATGGACGACATCGACAAGCTGACGCAGCGCAACGACGAAGCCAATCGCCCGGCCAAGTGGGAGGCGTTCGCCGATCTGCTGCTGAACATCGCACTGGCGATCATCACCCACGCCATCGACCGCGCCAGGGCCGCCAGGAATTCGGATCGGGCACAGCCATCGAAGGAGGTGCGCGAACTCGAGAGCCTGCCAAAACCCGAACATCAACTGGTGATAGAACAGCTCGAACCGTTGTCGAGCTCGGCGCTGCCGACCGAACACTACGAGACCATCCGTTCCAGTGGCGCCTTGATGGGACGCTCGAGGGAAAGCACTCGGCTCCTGGGCGCCTTGAGCATCGACGAGCCCGCAGAGCCCGGGCAGCTCCAGGCCGAAGGCGCACTGAAAGGGCTCTACGAACGAAGCGGGAACTGGTACGCAAAAATGGCGGGGAGCTGGTTCAAAGTGAAAGTCCAAGGCGAATCGGTCTCTATCGTCGACGGGAAAGATCCCACCCGCGAGGGGCCGCCCTTGATCAATGATACCCACGGCACATGGCATATCGATACGCGCCTGCGATTACGCGGCAGCGGCTCCAAAGGCGTCCGGCAAAAAGTCATCGCCGACGCGCAGCGACGCCGGACCGAGCTGCTGGCCTCCTTGAACCGGTTCGAAGAAAAGAAGCCGCAGAACCAGAAACTGCTGACCATGCAAGCCAAGGAAATGAACGAGGCTGCGGGGCCGGCCAAGGAAATAAAGCGCGACGAATATGTCGACCTGCTGAAAACACAGCGGGAAAACTACGAGAAAGCGTTGCGGACACTGATGGAATGGCCGCTCTTCCAGTCAAGGCCCGACTACGCTCGCACCCGGCTCGGCTACCTGAACGCGCAGATCGATTTCACCTTCGCCGAAATGGAGGCGCTCCAGGAACGATTCATACCGGCCTTGACCAAGGCCAAGGGCATGATCACCTCCGGGGTCGAGGTGCTGGAGCAACAGCACATCGACGCCGCCGAGAGCATGATCAGCGTCGGCGACGACATGATCGAACGCCTGGACTACATGGAAACGCGCTTCACCGAGCTGAAGACTGTGGGCTACGAAGGCTTCGAATTTGTCCATCGACACCGCAAGAAGATGCCGCTCTACACGGGCGCCGACCTTCGTATGATCAAGCTGGATATGTATCGCCATCTCTGTCTGTCGCTGGAAAGCGTCGAGTCGATGCCCGAAGGCTGGGAGGCGCTCAACCAGGTCGTCGATAACGCCACGGTGGCGTTCCAGAGCCTGCGTGACGCGATCGATGAGCGAAGCGTGATCCGGCTGGACGAGCGAATCGACGCATTCGGCAGCCTGGCCGAACAGTTCGCCGCCATCGGCGAGCACCTCCAATACCTGGGTAACGAATACAAGGGCAGCGTGCAGCCGCTACAACTGGCGCGACTGCGCTCGGGGATCGCCACGCTGGAGCAATGGACGCTGCGTCACCTGGGGGCCGCCTTGGATGAAAGAAAGAATCAGCGAAGCTCGGGGGCGCCTTACGAACAACGGCCCAGGCCTCGGAAAAAATTCATCCGCGCGCGCTTCTGGGGCCTGGTCAGTGGCGAGCCGCGCTTGTCCAAGCTCATGGAGGAAACGGACTGGGTCGATGTGAAAAAACCTTTCTCGGGGGAGATCATCGTCACGTTCCACCGCAAGGAAACCGGCGAATGGATTCCCCACCTGAAGCCCGATGCGGCACCGGCCGCTGTGCCGGCGTTGAACATCAGCGTCGCCAAGGGCAATGACCTGATCAACGGCCTGGCGGCGTTCAAGGCGCAGATCGCAGAAACCGCAAAGACCCCCACCCAAACGCCCACCGGGCTCGGGATGATCCTCAACGCCCACGCCGGCAGGATGGAGAAAATCAGCGCGGCAATCAAAAAAGCGCTCGACCAGGCGCAAGGCGTGGCCTCCAACGAAACGTTCGAACTGCCGGCAGAGCAACGACGCGCGGCGGAAACCTTGCGCGCGCAACTCGAAAGGGAATCGAGCGCCCTTTACATCCTGGGCTTCGACACGGTCTTGAATCTCATCAAGCAACGCCCGCCGACCATGAGCAGCATCCTGTGGCTCAAGAGCCGCAACCAGATTTCCATCACCAAACAAAAGAGCCGTCAACGCATCAAGACCCCACCCCACGGCTATCTCGACCGATACGAGATCAAGGATGTGAAGACCAATAAAACCCTCTGGTTCGCGGATTTCCGTTACTCGAAAAGCTGGGTCCCCGCCTACGCATTTCTTTCTGCACGCTTGAAAACCATCGAGCAAGCCAGCCAGGAAGCCGTCGATGTCGAAGACACCCAGTCCCTCACCCAGCGTCAACTGGTCGACCATTACCGCAGCGAAATTGCCGTGGACCAGGCCAAGGAAGTGTTCTTTCATAAAGCCCGTTCATGAGCCCAATGCAATTCATTTAGGAATGATCGAGCTGTGGCGAGGGAGCTTGCTCCCGCTCGGCTGCGAAGCAGTCGTAAACCGGCGGGTGCGGTGTGCCTGATACTCCGCATTGGCAGGTTTTGGGACCGCTTCGCGGCCCAGCGGGAGCAAGCTCCCTCGCCACGGGTTTGTCGATTGCCTTAAGTGAACCGTATTACGGTCATGAACCGGGGCGTCAGGGCCTCCAGGCTTGGGCCAGGCTCGCCAACGCGGTCGCGATCGCTGCGGGCGGAACCGCGGCGAATCCCAGCACCAACCCGCCGTGGATAGCCGTAGTGGTGCTGGGCAACCAGTAGCTGCTCAGGCCATTGACTTCAACCCCCGCCGCCGTCGCCTGGGCAATCAGTTCGCGTTCCCGGGCGAGGCTGTCCACCGGCACCGTGACATGCAGCCCGGCCACGACGGTCGGCAAGGTGCCAACCCCTGGAATGTCTTTGGGCCAACCCGCCAGCAGCGCGTCCCGTCGGACCAGCGCGGCCCGCCGCATGCGCCGGATGTGGCGCTGGAAATGCCCGGCGGCCATGAACTCGGCCATTACCGCCTGGGTGCTGACTTCGGAATGGCGCACGTCCACGGCGCGACGCCGGGCGAAGGCGTTGACCAGGCCCGGCGGCAGCACCAAGTAGCCCAGGCGCAGGGCCGGGAACGCCACTTTGCCGAACGTACCGACGTAGAGCACCCTCCCCTGGCGATCCAATGCCGCCAAGGGCGCCAGGGGCGCGCCGCTGTAGCGGTACTCGCCATCGTAGTCATCCTCGACGATCCAGCCGTCGTTGCGCTCGGCCCAGGCCAGTAGTTCCAGGCGCCGTGGCAGGCTCATGACCACCCCGGTCGGGTATTGATGGGACGGGGTGACGTAGGCCAGCCGGCAATGGCTCAGCCCACCGAGCGCCGTGCAGTCCAGGCCCTCATCATCGACCGGCACGCCTCTGACGTCGGCACCGGCGACGGCGAACGCATGCCCGGCCGCGCGATAACCGGGATTTTCCACCGCCACGACGTCGCCCGGGTCCACCAGCAGCTGTGCACAAAGGCTGATGCCCTGTTGTGCACCACTGGTGATCACAATTTGTTCAGCCGTGCAGTTCAGCCCCCGGGAGCTGCGCAAGTAAGCGGCGATCAGCCCGCGCAAGCGCGCATCCCCTTGGGGGTCGCCATAACACAGCTGTTGCAGATCCGGCTTGCGCCAGAAAGCCGCGTTCAGCTTGGCCCAGACGTCGAAAGGGAACAGATCGAAAGCCGGCACACCGACCCTGAACGCTCGCGGCGGGCCACTGGGCGGCAGGGGTAAATGGTGGTTTTCGACCCGATTCAACCCATCGCTGTGGATAACTTTACTGGATGAAACCACAGGCAAATCCAGCCAATCTGTGGATAAGGTTGTGGGTAAGCCTGTTGAAAACCCTGTGGATACTTTTGTGGATATGTTTTTCAGCGGCAAGGTCGTCGAGGACAGTTTCGCCACATAAGTACCGTCCCCTACCCGCCCTTCGATGAAGCCCTCGGCGTAGAGCTGATCGTAGGCCCGCACCACGCTGTTGCGCGAGATCGACAAGGCCGCCGCCAGGTCACGGCTGGCCGGCAGGCGCGTGCCGCTGGCCAGGCGTCCGTCCAGCACCCGGGCGCGCAACGCCTGGTAAAGCTGGCGGCTGAGCCCCTGGCGGCGATCCAGCTCGATGCCAGCGGGGTTGAACGACAGTGGCGGCACGACGTTGTGCATGGCAGCCCTCGCGAATGGACCTATCGAATTGGCTAGAAGTGGCTCTTACAACAGACCAATAGCCTGCCTAGGATGCTCCCATTCGCCAAGGAAAATCATCATGTACAACCCCAAAGCCTTTGCCGTCGAAGACTTGCCCCAATTGCACCAGATGATGGGCGATTGCCGCCTGGCCGTGCTCGTCACCCACGGTGAACACGGTGTGCAGGCCAGCCATCTGCCGCTGTTGCTGGACACGCAACAGGGGCCGAACGGCACCCTTTACGGGCATATGGCCCGGGCCAATCCACAATGGCGCGACTTGCAAGCCGGTGCCGAGGCCCTGGTGATATTCGCCGGTGCCGAGGCCTACGTCAGCCCGGGTTTCTACCCGAGCAAGGCCGAACACGGCAAAGTCGTGCCGACCTGGAACTACGTGGCCGTACACGCCTACGGCAGCGCTGAGGTGTTCAGCGACGCGCAGCGCCTGCGCAACCTGGTCGGCGCCCTCACCGACCGCCACGAAACCGCTCGCGAGCAGCCGTGGAAAATCGACGATGCACCGCCGGAGTACATCGACAGCATGCTCAAGGCCATCGTCGGCTTCGCCCTGCCCGTCCAGCGCCTGGAAGGCAAGCGCAAGCTCAGCCAGAACCGCAGCCCCGCGGATGTCGCCGGGGTACGCAGCGGTCTTGCCGCCAGCCCCGACCCGCTGGACCGGGCCCTCGCCCACCTGATGCCTGAACCATCGTCCAAGGAGTGAACATGAGCCAACTCGACATCCGCCGCGTCAGCGCCGACGATCACGCCGCCTGGCTGCCGTTGTGGCAAGCCTACCTGCGCTTCTACAACACCGAACTGCCAGAGGCGGTCAGCCAAAGCACCTGGCAGCGTTTGCTCGATGAGCGTGAACCGACCCATGCTGCCCTGGCCTGGAAGGGCGACACGGCGGTGGGCCTGGTGCACTTTATCTATCACCGTTCGAACTGGAGCATCGAGAACTCCTGCTACCTGCAAGATTTGCTGGTGACAGAACAGAGCCGTGGCACCGGTGTGGGTCGCCAGCTCATCGAGTTCGTCTACGCCACCGCCAAGGCCGATGGCTGCTGCAAGGTGCACTGGTTGACCCACGAAACCAACGCTACGGCGATCCAGCTGTACGAGCGCATCGCCGAGCACCCAGGCTTCATTCAATTTCGCAAAGCCCTTTAAGGAGCACCCCATGTCGTCTTCACTCGCTGATTGGAAAGGTGTCCCGGCGCCGTCTGCGCAGTTGCTCGAAGGGCGTTTTATCCGCCTGGAAAAACTCGATCCGGCGCGGCATGCCGACGGCTTGTGGCAAGCCCTCGAAGGCCCCGGGGCCGACCCGAAACTCTGGGATTACTTGCCCTATGGCCCGTTCAAGGATCGCGGCGCGTTCGATGCCTGGCTGAACAACCACGCCGCCAACACCGACCCGTATTTCTTCAGCGTGATCGACCGCGCCAGCGGCGAGGTGCAGGGCATTCTCAGCCTCATGTCCATCGTCCCGGCCCAGGGTCGCATCGAGATCGGCCACGTGACCTTCGGCGCACCGATGCAGCGCTCGCCGAAAAGCACCGAGGCGGTCTACCTGTTGGCGAAGGAGTCTTTCGCCCTGGGTTACCGCCGGCTGGAGTGGAAGTGCAACAACGGCAACGCTCGCTCCAAATACGCCGCCGAACGGCTGGGGTTCACGTTCGAAGGCGTGTTCCGCCAGCACATGGTGGTCAAGGGCCAGAACCGCGACACCGCGTGGTATTCGATGCTGGATTCGGAATGGCCCGCTATCGGCGCCGGGTTCGAGCGCTGGTTGAGCGACGAGAACCAAAGCGAGGGCGGCCAGGTACGTAGCCTGACAGAGTGTCGCTCAGCCTGATGAATGATCGCCACCGCGCATCCGTTCGCGGTGGCGATCATTCAAAACGGCCTATCAGGACTCAGGCGGCTTCCTCGTGGCCAGGAACGGCTTGAGCACCTCGGGCGTCACCCCTCTTCGGGCATACGGCCAGGCCCACTGCGGTATGGCCCCATGGGCATTCACATAACTGGCGAAATTCAGCCGGCTGTGCCCCGCGTCCGCCCCTGAAAAATTGAAATTGTAGAGGAAGTACTGGGCTTGCCTGTCGCTCATGCTGTAGGCATCCAGAATCAGCCGATGCGCCTGCGCCTCGTCCTGGGTCAGGCTGTCGATCAAGGCGCTCGCGAACGTTGACTCGCTGTCGAGCGCACCGGGTCGGCCCAGCACGAACCGGATGTTGTCGTTGCTGAAGTGCGGCCCCATCAGATCCTGCCAAATGCTCCGGGCGCTTGCGCGCGTGATCCCGCGCATGGCGAGAATGGACCACCACAGGTCCGGCCTGTCGAACAGGACAGCGATCCGGCTATTGGAAAACGGCTGGCCCGGCGTACTGAACAACCTGGCGACAGCAGACAAGTCGCTGTCCCTGACGTATCGGGCCTCCAGCATATAGCCGGAGAACTCCAGCAGGGCCTTGCGATGCGTGAACAGGTTTTGCAGATTCCAATCGTCGAACGGCTGCATCCAACGGATATCGACGCTGCCGTACAGCTCCAATTCGTCATAACGGCCCGTGAGATATTGGGCAATGAGTTCAAGCCGCGCCTCGGATAAGCCTGGGGTGCGTATCCATTGCGAAAGCAGGTTCAAGGGGAACAGCCCGCCCAGATTGGAAGCGATCAAGGGGGACTTGAGCAGGATGGTCGCCCGCCTCGACAAGATAGGGAATCGTTGGAGGGCGACGGTCAGCAGGTCGACCAGGTCCTCGGCCCGATCGTATTGGATGAATTGCGCCAACAGATCTTCATCGTCGAACATGCTGCGGCCGGTTTCCTCCTTGAACCTTGTCCCGACCTTCTTCAAGTCGCTGCTGTCCACCAGATAGGCACCGTTGAGCGTGTTTTCGAGCTGTTCTTCGCTGAGATGACCATGCACGGCCTGGTCGTAGCGGACGTACGCCATGCTGTTCTTGGGGTGGTGATCGGTCAGGTCCCGGGCCTTGACCCCGTATTCGAGCATGATATGGAGCACGTCCTGGGAGAACATGAGGAATTCATTGTTGAGCAGTTCTGCCACTTCCGTAGGCTCGACAGGCGCCAGCAGCGTGTCCTCGAAAAAGCTCCGCAAGGACTGATCGTTCTGGGTGTAGTAGGGAATGCTGCTCAGCACCGGTCGCCCTGGAGCCCGGGGGGACAGGAAACTGCCGATGTGGCGCAGCATTTCCGGCGGCAAGGCGGCGTCCGATGCATGGTTCAGCAGCCTGCGCGCCATGTCGTCTGCATGCAGGTGCAAGAGCCTCAGCAGCGGTTGAAACAGGTTATGCGGGTTGCGCGTCCCGTAGACAATCTGGCTCAGGTCGAATACCGCTCCCTCGCCCAACAGGTTCTCCAAGGAACGGGCATTATCGACGAGCGCCTGCTGCAACCCAGTGGGCTGCGTCACCAGGTAATTGTTGAGCTCCGGGTGCTGATCGATGTAGGCGGCCGCTTCATTGCGCAGTCCCTGCATCGAAAACGACGGCTGCGCCTGCCCCTCGTTCAAGCCCCGCGCGAGGGCATTGAAGAAGCAATCGCCGTCGGCCGCGAACGTGACGTCCGTATCGTCGGCCAGCCTCAATGTGTAATGGTTTTCCCCCGTGCGTATCAACACCACGTCGGTGCTTGACCTGAGCGGATGCGTGCCCGATGGGTAGCTGCTTTCGTACTGCCCTGGGGTGAAACGCACGGTCCAATCACGGTGCCCATGGCGTCGGTCGATGATCAGCAAGCTGCGATTTCGCGGCCAACTCGCAATGCGGGTGATGAACGAAGGCACCAGTTCCATGATCTGGACGTCCCATACCCCCGGCGTACGGATCAGGTCGGAAACGGCGCGAAGCGATGGCGCCGATTGCTTGGGATCTGAAGGACCCGGCTGGGGAGAGCCTTGCGACGGCCGCTTGCCTCCTCCGCCCAGGCCATACCCTACGGCGCGCCACTCGCCATCGGGCCCACGGGCCACCGTGCTTCTCATCACGCCACTGGAGCGGATACTCAACCCCGTGGCCGGGTTGACGATGGTGGCCTCGGTGGCCTTCAGCGACGTATGGTCGTGCACCCGGAACACCGTCCCATCGGGTTGCCGTACATACACCTGGCGCGTGACGCGGCCCGTGGCGACATCGGTGATGGCGGGGCGATAGAAGCCCCGGGCATCCGCTGACAGCCCACGGAGCAATGCGGTATCCGTCACGGCATAACGGCGATACAACGCGTCCTCCAAGGGCAATCCGAGCAGCGCTTCAGTCGAGTTCTGCCGAGCCGCTGCCGGCAGGAAAGTCCCCTGGCCTCGCACCTTGAATGGCACGCCGCCGAGGCCTGGCGACCGTCGGGTGTTCGCCACCGCGTGCACGAACATCAGCGTGTCCAGGTGCGTGGGCACGGCACCGGTCTTGAGCACCAGCAAACCCGTCTTGACCGCACGCGTCAGCATCTGGAAACCGGGGATAAGCAGCAGGCCTGCCAGGTCCATGACCAGCTCCACCACCATCATCGCCAGCCTCATGGCGGTTTGGTGGCTGATATCCCGGTTGCTGTTGGAGCGGTGATCGGCATGGGCGCTGTGGAAATTGACGTGGGCCCGGTGAAATTCTTCGAGGAAATGGCCATTGATCAGGAACCCACGGACCAGGGGGCGACCGCGATATTGCCCCAGCGCACGCTTGATCTCCTCCGGGTCGAGGGTGGACATGCGCGAACGGAAGTACGTGCGCCATTCTTCTTGTTGCAGCAACCCCGTGACGCCGTCGCTCAGGTCCGAAAACTCATGGAAGTCATCGCCATGAGGGCTGTCCGGGAAATAGACGCCCACAGTTCCCGTAATCTGCGGCCCCGGCTGGTCTGAAAGAATCAGCACGCCATCGATGCTGATCGCGTTGCCCGTCGTGCCATGCTGCAAACCGACGGTGCCGCCCAAGAGAAGTCCGTAGACGCGCACGCTGCGCCCGCCGACCGATGCGCGCTTGGCGGCGGTGGGCGATTGCAACAGCGCCTCCAGCCAGCCCGCGACCCGCTTTTGCGCCTTCGGTGGGCTGGCGTCGGGATTGATCACAGTCGCCTTGAACACATCGTCGCCCCGGAGCCCGGCCGCGTAACCTTTGAACTCGAGGTTGGCCAGGTACGCCGCCTGCCAGGCCGCCTTGTAGTGCGGCGTATTCATTTGTTCGCGAAGCAGGATTTCATAGCGGCCACCGGCATCGATGCTCGACGCCATCCGGGCCAGTTCGCTTCCGGTCACCGTGATCAGGAAACCGCTTGCCGGGTGCCGGACACGTTGACCATGCCGGTCGACCAAATCAACGGCCAGCACTTCTCTCATTGCGTTCGGGTACTGCGGTGCACGCAGATTATCGAGCATTAACTGCGTCAGGCTGCTGGTCCGGGACTGCCTCGGATTGGCCCGATCGCCGAAGAACAGCTTGACCATGGTCCGGTCCGGATCCGGCTCTATGCGCGGGTGGATGCTTTGCTGAAGGTATTGCCGGATCTTCTGGCGAGTGAACTGCACCAGCGTCGGGACACCGCTTCCCAGCGCATAGACGGCCTGGAATACCCGGTCTTCGAGCTGGCGATAGCGGGCCTGTTCGGCCCGCGTCGCGGCTTTGTAGAAAGCCGGGCGACGATTGTCCACCAAGGTTTCCTGGCGGGCCGCCAGTGGCCCGGTCAGGGACAACATAGGCAAGCCAAGGGCAGCTTCGGTTCGCTGGGCAAAGACATCCACCGGCACCGTTGCGTTGTCCGGTGCAGTCAACACCGCCTCCAGGGCGGCACTTTGCAGCTGCAGTAAGTCCGCTGCCGCCGCCTCGAACACATGCCCGGCCAGTTCAGAGGACATATCCCGGATCGAGCGTTCCTGGCCGTCATGGAGCGGACGGACGTTGTCGACCAGGTCCTGGAAAGAATGAAATCGCTGCAGCCCGCGTTCCAGGGAATACAGGAACAACGAGGGCCGATCGGTGAACTTGATCACCATCGCCGCGGGCCATTTCTGCGGCGAAACCGTGCCCTGGTCGAGCAGGACGGTATAGACATGGGGAATGGGCGCCCGTAGCAGCCGGTTCCTGTCAGCCTGGGAAGGATGGGTGGTGATGAGGTCCAGCAGGCGATCGTCATCGGCCTGCTGGATGCGCGCAGCTTGGGTGAGTGGAGCGGCAGGATCCCGATCCGCTTTATACAAGTTGAACAGGTGCAGGAATCGTTGGGAAAGCAATTGGGCGAGGACCGCTTCAGCCGTGGACGGTGCGGTCGCCTCGCTGGCGTCGCCCCGGTTCTTGCCCAGGCGAAAGCGCGCCAGTTCGTCACGGAACTGACGTATTACCCGTTCGTTCGCGGTGGGCCGGGGAAAGTGGAACACCGACTCCAAGGCCCGTAGCATCTGCGCGTCCGGTTGCCGGGCGAATACACTGTCGGCCTCCTCCAGCGAGTCCGGACGGGTGAAGAAGCCGACGCCACCGTTCGTGAAATCAGGCGCCGTGTCGCTGAGCAAACCGTTGCGCAGGACATCGGTGAAACGCTCCGAGGACGTCAGGGCGCGATCACCGGAATGGTCCGTGGTAAAGCGGTTCACGTAGCAGTTATCCGGATCGATATCCGCAAGCAGCGATGGGCGGAATCTGTCGGCGGGAATCTTCGCCTTGAGCAGGCTGACCAGCAGGTTCCCAAGCACCCCGTCGAACGTGGGAAGGCCTGCAAACAACCGGGTGAGTTGAATCTGGTTGTTGTCCAGCAACTCCAGTTGCCTGAGTTGCACCCTTGCCTGGGCACTGAGCGGTTCGCCCTGGGGGACGACGGCGTTGGCCGGGTCGCCTTTGGAGAAAGTAGCCATCTGAATGGTCCGGTTCTGATTGAAGAATCCGGACCCTATCGCGCCGTTCGACCCGAAACGGCATACATATGTATGGCTTGGCTACGTCATTCAACGAAAAACGTAATCGCGGATGTCGCTCAGCTAAGCCACAAACCCGTGGGAGCAAAGCTCGCTCGCGATTGCTGGGCATGAGCCAGTACAGGTGTCGACTGACTTATCCCTCTCGCGAGCAAGCTTTGCTCCCACAAGCTTTGCATCGTTTTGACGATTGATTCATTCATCTGCCGACATCGCCAGACAACTCAACCCAGTTGCTGTGCCAATACCGCAATATGCTCCGGCCCGATCCCGCAGCAGCCGCCCAAATGGCTGGCCCCGCGCTTGCGCCAGTCCGCCGCCCATTGCAGGTAACCCGGTGGATCGAGGTCTTCGCGCAGCGGGTCCAAACCGTCGTTGGCGGTCGCTTCTTTGGGTTGCGGCGGAAAGGCGTTGGCATAGGCGCCGATGTGGATCGCCACGCCCAGGCGCTCGAAGGTTTCGCGGGCAGCGTCAATCGCCGCGCCGATCACTTCCGGCTGGCTGCAGTTGAACAGCAGCACCTCGACGCCCAGTTCGGCCGCCACCGCCGCGGCCTCTGCCACCGGTTCGCCGGAGCGCAGGCGCGGCACTTCATCGGTGTCTTCGTCTTTCAGGGTGAACGACAGCCAGAACGGCTTGCCGTCCTTCGGCAAACCGGCGTGAATCGCCCGCGCTTCGACCGTGGAGCTTTGGGTCTCGGCCAGCCACAAGTCGATATGGGGGGCCAAGCCGTTTACCAGGGGCGCCAACAGTTCACTGGCGCGGGAAGCGTCGAACAGGTCCGGCCGATAGGAACCGAACAGCGGCGGCAACGACCCGGCCACGCGCACCGCTTTGCCTGAGGCCTGCACCGCCCGCTGCGCCAACTCGCCAGCCAATGCGGCCAGGGCCTGGCCTTCGGCGGCGAAACGCGCTTCGCCAATATGGAACGGCACCACCGCATAGCTGTTGCTGGTGATCACGTTGGCGCCGCTGGCAATGTAGGCCGCGTGCACGGCTTCTACCGCCTGGGGCGCTTCGCTCAAGGCCAGGGCCGACCACTCGGGCTGGCGGAACGGCGCGCCCCGGCGTTGCAGTTCGCGGCCCATGCCGCCATCGAGAATGACTGTCGTTGCTGCGCCCATATACGATTCACTCATAAGCTTATGAAAAATACTCACTACCGGAGTTGTTCTTATAACTATTTAATACGCACCATTCAGAGAACTACAACTTATTTTTCTAACAGGCCCCTCACATGAAACGACAACCATTGCTGGCCCTGGGCCTGACGCTGCTGGCCGCCTCTTCGCAAGCGTTTGCCGGTGCCACACTGGATCGCATCGAACAGAAAAAAGAACTGGTCGGCGTGTTGATGGAAAGCTATCCGCCCTTCTCGTTCCTCAACGATCAGAACCAGCTCGACGGGTTCGACGTCGACGTGGCCAAGGCCGTGGCGCAGAAACTGGGGGTGAAGCTGCGCCTGGAGACGCCGTCCTGGGACGTGATCGCTGCCGGTCACTGGAGCGGGCGCTATGACATCTGCATTTGCTCCATGACACCGAGCAAGGCCCGCGCCGAAGTGTTCGACTTCCCGGTGCAGTACTATGCTTCGCCCGCGGTGATCGTGGTCAACGCCAAGGACGACCGTATCCACGGTGCCAAAGACTTGAGCGGCAAGAAAGTCGGCCTGACCAGCGCCTCCAGCTACGAAAGCTACCTGAACAAGAACCTGGTGATCGAAGGCGCCGAAGATACCCAACTGAGCTATCCGTTCGAGGACGTGCAGGTCGCCCCGTACGACACCGACAACGTGGCGTTCCAGGACCTGGGCCTGGGCGCCGGGGTGCGCCTGGACGCGGTGCTGACCAACCTGGTGACGGCCCAGCCGCGCCTGACCGAAGACAAGCGCTTCAAGCTGGCCGGCCAGCCGCTCTATTCCGAACCGAACTCGGTGGCCATCGAAAAAGACGACACCCAGTGGGACAGCAAGGTGCGTGAAGTCTTCGCCCAGTTGAAACAGGACGGCACCTTGAGCAAACTCTCGCAAAAATGGATCGGCGCCGACATCACCCAATGACTTCTTTTCCACCCCCTCAGCCACCGCCATCGGTGGCTGAGTCACGCCTGCAGAAAATCTTCGGTTTCCGCACCCGGCTGTATCTGACCTGGGCGGCCATGCTGGTGCTGTTCGCGAGCTTTTTCCTGAGCTTCGACCTGAAGTTCTCCATCATCCTCGACAAACTGCCGAACCTGCTGGGTGTGCACCTAGCACCCAATGGCTTTTTGCAGGGTGCGGTGCTGACGTTGTTCCTGTGCCTGTGCTCGATCGTCGCCTCGTCATTACTGGGCTTCATCACCGCCCTGGCGCGGCTGTCCAGCAGCGCGGTGGCGTTCGGCATCGCCAGTTTCTACGCGTCGTTCTTTCGCGGCACGCCCCTGCTGATCCAGATCCTGCTGATTTACCTGGGCCTGCCACAACTGGGCGTGGTCCCGGGCGCCATCGCCGCCGGGATCATCGCCCTGTCGCTGAACTACGGCGCCTACCTGAGCGAAATCTTCCGCGCCGGCATCCTCGGCGTTCCCAACGGCCAACGCGAAGCCTCCCTCGCCCTGGGCCTGAGCGAAACCGTGATCTTCTGGCGCGTCACCCTGCCCCAGGCCATGCGCACCATCATCCCGCCGACCACCAACCAATTCATCTCGATGCTCAAGGACTCTTCCCTGATCTCGGTGATGGGGGTCTGGGAGGTGATGTTCCTGGCGCAGTCCTATGGTCGTTCCAGCTATCGCTACATTGAGATGCTCACCACCGCGGCGATCATTTACTGGTTGATGTCCATTGCGCTGGAGCTGATCCAGGCGCGGATGGAGCGGCACTATGGGAAAGCGTATCTGAATAACCGCTGAGCTGTTGCCAGCGTTGCCGGTATGACTCACTCACATGGGTTACAAATCAGTTCAAGCACATAGGTAACAGTTTTTACTGCAAGCCGGGAGCTCACAACATTTGCACACGACACAAAAACTGTGGGAGCGAGCTTGCTCGCGATGACGCCGACACAGCCAACATCATCGCAAACTGCCTCACCGCCATCGCGAGCAAGCTCGCTCCCACAGGAGGAACGCGTTCACTCTAAGCCAGGCCGGCTATAAGGCCGCCTCGCTTTGGCTTTTGATCTCAGGCGCCCCGTTAACCACGCTGGCCGAACGCAGGTATTGCGCAGTGGGCACCTCGGCATGGATGCCGAGTGGTGGGGCAAGAGCGTTTTGGTTACTTTTGCGCTTTTCAAAAGTGACCCGCTGTAAGAGCGGAACCATAAGTGGCCGTTACCAAAGAAACGGATATACACATCATCCCTAAAATCCCACCCGGCTCAACGGTTAAACGGAAATATCCGCCCGACGTGTAGCCGAATCGCTAGCAGATGAAGTTTGACGATCACATCCACCGATGCTCCACCCCAACACTTCCAGCGCATCGCAACCATCCTGCAACAACAAATGCGCGGCGTTGGCGAAGTGCTCCAAGTCATAACCCTCGGCGTTTTTCAGGCATAGGCAGGAAACGCTATTGAGTAAGTCTCGAGCGGCTTTGATGCGATGTGCAGCCGTTTCCAAAAGATCGGAAGCACCAGCTTCTGTGTCGATAAACAGTGTGGCGCCGACGCTGGTATTTGCTTGAAGGGGGTGGAACTTGATCATCGGGTTGCTCTCTTGAGTTAGGAGCTACCACCGTTCGCGGCTAAACGAATGTAGGTGGCAGCTGTACGCGGGTTAGCCGACCGGACAAGAGAATCCGGCACACCCGAAGATGTCCCCCGCACAGCCGCCATAAATGTAAAAACACAGGCAGCAAAAAGCGCCGCCATTGGGGGCGCTCGTGCACTCTTGTTCGACCGGCTAAGATCGATCACCGATTGGTCGGTGACGAGAGAACTATAGGCGAGGCCCTGACGATACAACGCTGAGTTTCTGTATCTCGGAACCATCCTACGCGAAACACAGAATAGGTTTACAGAGCTCAATTTTGATCGGCCGGAAGCCTACCATCGCGAGCCCAATCTGTATCGAGCAGTTGATACCCGACAAAATTGAAAGGTCCGTGCGGGCTGTAAGGCAAAGCTTCGAACCATGAAAGCCAACGAACCGCCACGCTGATCACAGCATGAGCAGCCTACAGATTTCATCCGCCGAATCTTGCCCGCGGTGAGAAAACGGCTGGCATCGCCGCCCAGGTGAAATTTTTAAAGTGCGACCTCTTCCATCAGAGGTCCCATTCGATGCCTACCCAACACCTGTTTCTGCCCCAGCGTCTCGCGCTGGCAATTGCCTTGGCACTTGGTTGTGTCGAGGTTTCGATGGCGCAGTCCGTTGACGGGCCACCTCGTCCATTCGAAACAACCGCCGAAATGCAGGCTCGCCTCAAGGCGTTCGCAGCTACGCCGGGCATCCATATCAAGCGGGTCACCAACGCCCAGGAAATGCCGCTGTCGCAGGACGACGGCGACGATCTGGTGATTGTCAGCAGGCAGGGCGAACTCGTCGGGCTCACCGACGGTGGCGGCGGTGCCAATGTCTTGCAATTGGAGATCGCCAAGGGAGGCGAACTGGGTGAAATGGACCATTTCCAGGATCTGTATTTGAAGCGAGGCGAATGGTCGAACAGCAAGGCTTTCGACAGCCAAACCTTGATCGATTCGGGTGCCGAACTGATTAACATCGGCCGTATAGGTGGGGCGGTACACGTTCTTGGTGAGTTCGCCAACCAGGGCACAGTGACCGGGCCTGTCTTCGTGGGGAAAAAGGCCAAGTTCAGCGGCAACGGGACGGTCAACGCATTGGATGTGGCGGGGACGATGGAAGTCGGCCCTGTAATCGGCGCCCCTTCAATTGCCAACGACCTTAAATTTTCCAAGAACGCGACGATGGTCTACGGCATCGGCACAGAGAAAGGCAGCGCCACGATCAAGGTCGGTGGTACCGCGACACTGGGCGATGCGACCCTGAAAGTTGTCGCCGTGCCAGGCGAATATGTCGGCAGCAGCAACCACATCGTGCTCGAAGCGAAGGAGGTCGTGGGTAAGTTTGGAAAGATCGACAGTGACCCGGCTTTTTTGGAAGTGAAACCGGACTACACAGAAACCCAAGTCAGCCTGACCTATGCCCGCAACAGGGTGCCGATAACGCAGGCAGCGAATACCGATAACGCGCAATCATTTGTGAAGGCGATTGAAGACGTGCAACAGGTCAAACCGAACGCACCTGAGCTTATCGAAGCGCCCACCGTTGCCGAGGCAGTTGGTGGCCAGCCGGATGTAGAGGCCCTCGCAAATCCACTCGTCGAATCACCCAAGCTCATCAGCACTATCCATTCCCCCACCGTCCAGGCTCAAACCATCGAGCCCCAACCAGAACCCAACAACGCCATCAACGCCCTGCTCGGAACCAACTTGGTGACCGCCGCCGACGCCATCGACCAGCTCACTGGCTACGATGTGACCGACCTGGGCAATGCCACTTTGAGCAGCATCATCCCCATCAGCAGCGGGGTGCTCGCGGCCATTGGCCAGAACACTTCGCAGGGCCCCCATGGCAATGGGCAGGTCTGGGTCCAGGCCATCGGCAACAGTGGCCGCATCGGTAAGCATCTGGACGACTACGCGCTAAAGCATTCGACAACAGGTTTGCTGCTGGGAACCGACTGGGCGATCAACCCGACTTGGCGCCTGGGGGTCATCGGCGCCAAGAGCGAGACGCGGCTGGACGGTCATCGATTCGAGGGTCGACTCGACAGTTGGCATGTCGGTGCCTATGCCTTGCGCCAGGATGGGCCGCTGGCGCTACGCCTGGGCGCGGTGTATGGCGATCACGACGGCAGCACCAAGCGCCACGTGGCTTTCAACGGTTTCAGCGATCGGCTCAAAGGTCGTTACGACGCCAACACACAGCAGGTCTTCGGGCAAGTCGGCTACAACCTGGACGTCGGGCATTTCGATATCGAGCCCTATGCCCAACTGGGCTACCAGCACTACCAACGCGACCGCTTCACGGAGAAAGGTGGCGACGCGGCGCTGCGGTTCGAGAGCCAGACCCAAGACCACTCCACCAGCGAACTGGGCCTGCACCTCGCCCGCCCCTTCGTTCTTGACCAGAGAGCGCGGTTGACGCCGCGCCTGAATGTCGGCTGGAAACACCTCTATGGCGACGTCCGAGGCAGTTCTCGGCAACGTCTGGTCGGCGGCGGCAAGGCCTATACCGTCGAGGGCATCGAGCTGGACCGCGACAGTTTGCTCCTGGAAGCCGGCCTGGACCTGGCCGTTTCGCCACGACACACCTTAGGGGTGAGCTACCAGGGTGAAACCGGCCAGGACAATCGCAACGGCACGCTGATGGGGCAGTGGCGGATGATGTTCTGACTCATTTTCGGCAGACACCACCATCCCCTGTGGGAGCAAAGCTTGCTCGCGATGCAAGCGACTCGGATCCAGCTTGGTACCGAGGCGCTACTATCGCGGGCAAGCCTTGCTCCCACAGGCTCGCTCCTACAAGGACTGCGGAAAATTGGGCAAAAAAAAGGGGAGCACATGCCCCCCCGAGGTTAAAACGTTGTATCGAGGCTATTCAGTCAGCCTTCGATCTCGATCAGGATCTCGCCCGGGTTGACCCGGTCGCCCTTGGCCACGTGAATGGCGGTGACCTTGCCGGCGATGGCCGCCTGCACTTCGGTTTCCATCTTCATGGCTTCGGTGATCAGCACCGCTTGGCCGGCCTTCACCACGTCGCCTTCCTTGACCAGGACATCGACGATGTTGCCCGGCATGGTGGTGCTGACATGGCCCGGCGCGGTGGCTTGCTTGCGCTTGCTGCTGCCGCCGCTGACAAACTCGTTGAGCGGTTCGAACACGACCTCTTCCGGCATGCCATCGATGGACAGGTAGAAATGACGCTTGCCTTCGGCCTTGACGCCCACACCGGTGATGTCGACGCGGTAGGTTTCCCCGTGAACGTCGATGACGAACTCAGTCGGCACGCCTTCGCCGCCCGCGGAGCTGACGCTGCCCGCCTCGGGGATTGGCAGCAGCACTTCCGGGGTCAGGGTGCCGGCGTCGCGCTCTTCGAGGAACTTGCGACCGATGTCCGGGAACATGGCATAGGTCAGCACGTCCTCTTCGGACTTGGCCAGCGCACCGATTTCGCCACGCAGCTTGGTCATTTCCGGCTTGAGCAAATCGGCCGGACGCACGTCGATCACCTCTTCGCTGCCGATGGCCTGGCGACGCAGCTTTTCACTCACCGAACCCGGCGCCTTGCCGTAGCCGCCCTGCAGATAGAGCTTCACTTCGTTGGTGATGGTCTTGTAGCGCTCACCGGCCAACACGTTGAAGAACGCCTGGGTGCCGACGATCTGCGAGGTCGGGGTCACCAGCGGCGGGAAGCCGAGGTCTTCGCGCACCCGCGGGATCTCCGCCAGCACTTCGTTCATCCGGTTCAGTGCGCCCTGCTCTTTCAACTGGTTGGCGAGATTGGAGATCATCCCGCCCGGTACCTGGTTGACCTGGACGCGGGTGTCCACTGCGGTGAACTCGCTTTCGAACTGGTGGTACTTCTTGCGCACGGCGTAGAAGTACAGGCCGATTTCCTGCAACAGCTCCAGGTCCAGCCCCGTGTCGAATTCACTGCCTTTAAGGGCCGCGACCATGGATTCGGTGCCCGGATGGCTGGTGCCCCAGGCGAAGCTGGAGATCGCGGTGTCAATATGATCGGCGCCGTTTTCGATGGCCTTGAGCTGGCACATCGCGGCCAGGCCGGCGGTGTCGTGGGAGTGGATGAACACCGGCAACGATTGCTCGGCCTTCAGCGCCTTCACCAGTTCGCCGGTGGCATACGGGGTCAGCAGGCCGGCCATGTCCTTGATCGCCACCGAGTCGCAACCCATGGACTCCATCTGCTTGGCCTGGGCCACGAACGCCTCGATGGTGTGCACCGGGCTGGTGGTGTAGGCGATGGTGCCCTGGGCATGCTTGCCGGCGGCCTTCACCGCTTCGATGGCGACCCGCAGGTTACGCACGTCGTTCATCGCATCGAAAATCCGGAACACGTCGATGCCGTTGACGGCGGCCTTGGCCACGAACGCCTTGACCACATCATCGCTGTAATGGCGGTAGCCCAGCAGGTTCTGGCCTCGCAGGAGCATCTGCAAGCGAGTGTTGGGCAGCGCCGCGCGCAGTTGGCGCAGGCGCTCCCATGGGTCTTCCTTGAGGAAGCGCACGCAGGCGTCGAATGTCGCGCCGCCCCAGACTTCCAGCGACCAATAGCCGACTTTGTCGAGCTTGTCGCAGATCGGCAGCATGTCTTCGGTGCGCATGCGAGTGGCGAGCAGCGATTGGTGGGCGTCGCGCAGGATTGTGTCGGTAACAAAGATCTTCTTGGACATGGTCATACTTTCCTTACAGGCCTGCGTGGGCGGCAATGGCGGCGGCGATGGCCAGGGCCAGCTCTTCGGGTTTGCGCTTGATCGAGTAGTTGGTCAGTTCAGGGTGGCTTTCAACGAAGCTGGTATTGAACTGGCCGCTGCGGAATTCCGGATTTCGCAGGATCTCCTGGTAATACGCGGCGGTGGTCTTGACCCCCTGCAGGCGCATGTCATCCAGGGCTCGCAGGCCACGGTCCATCGCTTCTTCCCAGGTCAACGCCCAGACCACCAGTTTCAGGCACATCGAATCGTAGAACGGCGGAATGGTGTAGCCGGTGTAGATCGCCGTATCGGTGCGCACACCCGGGCCGCCAGGGGCGTAGTAGCGGGTAATCTTGCCGAAGCTGGGCAGGAAGTTGTTTTTCGGATCCTCGGCGTTGATACGGAACTGCAACGCGAAACCCCGGTGCAGGATGTCCTCCTGCTTGACCGACAGTGGCAGCCCGGAAGCGATGCGGATCTGTTCGCGAACGATGTCGATACCGGTGATTTCTTCGGTGATGGTGTGTTCCACCTGCACCCGGGTGTTCATTTCCATGAAGTACACCTCGCCTTCGGCGAGCAGGAACTCCACGGTGCCGGCATTCTCGTAGCCCACGGCCTTGGCCGCGCGCACCGACAGGTCGCCGATGTAGGCGCGCTGCTCGGGCGTCAACTGGGGGCTCGGGGCGATTTCGATCAGCTTCTGGTTACGGCGCTGGATCGAGCAGTCACGCTCGAAAAGGTGCACCACATTGCCGAAACTATCCCCCAGGATCTGCGCTTCGATGTGCTTGGGGTTGACGATGCATTTTTCCAGGAACACTTCCGCCGAACCGAATGCCTTGGTGGCTTCGGAGATGACCCGGGGGAAGGCCTGTTCGAGTTCTTCACGGCTGTTGCAGCGACGGATACCGCGACCGCCGCCGCCAGACGTGGCCTTGAGCATCACCGGGTAACCGATCCGATCACCTTCGGTCAGCGCTTCTTCAATGCCCGATACGTTGCCTTCGGTGCCTGGCGTGACCGGCACACCGGCCTTGATCATGCTGCGGCGCGCTTCGGTCTTGTCGCCCATGCGGCGAATGACTTCTGCCGACGGGCCAATGAATTTGATGCCGCGTTCAGCGCAGATGTCCGCCAGTTCGGCGTTTTCCGAAAGGAAACCGTAACCGGGGTGCAAGGCATCGCAGCCGGTTTCCACTGCCAGGTTCACCAGTTTGCGCGGGTTGAGATAGCCGGCCAGCGGATCGGCGCCGATGCTGTGGGCCTCGTCCGCGCGCTTGACATGCAACGCATGACGGTCCGCGTCGGAGTAGACCGCGACCGAGCGAATGCCCATCTCGGCGCAAGCGCGCACGATGCGGACGGCAATCTCACCGCGGTTGGCGATCAGGATCTTTGTTATCAATTGGAGGTTCCCTTGAGCCGGTGATACCACGGCCTGAGGTCCAGGCCGACGCGTGACCAGATGTAACAATTGGTCGCAGCTCCACACTAGTCCTGGCTGTGGATTAACAAAAATGAATAATTATTGGGTCATGCATAAGCAAAGACTTATAGTTGCGTTACCCGCCCCACCCCAGAGTACCTAGAAAATGCGTAAGTCGTTGATGCGTATGACATTGCGTCAATTGCAGATTTTCAACGAGGTGTGCGACCTGAGGTCATACAGCCGTGCAGCCGACGAAATGTCTCTCACACAACCGGCCGTTAGCCTACAGATTCGATCCCTGGAGGAGCTGATTGGTCAGCCGCTGTTCGAGTATGTCGGCAAGAAACTCTACATGACCGAAGCCGCAGAAGCCCTGCAACGTGCCAGCCGAGACATCTTCGGGCGCCTGGAAAACCTCGATATGCAGCTCTCGGACATGCAGGGGTCGCTGCAAGGCCAATTGAAGCTGGCGGTGGAATCCAGCGCCAAGTACTTCGTCCCGCACCTGTTCGCCGCGTTCAAGCGCCAGCATCCGGAGGTCAATCTGAACCTCACGGTGGTCAATCGCGGCCAGGTCATCCGACGCCTCTCGGACAACCGTGACGACCTGGTGATCATGTCCATGGTGCCCCAGGACATGGGCCTGGAGTTCCTGCCCTTTCTCAACAATCCGATCGTCGCCGTGGCACCGCCCGATCATCCGCTGAGCCACCTGGGTCCGCTGCGCTTGCAGGACCTGGAGCCCTACACGCTGCTGTTGCGCGAACCGGGGTCCGGCACACGACTGGCCTGCGAGGAGTACTTCAAGGAGAAACGGGTGCATTTCACCCAGACGCTGGAAGTGGCGTCGGCGGAAGCCCAGCGCGAATGCGTGGTGGCCGGGCTGGGCGTGGCGCTGTTGACGCGCCACGCCGTGAGCCGGGAGTTGTCGTCCGGCGCACTCATCGAGTTGCCGGTGGAGGAATTGCCGCTGTACCGCAGTTGGTGCCTGGTGCAGGCCAGGGCCAAGCGCCTGTCACCGGTGGCCCACGCCTTCCTGGCGTTCGTGCGCGGCGAGCGCGCTCAGATCATTGGCCTGGTTGAGCGTTTCGACGGGAAGCCGCCGACGATGCCTGCCAATAGTTGAATTCTGCCACGTCAGGAAATTCGCTGATCTCGGCCAGGAGCTGGCGCTGCTCATAGCGGTCTTCGATGGCACGACGGAACGCCATGCGGCGCTGATCTTCCTGCTGACGACGGGTTTTGACGGCGCTGCGTTCTTCGTAGGACTGGGTCATGTCGAGACTCCCAAGACGTATACGGGAGTTTCACGATGAAGGCGCGCGATGACCGTTTGGCGGCGCGGGGGTTACAGAACGATGAATTCGGGCGATTGGATCTTTTGGAGGGTAAGCCTGTGGCGAGGGGATTTATCCCCGTTGGGCTGCGAAGCAGTCCTCCCAAGAAGCCCCCACTTCAAATAGATACCCCTGAGGACAGCTTGGGACTGCTGCGCAGTCCAACGGGGATAAATCCCCTCGCCACAAGAGCGCTTGCCCTACTGACTTGGGACTTAGTCGTCCAGCGCCTTCACCGACTTGGGCGATAGCCGCAGGCTGCGAAGGCTGCGCTTCACGCTCTTGAGGTGGTTGACCAGACTCGGGCCACGGGCCATGGCGACGCCCATTGCCAAGACGTCGATCACCACCAGGTGGGCGATGCGCGAGGTCAGCGGCGTGTAGATCTCGGTGTCTTCATGCACGTCGATGGCCAGGTTCACCGTGGAAAGCTCCGCCAGCGGCGTCTGGCTCGGGCACAAGGTGATGAGCGAGGCACCGCTTTCACGCACCAGGTTCGCGGTGATCAGCAGATCCTTGGAACGCCCCGACTGGGAAATGCAGATCGCCACATCGGTGGGTTTCAACGTCACCGCCGACATGGCCTGCATATGCGGGTCGGAATAGGCTGCCGCCGTCAGCAGCAACCGGAAGAACTTGTGCTGGGCATCGGCCGCCACCGCGCCCGAAGCGCCGAAGCCATAGAACTCGACACGCTGGGCCTGGGACATGGCCGTGACGGCTTTCTGCAACGCCACCGGGTCAAGCTTCTCGCGAACCTCCATCAGCGTATGCAGGGTGGTGTCGAAGATTTTCAGGCTGTAGTCCGCCACCGAGTCATCTTCATGGATCGCAAACTGACCGAAGCTCGCCCCGGCGGCCAGGCTTTGCGCCAGCTTGAGTTTCAGGTCCTGGAAACCCGAGCAACCGATGGCCCGGCAGAAGCGCACGATGGTCGGTTCGCTGATGCCGACGCTGTGGGCAAGATCGGCCATGGAGCTATGCATCACGGCCGCGGGATCGAGCAGTACGTGATCGGCGACTTTCAGCTCCGACTTGCGCAGCAAGTGGCGTGACTGGGCGATGTGTTGCAACAGGTTCAAGGGGCTGGACTCTTGTTATGGGCAAATGCCGGGATGTAGCAAGCTTGTAGTTATACTACAAGAATTGGCGCTTTGCCCGTCCAAAACGTAACTGGATTGCCGCGCCGCCCCTTTGTTTTGGCCGAGGATCGCCAGATGTAGCAGCCTGCGCCTTGCGCAAACCCTCTGCGTCGCCGCTCCACGGGTCCCCAGACGTGACCTGAGCCCTGGCTGGGGAAAACCGTCTATTCAATCGCCGACTATTTGCTACTTCCCCAACAACATACTCCGGCGGTCATCGATAACATGACCAACGAAGCACCTGACAACTCACTCGGCAACTAACGTCTTCTTACAATACCCATCTCAATTTTCCAGACACTATCAAGTCAAAGTCGATATATTGGCTCCCGCAGGACGCAATCAACTTAACTACAGGAGTTACTCACATGAACATCACAACCAAAGATTGGACCGCACAAATCGATCGCATGCCAGGTGCCGCGTCGTTCCGTACCTTCGGCACTGTAACCGTACCCCACACCGGCATTACGCCAACGCTGGTACGGAGCCCGATGCAGGACAAGTCCTTTGATCTTCGACTGGAGTTGAAACTTGAATCCTCCAATGAAGTTTCACTGCCGGTCATCACCGACAAAGTCGTCGAATACAAAGTACCCGGCGAGTCTCATGTCAGCGGCGTGAGCATTTTTTTCGAAGGGCAGTTGCTGCATCACATTGATGAAGTACTCGTGACCAACTAAGCGCATGTTAACAACTTCCCGCCAGACACTAAAAACGTCTGGCGGGAAGTTCCAAATCGAGGATCGGGTTCATTCCGCCAAGTACTGCATCCGCAACAACCCGGCCAACCCGTCAGCTTCCACTGGCCGACTAATCAGATACCCCTGCACCTCATCGCAACGCTCGTTCCTGAGGAAATCGAGCTGCTCCTGCCGTTCGACGCCTTCGGCCACTACCTTGAGCGACAGCCCATGGGCCATTGCAATGATTGCCCGGGTAATGGCGGTATCCACGCTGCCCTCGCCCAGCCCGCGAATGAATGCCTGATCAATCTTCACGTAGTCCACCGGGATACGCTTGAGGTAGCTCAGGGAAGAGTAGCCGGTGCCAAAATCGTCGATCGCCAGCTTGACCCCGAGGTCACGCAATTGCTGGAACGTGGCGATGATGTGTTCAACGCTGTCGAGCAACTGGCTCTCGGTCAACTCCAGCTCCAGGTACTGGGGCGCCAGACCGGTTTCTTCCAGCACTTGTCGCACCAGGCTGACCAGCTTGCCCTGGCGCAATTGATGCACCGACAGATTGACCGACACCCTGATCGGCTCGAGCCCCTGGCGCTGCCACTCGCACGCCTGCCAACAGGCCTGGCGCAACACGAATTCGCCAATCGGCCCGATCAACCCGGTCTCTTCGGCCAGGCCGATGAAATCCCCCGGCGGAACCCGCCCCATGGCCGGATGATCCCAGCGCACCAGCGCCTCGGCGGCGTTGAGGCGACCGGTGGCCAGACACAGTTTCGGCTGGTAAAAGACCTTCAGTTGTTGCTCTTCCAAGGCCTTGCGCAGCTGGTTTTCCAGTTGCAGGCGCTCCAGCGTGCTGGCCTGGAGGCTCTCGGTGTAGAACTGGAAGTTGTTGCCCCCCAAATGCTTGGCGTGCTGCATGGCCATGTTCGCCTGGCTGACCAGCGTGGCAATTTCCCGCGTGTTGTCAGGTAACAGGCTGATGCCGATGGAAGCACTGAGCACCAGTTCATGGCCTTCGATGGTCAACGGCACCCGCAGTTTGGCGGCCAATCGGGTCGCCACCCGCGCCAGGCTTGAAAGGTTGCCGTAGGCATCGAACAACACCGCAAACTCATCGCCGGACAACCGGGCGATGGTATCCGCCTCGGGCAGCGCGTTGATCAGGCGCCGCGCCATTCTCTGCAACAGCTGGTCGGCGATGTCATGGCCGAGGCTGTCGTTGAGCAGTTTGAAACGGTCCAGGTTGATATGCAGCAACGCCAGGCTGCGCCGTCCACCCTGGCGCACCCGCTGATGCGCTTCGTTCAGGCGTTCGCGAAACAGCGAACGATTCGCCAACCCGGTCAATTCGTCGTAATGGGTCAGGTAGCGCATCCGCTCTTCGGATTCGCGCCGTGCCGAAAGATCGGCGAAGAAGCCCACGATGTGGCTGACGTTCCCCCGAGCATCACGCACGACGTTCAGTTGCAGCCACTGCGGATACAGCTCGCCGTTGGCCCGCGCCTCCACCAACTCCCCTTGCCAGGTGCCGTGCTGCTTGAGCGATTGGCGAATGACGGAGTAGTGCCGGCGCGCATCGCGGCTGCACGGCAGGTCGACCACGTTGCGCCCGAGCATGTCCTGGATATTGAAACCGGTGACCCGCGTGAACGCCTGATTGGCGGCGAGCAACAGGTAGCTGGGGTCGAAAATCACAATACCTTCGCTGGCGGCCTCGAACACCGTGGCTGCCAGCTGGCGTTGCTGCTCGAGTTCCTTGCTGACGCTGATGTCGCGCCGGGTGCCGACCATGCGCAGCACCCGTCCACTCGTGCTGCGCTCCACGGCCCGGCCACGGTCTTCGATCCAGACCCAGTGACCATCGCCGTGACGCACACGGTATTCGATCTGGTAATCCTCGCTACGCCCCTTGAGGTGTTCGACCAGGGCCCGCTTGAGCGCTGGCACGTCCTGGGGGTGCAGGCGCGGGGTGAGGTGGCTGAGCATCGCCGTGACATATTCGGGCTCCAGGCCGAACAGCTCCTTGAGTTGGGTGTGATGGACTTCGTCAGTCTGCAGGTTCCAGTCCCACAACCCCAGCTCACTGGCCTTGAGGGCCAGGGCCAGGCGCGCCTCGCTCTTGCTCAGGGCCTGGCTGGCAACCTCCAGTTCAAGGCTGCGTTGCGCGACCCGCGCCTCCAGGCCAACCTGGGCCGCCCGCAGCTTCTCCTCGGCCGAACGACGTTGCTCGACCTCCCGGGCCAGCGCCTCGTTGAGTGACGCACTGCGGGTTTGGGTTTGCTGCAGGTGCTCGATCAGGGCCTGGTTCTGGAAGCGTCGCAGCATGCCACTCTGGATCAAGCGATTGACTTGCCAGGCCACCACGATCAGGGAAACCAGCACAATCAGCCCCAGCCAGCCCCAGCCACGTTGCTGCTCGTCGCCGCCCCAGAAGAGATAACCGATGGCCGGTAACAGGCAGGGCAAGGTGAAGGACAGGAACGCTGGAAGGCTCACGGCATAGGCCACACTGGCCGACAGCGCCGCCGCGCCGATCAGGCCGAACACCCAGGCCTGCTGCTGGAAGCTGTCGGCCGGGACCAACGCGATGCCGGCCCCGGCCAGCGTCAGGCCGGTCATCGCCGAGCCCAGCAAAAACATGCGCAGCCAGATCGGGTGCGCCTGGCGGCTTGGCATCGCCGAATCGAAAGCCGCCACTTGGATCACCCGCAGCGCCACCAGCGACAACAACCAGACGAGCCAGACGCTCACCAGGAAATAGCGCCGCGGCTCCCATAACAGCGCGGCGCAGACCAGACCATTGAGCAGCATGAACAGCGTGGGCAGCAGTGAGCCTTGATACAACAGACGTGTGCGCTCGACCGCCATCTCCGTGGCGTACTGCTTGCAGATGACCCGCGGTTCCACACAGGGGCCCGCCGGATCGGAATTGAGGGTCATTGGCACTGTTCTTGTTCTTATTCAGTCAAGCATGGAGAACCCGAAACGAGCACCGAGCATACACAAGCCATGGGCCATCCCACACTGCCCCAGCTCATAAAAACAGGGAAAAAAGTCGCTATTTCATTGGGTGGCGCCGCTCCCGAGCGAGTCCCGCCAACGCCTGTAGCCTGTGACCCGCCGGTCATCACCCAGTGGTCTTTTATCGGCTGATGCAAAGCTCGGTTTGCCCGGGGTGGCGCCGCACCCTAGAATGCCCCGATGCGCGATGATCTCTCCCTTCTGCTGAACTCCCTCAACGATGCCCAACGTCAGGCCGTAGCTGCCTCCGTGGGTCGTCAGTTGGTCCTGGCCGGTGCCGGCTCCGGTAAAACCCGAGTGCTGGTGCACCGTATCGCCTGGTTGATCCAGGTCGAGAACGCCTCGCCCCATTCGATCCTGTCGGTGACGTTCACCAACAAGGCCGCGGCCGAGATGCGCCATCGCATCGAACAACTGATGGGCATCAACCCCGCCGGTATGTGGGTCGGCACCTTCCACGGCCTGGCGCACCGCTTGTTGCGGGCGCACTGGCAGGAAGCCGGGCTGAGCCAGACCTTCCAGATCCTGGACAGCGACGACCAGCAGCGCCTGGTCAAGCGCGTGATCCGCGAGCTGGGCCTGGACGAACAGCGCTGGCCGGCTCGCCAGGCCCAATGGTTCATCAACGGTCAGAAAGACGAAGGCCTGCGCCCGCAGCACATCCAGGCCAGCGGCGACTTGTTCCTGGCGACCATGCGCAGTATCTATGAAGCCTACGAGGCGGCGTGCCAGCGTGCCGGGGTGATCGATTTTTCCGAGCTGCTGCTACGGGCCCTCGACCTGTGGCGCGACCATCCAGGCCTGCTGGCCCACTACCAGAAGCGCTTCCGGCATGTACTGGTGGACGAATTCCAGGACACCAACGCCGTGCAATACGCCTGGTTGCGCTTGCTCGCCAAGGGCGGCGACAGCCTGATGGTGGTGGGTGACGACGATCAGTCGATCTACGGCTGGCGCGGCGCCAAGATCGAGAACATTCACCAGTACTCGGCGGACTTTCCTGACGCCGAAGTCATCCGCCTGGAACAGAACTACCGCTCGACCGCCGGCATCCTCAAGGCCGCCAATGCCCTGATCGCCAACAATACAGGGCGCCTGGGCAAGGAACTGTGGACCGACGGCGGCGAAGGCGAGGCGATCAACCTCTACGCCGCCTTCAACGAACACGATGAAGCCCGCTACGTGGTGGAAACCATCGAGAGCGCGCTGAAAACCGGCCTGGCCCGCAGCGACATCGCCATCCTGTACCGTTCCAACGCCCAATCGCGGGTGCTGGAAGAAGCGTTGCTGCGCGAACGGATCCCGTACCGCATCTATGGCGGCCAGCGCTTCTTCGAGCGCGCCGAAATCAAGAACGCCATGGCCTACCTGCGCCTGCTCGAAGGTCGCGGCAACGACGCGGCCTTGGAGCGGGTGATCAACGTACCGACGCGAGGCATCGGCGAAAAAACCGTCGAAGCGATTCGCGATCACGCGCGACACAGCCATGTGTCCATGTGGGAAGCCATGCGCCAGTTGGTGGCCAACAAAGGTGTGACCGGTCGCGCCGCCGGCGCCCTGAAGGCCTTCATGGACCTGATCGAAGACCTGGCCGCCAAGTGCGGGGAGATGCCGCTGCACTTGATGACCCAGACCGTCATCGAGCAGTCCGGCCTGATCGCCTACCACGAAGCGGAAAAAGGCGAGAAAGGCCAGGCCCGGGTGGAAAACCTCGAGGAGCTGGTCAGCGCCGCGCGCAACTTCGAGAACACCGAAGAAGACGAAGACCTGTCGCCACTGTCGGCTTTCCTGGGGCACGCCTCCCTGGAGGCCGGCGACACCCAGGCCGACGAACATGAAGACAGCATCCAGCTGATGACCCTGCACAGTGCCAAGGGCCTGGAATTCCCCTACGTGTTCCTCGTGGGCATGGAAGAAGGCCTGTTCCCTCACAAGATGAGCCTGGAAGAACCGGGACGCCTGGAGGAAGAACGGCGCCTGGCCTACGTTGGTATCACCCGGGCCATGCAGAATCTGGTGCTGACCTACGCCGAAACCCGACGCTTGTATGGCAGCGAGACCTACAACAAGGTGTCGCGCTTCGTACGTGAAGTGCCGAAGGGCCTGATCCAGGAAGTGCGGCTATCCAACAGTGTCAGTCGACCATTCGGTGGCGGCCAGCAACAAAGCACCAGCAGCCTGTTCGGCGGCAGCGACATCCCGGAAACCGGCTTCAGCCTCGGCCAGACCGTGCGGCACTCGGTGTTCGGCGATGGCGTGATCCTCAATTTCGAAGGCGCCGGCGCCCAGGCCCGGGTGCAGGTGAACTTCAGCGAAGGCAGCAAGTGGCTGATGCTGGGGTATGCCAAGCTGGAAGCGATCTGAAGATTTATGTAGGCCCCTGTGGGAGCGAGCTTGCTCGCGATAGCGGTCGATCAGTCATTATTGATGCTGACTGACACACCGTTATCGCGAGCAAGCTCGCTCCCACAGTTGTTCTGGGAAACATTTCCGATAGAACTTGTTCCTCTTTCCTACAGCCCAAAGCGAACAGGCCCTCTTGCACAGCTGAAGCTGAACCTCACCTGTCACGCAAAAGCCCGAAACACTCTGCCGCTAGCCAGCAACAGTTCAGCTGTGCAACATGGCGCGCGTGCTATCCACAAATGGGAATGCCTTTATATGAAACGTTTTCTTAGCATCGCCATGGCGTTGTGCATCGGCCTGACGATGGCCATCGACGCCAATGCCGCCAAGCGCTTTGGCGGTGGTAAAAGCTCGGGGGCAGCCCCGACTCACCAGACCAGCCAGATGGCGCCGTCTTCTGCCGCCGGCTCCACCGCTGCCACCGCAGGTGCGGCCGGTGCAGCTGGTGCCGCCACCAAGGCCAGCGGCGCTTCGCGCTGGCTCGGCCCCCTGGCCGGCATCGCCGCCGGTGGCCTGCTCGCCTCCATGTTCATGGGCGACGGCTTCCAGGGCATGCAGATCTTCGACATCCTGATCATGGCGGTCATCGCCTTCCTGGTCTTCCGCTTCATTGCCGCCCGTCGTCGCAAGCAACAGGAGCAACTCGCTCCAGCCGGCCATGCTCCGATGCCGATGCAGCGTGAAGTGTTCAACCAGCAGCCCGCCAGTGGTTCGATCTTCGGTGGTTCGGCAGCGCCTGCGGCCGCTCGTCCGGTGATCAATGCGCCGGCCTGGTTCAACGAGCAGCGCTTCATCGAAGCCGCCCGCAACCACTTCATGGCCCTGCAGCAGCATTGGGACGCGAACGAAATGGACAAGATCGCCGAGTTCGTGACCCCGCAACTGCTGGAGTTCCTCAAGCGCGAGCGAGCCGAGCTGGGCGATGGCTTCCAGTCCACCTACATCGATAACCTGCAGGTGCAACTGGATGGTGTCGACGATCGCGCCGACAAGACCATCGCCACCCTGACCTTCATCGGTGTGTCGAAGGATTCCCGCTTCGACAAGGGCGAAGCGTTCAGCGAAAGCTGGAACATGGAACGCGCCCAGGGCGATGACCAGCCTTGGCTGGTGGCAGGTATCCGCCAGAACGGTTGAACCTTTGCCCGTTTTGCATGTTGAAATAAAAGAACCCCGGCCCAGGCCGGGGTTTTCTATTTCGCGGTTGCATCTATAGCGAGCTACTGTATAAACCGCTTCATATGAAACCGCGCCATCGAGAAAGAGGATCCCCGGACGTGGAAGAAATCATCGAACAATTGCGTGAAGCCAACGAGCCCGTACCGGTCCCGCTGGAATTGCCCGACGAAGACTTGCTGGTAGAGATCGAAGAGCAGCTGTTCATCGATATCCCATTCGTCTTCAGGGAGTTTTTGCTGACCGTCAGCGATGTCGTCTACGGCAGCCTGGAGCCGGTGACCGTCACCGATCCACAATCCCACACCTATCTGCCGGACGTGGCCGCCAACGCCTGGGATGCCGGTGTCGACCGCAGCCTGATCCCGATCTGCCAGGACGGCGACGATTATTACTGCGTCGAAGAGGACGGCACGGTGGTGCTGTGGCAGGCCGAAGAAGAACTGATCGCCGAAGAAACCTGGGAATCGGTCTGGCATTGGGCCCGGGACGTCTGGCTGGAAAGCTGAGCCCCGCCGCCGGTCAATGCCCGGACGACTCCTTGTGGTTGTCCAGGGTTTCAAGCAGGGCCACCTGCATCCGCGTATGCAGGCGGATGAACCAGCGCCAAAGCAGTGCCGCCACGGCAGTCGCCACCACGGCGATCAGTACGAGCAACTTGTTGGTCGGCAGGATGCTGGCCGACAAGGCCGCCAATAGCAGGAAAATCACCAGCAGCGAGAGAATCGGGATCACTTCGGCGATCACCCGACGCACACGCTGGGTGTGGCGGCCAGCCATCTCCGGCTTCACGCCCATTTCCGCCAGCAGCATCGACAGCGCCTTGAGCTTGCGGTACGCGGCGATCAGGAACGGTAGCGACAGCAGCAACGCCCCGCCCCAGATCAATGCTTTCTGCCAGCTCGGGTCGCTGATCCATGCTTGCAGGTAAGCCGACATCCGCTCGGCGAAAAAACCACCCGAAACAAAAATCGCAATCACCAGCGCCAGATTGACGCCGACCTGCAGCAAAATCCGCCGGATCATCGACGCCACCATCGCCCCTTCTCCGTGGGGTTGGATGCTACGCAGCCATTCGCCATACATCCCCAGCACTCGCGTCAGCCGTTTCGGCATGACCGTCGCCAACTTGACGGACAGCGGGTCGGCAGCCCGGATCAAGTACGGTGTCAGCAGCGTGGTCAACACCGAGACGGCGACCGCGACCGGATAGAGGAAATCGCTGGTAACCTGCAGGGTCATCCCCAGCGACGCGATGATGAAGGAAAACTCGCCGATCTGCGAAAGACCCATCCCTACGCGCAGCGAGGTGCGTCCATCGTTGCCGGCAATAAAGGCACCGAGGCCGCAGGACAACATCTTGCCGAGCACCACTGCGCCCGTGATCACGGCAATCGGCCAGGCGTACTGCAGCAGTATCGCCGGATCGAGCATCAACCCGATGGCGACGAAGAAGATCGCGCTGAACAGATCACGCACCGGCTCCACCAGGCGCTCGATCTTCAGCAGTTGCCGGGACTCGGCCATGATCGCACCGATCAGGAACGCCCCGAGCACCATGCTGTATTCCAGTTTCACCACCAGCAGGCAGAAGCCGAAACACAAGCCCAGTACGGTAATCAGCAGCATTTCGTTGCTGTCGAACTTCGCCACGTAGGCCAGCACCCTCGGCACCAGCAGAATACCGATGACCAACGCGACGATCATGAACAGCGACAACTTGCCGACGGTGGAAAACACCTCGCCGGAGCTCACGGTGCCGCTGACGGCAATGCTCGACAGCAAGGCGATAATGCCAATGCCCAGGATGTCCTCGACGATCAACACCCCGAAAATCAACTGGGCGAAGCGCTCGTTTTTCATCTTCAGGTCGTTGAGCGCCTTGACGATGATCGTGGTGGAGGAAATGGCCAGGATGGCACCGAGGAACAGCGAGTCCATGGTGCTCCAGTCGAACCAGCGGCCGATTTCGTAGCCGATCCAGATCATCAGCACAATTTCGAGGAACGCCGCGATGAAGGCCGTGGCGCCGACCTTGAACAGTTTGCGCAGGCTGAATTCCAGGCCGAGGCAAAACATCAGGAAGATCACCCCGAGCTCGGCCAGGGTCTTGATCGTGTCTTCGTCATGGATAAAACCGAACGGTGGCGTATGCGGGCCAATGATGAAGCCGGCCACGATGTAGCCCAAGACCACCGGTTGTTTGAAACGATGAAAGAGTACGGTCACCAACCCCGCCGCCATCATGATGATCGCCAAATCCTGGATGAAACTGATGGCATGCATGTCGGGGCTCCCTGTTCAAAATGACTCACTGCAGAGCTGGAGAAATCCGTTTCCTCTGTAGGAATTGCCCTCGCAACGGGCTTTTGAAGGGTAACACCGCGACTTCCGACAAAAAGACGGTGCAATATATGGAAACAGATCCATCGGCGCGTGACGGCAACCACAGGCGCAGCGTCCCGATATCGGTGGTTTTTAAAACCTGGTGACCTGTTCGCAGGCCACTCCCCAGCGCCCGCAGAGGTGCACTCCCGAATGACTGCCTTGAACCGTGAGTACGTTATGGAACCTGGAAACGCCCAGCTGTCGATGACGGTGTTGATGACCCCCGATATGGCCAACTTCTCTGGCAATGTCCATGGCGGCACCTTGCTCAAATACCTCGACGAAGTCGCCTATGCCTGCGCCAGCCGCTACGCCGGACGCTACGTGGTGACCCTGTCGGTCGACCAGGTCATCTTTCGTGAGCCGATTCATGTCGGCGAACTGGTGACCTTCCTGGCCTCGGTGAACTACACCGGCAACACGTCGATGGAAGTGGGCATCAAAGTCGTGACCGAAAATATTCGCGAACGCTCGGTGCGCCACACCAACAGTTGCTTCTTCACCATGGTTGCGGTGGATGACCAACGCAAACCCGCGACCGTGCCGCCCTTGCAGCCGCAAAACAGCGAAGAAAAACGCCGCTACGAACAAGCCCAGCAACGCCGACAGATCCGCCAGGAACTGGAGAGGCGCTACCAGGAGATCAAGGCGGACGGGCCTTAGGCGGGCGCCGAAAAGCAACGGTGGGAGCGCTTGCTCGCGATGGCGGTGTCACAGCCAGCATCGATGTTGAATGTGATGGCCTCATCGCGAGCAAGCTCGCTCACACAGGGATTTGCAGCATTTTTCACGGAGGCGATCAGAGGCTGATTGGCACAGCCTCGAACCGCACCCGTGGATGGGCGATCCGGTCCTGGGCGCGGACCAGTTCCAGCTCATAGCTGGTGCAGGCCTGGGTCTCCAGCAGCACTTCGTGCACCGCCGCGGCGGTGAATTCGAATGCCGCGACCAAACTGTCCCCCAGCAGAATCCTCGCCAGGAACAAGCCCGACGTCAGGTCGCCCACGCCCACCGGCTGGCGCGGGAAAGCCAACAGGGGACGACGCAGGTGCCAGCTATCATTGGCGGTCACCAGCAGCATTTCGAAACTGTCATCGGGTTTGCCGGGGTAGGCCAGATGTTTGACCAGCACCGCCTTCGGGCCACGGGCCAGCAACGCGCGGGCCATGGCCAGGCAGTCCAGCAACGACTGCGCCTTGCGCCCCGAAAAACTGTCCAGCTCCAGTTGGTTCGGGCACATGAGGTCCGCCACGGCAGCGGCTTCTTCCAGGAGAAATTCGCTCACCTCGGGCGCCACGATGCAGCCCTTCTCAGGGTGCCCCATGACCGGGTCGCACAGGTACAGCGCCTTGGGATTGGCAGCCTTGATCCGCGCCACGCCCGTCAGGATCGCTCGCCCCTGAGCCGCGCTGCCCAAGTAACCGGACAACACCGCATCGCAATGCCCCAGCTCACCGATAGCGGCAATGCCTTCTACCAATGCCGGTATCTGCTCTGGCGCCAGCACCTCACCGGTCCATTGGCCGTACTGGGTGTGATTGGAAAACTGCACGGTATTGAGCGGCCAGACGTTCACGCCGACCCGCTGCATCGGAAACACTGCGGCGCTATTGCCAGCGTGACCGAACACCACGTGGGACTGAATGGCAAGCAGATGAGGCGTACGTTTCATGCGGGAAGTTTCCGTAAAACGATTGAAATTCAAGCCGCGCAGTATGCGACTAAACGCAGCCTGTACGACAGACCGGCGAGACAGTTAAGCTGACAGCAACTTGTTGGAGCACTTCGTTCATGCTGACCCTTGGAAACATCTTCGTGCTGATGCTGCTGGCTACCGGCGGCGCCTGGCTGTGGCACAACCATGGCTTGCGCGAACGGGCGTTGGCGAGGGTCATGCAGCATTGCGCCAACCTCAAGATCGAGCTGCTGGACGGCAACGTGGCGCTGAAAAAAATCGGCTTCGTGAGGGACGCCAATGGTCGACGACGCCTGGCTCGCGTCTACAATTTCGAGTTCACCGTCACCGGCGAAAGCCGCCATTCGGGCACCATCACCCAATTTGGTGCCCACAGCGCGCACATCGAGCTGGCGCCCTACCCGATGCCCTTCGAAGAAACACCGCCAGCGCCCATCGAACCGGTCCAGAGCAGGCCCAGGGCTGAAGTCATCGAATTGAGCCAGTGGCGCCAGGAACATAACAAGTGGAAGCCTTGAGACAAGGCTGATTCAGGAACATCGACAACTCTCCAGACCGGTCTTCAGGCGATCGACGTCTTGCGGTTGATCGAAAATCAGCTCGACCCGAGAATCCTGGCGCCACTCGCTGGCTTGCCAGCCCAGCGGCGCCCCCTCCAACGCATTGGCTGAAACCCACCCGTCGCGGCTGTGGATAACCATCTTCGCCCGTTTCCAGCCCTGGTCTTGTAGCCATCGCGTCAGCGCCGGCGCGTCGAATCGTTGGCTTGGGTGCCAGCGCCAGCCGATACTCCAGCCTCCGTCCTGCTGCTGATACAGGCAGATGGGTTGCGTCGGGTCGGTCCAGATCGCCGGGATCTGCCCCAGACTCTTGGGCAGGTTCACGTTATGCACGGCCCCGCTGCCCTGGGCCGCAAGGCCTGGTAATCGATCAATCGGTAATGCCGCGTGTTGCGTCCAGTACAACGCAGACCCTGGCAGTTGCGCCGTCAGCCGTTCGCGATCAGCTTGCGTGAGGCTCTCGGATTTGTTCAGCACCAGCAGTCCGGCTTCCGCCAGGGTTTGTCGCTGCGCTTCGGGCAAGGGTTTGCCGTCCGCCATCGCCCGGGCATCCAGCACCAGCACACAGGGTTGTACCGCGAGCACGCCGAGCCAGGGCGCTTCACTCAGTTGCCGCATCAACTGTGCCGGGTGCCCCAGGCCCGAGGGTTCGATGAACAGCCGATCCGGCCGGGCCTTGCGCAGCAAACGCCCAAGACCGATCTGAAACGGCGCGCCATTGACGCAGCACAAGCAGCCGCCGGCCACTTCGCCCAGTGCGATACCATCGCCAGCCTGGGTCAGCAGCGCGGCATCCAGGCCGATCTGGCCGAACTCGTTGATCAGCACCGCCCAGCGCTCATTGGCCGGGCGCTGGGCCAGCAGATGCCTGATCAGGCTGGTCTTGCCGGCACCCAAAGGGCCGGCGATGACATGGGTAGGAATGTGCTGCAACATAATCGACGGCTTTCGATGGAGGTGAACATGCGATTGATCGGCTGGTTGTTACTGGCATTGACGTCAGACCAGGCGCTGGCGCAGGCCTGCGTGGTCCACAGCCAGGCGGAGCGACTCGATGTGAAAGTCTGCCAACAGAACCGCAGCATTCCGCAGAAACTGTTTGCCGATGGCTTCTGCCAGCCAAACCTTGCCGGCCAGAAGGTCGAGGTGCAATACGTCGATCAATGCCCCGGCGGCGCGTTCGGCGTTTGCAGCAACGCCCAGGTCGCCAATATGCCTTACCGCCAGGATATTCACTATTACGGCGTGGCGACCGATGCCGCGTACCTGCAGCCATTTTGCGAAGGACAGAGCCAAGGCACTTGGCTCAAGCCTTAAGCCAGCCAATCCAGTGTGAGCATCAGGCGACGCTTTCCCGGCGCAGGCGCAGGCGAGCGATGGATCAGGCCGAACCCCTCATTACCGTGCCATTTCTCGCCTTTAAGCAAGCCGACATCACCGCAACCAAACTGCTGGATCACGCGCGGATCAACCGGCTCTGCCTCAGGCTGTGCCAGATGCCGGCGGTCCATGGCCTCTTCCTTGAGCCACTGGCTGCCGACGCCCGCATAGGTGGTCAGCAGCCGTACCGGTACGTGGTCAACGTGGAAGCGTGGGCACATGGCCTTGTCCAGCGTGCGCAGACGCAGACCGACACGTTGCGCGCCCAACAGGCAGGCAAACGCACAGACCAGCCAGGAAACATCGGCGATAAAGCCTTCATAGCCCTGCAGGTCGCTGAAACCCGCGGCCAGACCGTGCAGCGCTGGCTGGGTGTCTTCCTCTGGCAAGTCGAGCACCCGTGATTCAGCCAGGGGCTGATCCATCGCCAGCACCATAGCCGCAAAATCGCTGATGTGTGCGGGAAGCTGACGCTGCCAGACCGCCAGGTTGGTGCCGTCGTCCAGGATCTGCGTGAATACCCCTGGCGTATCACCCTGGACCTGTCGTATCTGCGTCGCTCGTTTCAGACTGGGCGCCAGCATCACGCTGCAACCTCTTCATGCCACGGTCCGAACGGATCCGGCAACCAGCGCCAATTTTCGACCCCGAGGGCCATTTCCGCATCGGTGAGCAGGCAGGCGTCCAGTTCAGCGGCGAGTTGGCCGAAATCAATGTCCTGACCAATGAAGACCAGCTCCTGACGGCAATCGCCTGTGGCAGCCAACCAGTTCTTCATGATCGCCGCGGTGCTTTCTTCATCCTGCGGCCATTGGTTTTTCGGCACGAACCGCCACCAGCGCCCGGCGAAACCATGTCGCATCAAGCCGCCAGCCTGAGACCAGCTACCCGCCTCCTCAGGCTTGCTGGCCAGCCAGAAGAACCCTTTGGAGCGCAGGAGTTTGCCATTGGGCCACGGCCGGTCGATGAAGTTGAAGAACCGCTGGGGATGAAACGGCCGGCGAGCCCGATAAGCGGTCGAGGCGATGCCATATTCCTCGGTTTCTGGCACATGCTCACCCCGCAGTTCCTGTAGCCAGCCAGGTGCCTGGGCGGCGCGTTCGAAGTCGAAAAGACCTGTGTCGAGGATTCTGCCCAGTGGCACCTGCCCCATGACCATAGGGATGATCTGCGCCTGGGCGTTGAGACGCCGCAGAATCGCGGTCAACTCTTCCCGCTCATGCTGGCTGATCAGGTCGATCTTGCTGATCAGAATCACGTCGGCAAACTCGACTTGTTCGACCAGCAGATCGGTGATCGAGCGCTCATCCTCCTCACCCAGGGTTTCGCCTCGTGACGCCAGGCTTTCGGCGGCCTGGTAATCCAGCAGGAAATTCACCCCATCGACCACCGTGACCAGGGTGTCGAGTCGCGCCACATCGGCCAGGCTTCGGCCCTCTTCATCACGAAATGTAAAGGTTTCCGCCACTGGCAGCGGTTCGGAGATACCGGTGGACTCGATGAGCAAGTAGTCGAAACGCCCTTCCCTGGCGAGTTGCCCGACTTCTTCGAGCAAGTCCTCACGCAACGTGCAGCAGATACATCCGTTGCTCATTTCCACCAGTTTCTCTTCGGAACGATTCAGGGTGACATCTCGCTGGACTTCGCTGCCATCGATGTTGATCTCGCTCATATCGTTGACGATCACAGCAACCCGCAGGTTGTCGCGATTACGCAGGACGTGATTGAGCAGCGTGCTTTTACCGGCACCGAGGAATCCGGAAAGTACGGTGACGGGAAGACGATTGGGCATCAGGTATATCCTCATCGGGCGGCCGCTTCGATGACGGCTCGTTTTCAGGGTTTGGTTGTTTTTATGTTATAGTATAACAACACAGTTCAACCAGCCCCGCCGCTCCTCATTCGTCTGAGATCCATCCATGCGTACTCCTCTGAAATTTGTTCTTGCGGGCCCGCTGTTGCTGTGGGCGTTAGGCGCTGCTGGGCAGAGTCCACTCTTGGCAAACTGCACCCGTAGCGCGAATTTGCTGGCGTGCATGGATATGCAAGGTAATGCCTATAGCGTTGCGACGGCTGGAAACACTCTTTATTTGCGCGGTTTTGAAGCCGCCAGTCGCCGCTATTGGGCGCAAACGAACAGCCGTTACGGTCAGCTCACGTTCTTTACCGGACTGGCGTCGGACGGAGAAAGTTGGGTTGGATACAGCCGGCGTGTGGGCTGGACAACCCTCAATCGTTTTTCCAGCTCGGGCGGTAGCACCGGTGCATTTACATGCGGCCGCATGAACGGGTGCCAGGATTCATCGCGTTAATGTTTCACGTGGAACGTGAACATTCAGGGAGATGAAACTCCTTTCATGGAAAAGGCTTCTTAAAATTAACTGTTATACTATAACATCTAATTTTAATCTTCGATGGGCCTTGCCATGAATGCGTTAACGTTGCCCGACGTGGCTGCGCAGGTTTCACGTCACACCCTGCCCCTTGATTGGGTGGGCATGTGTGGCATCGCAACGCCGGTGTTGATTGAGGGCCAGCGCCTCAGCGCAACGGTCGACGCCGGGGTGAGCCTCGATGACGGTGAGGCGCGCGGCATTCACATGTCGCGCTTATACCTGGCGCTGGGGTTGCTGGAAGAGACGCCCCTTTCGCCCGCGCTATTGCGCCGAATCCTGGAACAATTTCTCGATAGCCATGAAGGCTTATCCCGTGCGGCTTCGCTCACTGTGCATACCGATCTGCTGCTCAAACGTCCGGCGCTAACCAGCCCGTTGGCAGGCTGGAAAGGTTATCCGGTGAGCATCGAAGCTCAGTTGAAAAACACAATGTTCCACGTGGAACTGAAAATTCAGATCCCCTATTCCTCGACTTGCCCTTGTTCGGCAGCCCTTGCCCGGCAGTTGATCCAACAGCAATTTGTCGACGACTTCGCTAACAAGAGACTTGAGCACGCCGAAATTCTCACGTGGTTGGGCTCATCGAACGGCATTGTCGCCACCCCCCATAGCCAGCGCAGCACGGCGACCTTGACGCTACGTCTGGACGCCGCTGTCGACGAATTGCCGCTGCAGTCGTTCATCAACCAAGCCGAAGCAGCCCTCGGCACCGCCGTGCAGACCGCCGTGAAACGCGCCGATGAACAAGCCTTCGCCCTGGCCAACGGCCAAAACCTGATGTTCTGCGAAGACGCCGCGCGGCGATTGAGCACGGCCCTGGCTCGCTCATCGGAGATCACCGCCCTGGATGTGCGCGTCGTCCATGCCGAAAGCCTTCATGCCCATGACGCCGTGGCGCGAAGCCGCTGGACCCGGGAGCCCTCATGATCGACTGCCAAGCACTGCGCTGGGGTGCACCCGGACAGCCCCTCACGCCGCCCCTCACCATGGCGCGACCGGCAGGCAGCCTCACCGCCATCATCGGTGCCAACGGCTCGGGCAAGAGCAGCCTGTTGAAAGTGCTCGCGGGGCTGCAGAAGCCGCTAGCCGGCAAAGTCACCTTGAAGGTTCCACGGCGTGGTGGCGTCTCATTCATGCCCCAGCAGCAACATCTGGATCGACAATTTCCCATCAACTTGCAAGACCTGGTGGCCGCCGGCGCTTGGGGCAATCGCCACACGCCAGCCATGCGTAGACAGTTGCTGCAGACCGTACTGGACGATTGGGCATTGACCGGCCTTGAGCAACGTCCGCTAATGGCGCTGTCGGGAGGCGAGCTGCAACGCGCCCTGCTCGCTCGCCTGAGCCTGGCCGAAGCGCCGTTGCTGTTGCTCGACGAACCCCACGCCGCCCTCGACGAACAAGGCCAGGCGCTACTGTGGAAACACATTCATCGCTGGCACGCGGCGGGCAGGACCCTCGTGGTGGTGTGTCATGATCTGGCAGCGGTACGCCAACACGTCCCCTATACGCTGCTGATCAAGAACACCGGCTGCGTGCTAGGTCGCAGTGTCGATTTGATCGCCCAACAACCCCATGCGTGGGTGGCCTGATGCTCGCGGCCACACATTTCTGGCAACCCTTCCAAGAGTTTGTCTTCATGCGTCGGGCCCTGCTGGGTGGCCTGGTGTTGGCGTGCAGCACGGCGCCGCTGGGTGTGTTCCTGATCCTTCGGCGCATGAGCCTGATCGGTGACGCCGTGGCACACGGCATCCTGCCTGGCGCCGCCCTGGGCTTCTGGTTCGCCGGGCTGAGCCTGCCGGCCTTGACCCTGGGCGGCCTGGGGGCGGGCTTGAGCATGGCCGGGCTCGCCGCCTGGGTTACCCGGCGCACGGGCCTACGAGAGGACGCCAGCCTCGCGGCGATTTATCCCATTTCCCTGGCGGCCGGGGTGTTGATCCTCGGCATGGCCGGCAAACGCTTGGACTTGTTGCACCTGCTGTTTGGCTCGGCCTTGGCGGTGGACGGCCCCACACTCAACGGCATGCTGTGGGTTTGCGGCGTTAGCCTGGTGGCGATGGCGTTGATTTATCGACCGCTGCTGCTCGATACCCTCGACCCACTGTTCCTGCAAACCGTCAGTCGTCTCGGCCCGTTGGCCCACGGCGTGTTCCTGACCCTGGTGGTGCTGAACCTGGTGATCGGTTTCCAGGCCATCGGCGCGTTGATGGTCGTCGGCCTGATGATGCTGCCGGCCGCCGCGTCGCGATTCTGGAGCCGGCGCCTGCCGCTGCTGATGCTGATCGCCGCGCTGCTCGGTTGCCTCTCGGTCTGGTTTGGCCTGCTGTTGTCGTTCTATTACTCACTGCCCAGCGGACCGTCCATCGTTCTGGTGGCGGGCGTTTCGTATCTGCTGTCGGTGGTATTCGGGCCGGTGCACGGTTTGCTGCGCCGCCCGCCCTTGCTCACGTCCCAATGAGGTGTTTCCCGATGCGCGTACTGCTCGTGCTAATCAGTCTGATGCTGTCCATGTCCCTGTCCGCGGCCGAAAAACTTCAGGTAGTGACCAGCTTCAGCATCCTCGCCGACATGACCCGACAGGTCGGTGGTGAGCATATTCAAGTCACCAACATGGTCGGGCCGGACGCCGATGCTCACACCTACGAACCCACCCCAGACGACGCCCAGGCGTTGCTCAGGGCAAAACTGATCATCAAGAATGGCTTGGGCTTCGAGCCGTGGCTGGACCGCCTGGTGACCAGCACCGGAACCAGCGTCCCGGTGATCAGCGCCAGCCATGGCGTCATCCCGCGGTCACTGGATGAGGACGGCGAGACCATCCCCGACCCGCACGCATGGCACAACCTGGCGAATGCCGAGCTGTATGTCCGCAACATCACCAAGGCACTGGAAGCTGCCGACCCGGCCAACAAGGCCGACTACGAACGCAACAGCCAGGCGTACCTGAAGAAAATCTACGCCCTACTCGCTGAAGCCAAGGCCAAGCTCGGCGCATTGCCTGCCGGTAATCGCAAGATCGTGACGTCCCATGATGCATTCGGTTACCTAGGCCAGGCCTATGGCATCGAGTTCATGGCGCCCCAGGGGTTATCCACCGAACGTGAACCGTCGGCGGCAGAAGTCGCGGCGCTGATTACCCAGATCCGTCAGGCGAAAGTCAAAGCGGTGTTCATGGAAAACATCAAGGACGCACGCCTGCTCAAGCAAATCGCCGACGAGAGCGGCGCTCACATCGGCGGCACGCTGTACTCCGACGCACTCGCCGCCAGCGGACCGGCCAGCACGTTCACTGGCCTGTTCGAATACAACCTCAATACGTTGTACGAGGCACTGAGTCGGCCTTAGAGCCTGTGTGGGAGCAAGGTTTGCCCGCGATGAACGGTGACACCCTTGGGCGTCTCACTGAATTGTCTGCATCGCGAACAAGCTCGGCTCCCACAGGCTCACCAAGCGATTACTTCAAATGAGCTTCAAGCCCTCGGCTTGACCGTCCCGCAATCCTGCCCCAGCCATACCGCGCGAGTGTCAAGGCTACCGTTCTGCTGGATGCCGGTGGCATTGAATGTGCCGTTGACCTTGGTGGTGAATTCACGATCGCTCTGGAATGTCGCGACCCCGGCACCCTGGGCTTTCGGGCAACTGAAGCGAAACTTCCACTGATTACCGGTGCGTTCGGTGATTTGCTGCTTGCAACCCGACTGCGGGTCTTGCAGCGGAATATCATTGGTTTGCACCTGCGCCGGGGTCAGGCACACGCGAATGCCTTTGCCACCCATGGTAATCCCCTGCTTTTCCAGCATCGCCCGTTGCTCCGGGGTCATTTGGGTTTGCAGCTGGCCGAGGATCAGTTGCAGGTCCGGCAGGTTCTGGTTATCGACCTTCATATTGCTGGTGGTCAATTCCCACAAACCCGGCTGGAGCATCTGCGCCTGAGCCGCCATCGGAACCGACAAACCCATCGCCAAGGCCACACCCAGCAGACGAACATTCATTACACGAACTCCAGAGGACAAGTGGCCGTTAGACGCCGTCCACGGGCTTCGGTTCAGGGCCTGAACCTGTGAATTAAATAGCGACATTCGCCACGGAACATGGTCTGTTAAGCATTGAAACTTCAGGAGCAAGGCTGCCCCATGGATTATTTCGGCCCGCATGTTTTCGGTTACCTGATCGCGCTGCTCCACACCCTGGGTTCCATTGCCGCCGTCCACGCCGTGCTGACGGTGCGCACCGCCCAGGGCTCGATTGCCTGGGCCCTGTCGCTGACCTTCATTCCCTACCTGACGTTGATTCCTTATCTGGTGTTCGGCCGCAGTACGTTCGATGGTTACATCAAGGCGCGCCGGCAAGCCAACGAAGAAATGCGCAAGGCAATCTCTGAATTGAACTGGCGCCCCTGGGTAGAAGAAGCCCTGACCGCTCGGGCCTCCCAAGCCTACGCCTCGCTACGGGCCATGCCGAAACTGGGACGCACACCGTGCCTGGCCAATAATCAGGTGCGTTTGTTGGTCAACGGCCACGCCACGTTCGAGGCGATTTTCCAGGCCATCGAACAGGCACGCGAGGCCGTGCTGATCCAGTTCTTCATCGTCCATGACGACCGCCTCGGTCAACGCCTGCACACGCTGCTCTTGAAGAAAGCCGCCGAAGGCGTGGCCGTGTACCTGCTCTATGACCGCATTGGCAGCCACTCCCTGCCCCACCGCTACGTGCAAGCCTTGCGCGACGGTGGCGTCCACGTAAAAGCGTTCGCCACCCGTAGCGGCTGGCTCAACCGATTCCAGGTCAACTTTCGCAACCATCGCAAGATCGTGGTGGTGGACGGTGTGCAAGGGTTCGTCGGTGGGCACAACGTCGGTGACGAATACATGGGCGATAAACCACCCTTGGCGCCGTGGCGCGACACCCATGTGCAAGTGCGCGGGCCGGTGGTGGCGAGCATGCAAGAGTCGTTCGCCGAAGACTGGTTCTGGGCGGCCCGTTCCCTTCCCCCGCTGATCCTGCCGGACAGCTACCCGGACGATGGTGTGCTTTGCCAGTTGCTGGCCAGCGGCCCGGCCGACGCCTATGAAACCTGCTCGCTGTTTTTCGTCGAGGCCATTCACGCCGCCAGCGAACGCGTCTGGATCACCACGCCCTACTTCATCCCCGACGAAGCGGTATTCGCAGCCTTGCGCCTGGCGGTACTGCGTGGCGTGGATGTGCGCATCCTGCTGCCCTCGCGGCCCGATCACAAGATCGTCTACGCAGCGTCCAGCCTGTACGCGTTTGAAGCGGTACGCGCCGGTGTGCGGATGTTCCGTTACGGGCCGGGCTTCCTGCATCAGAAAGTGGTGTTGATCGACCGGGAAATCAGCGCCATAGGCAGTGCGAACCTGGACAACCGTTCGTTCCGCTTGAACTTCGAAGTCATGCTGCTCACCGTGGATATCCCGTTCGCCACCGAGGTCGAGCGAATGCTCGAAGAGGACTTCGCCCAGGCCCAGGAAATCGACAAACAGGAAAGCCGGGAGACCCACCGCCTGCAGAAGGTCGGCATGCGGATCGCCCGGCTTATTTCCCCGATTCTCTAAGGGGTGTAGATGTCGTCGCGGGTCCATGGCAGCTCATGGCTACCGTCGGCATGGGCCTTCACCGCCAGGATCTGGTGCAGGTTGATCCAGCCCTTGGCGAACGCGTAGGCGCAGCCGGCCAGGTACAGACGCCAGATCCGCAGTGCCTGCTCCGACACTTCCTTCGACGCTGCCTCGAGATTGTCCTCCAGGCGTTCGCTCCAGTGATCGAGCGTGCGTGCATAGTGCATGCGCAAGCTTTCCACATCGACGATCTCCAGGCCCGCTTCACTGATCTGCGCGGAAATCATCGACAGGTGCGGCAGCTCGCCATTGGGAAAGACGTACTTCTCAATGAACTCGCCCGCGCCGCGACCGACCGGACGCCCGTCGGTATGCTTGGCAGTGATGCCATGGTTCATCACCAGCCCACCCTCGCGCACGGCACCGAACAGCGTCTTGCAGTACTGCGCAAGGTTGGCGTGGCCGACATGCTCGAACATACCCACGCTGACCACTTTGTCGAAGCGTCCGTCCTGGGGCAGGTCGCGGTAATCCAGCAGTTGCAACTCGACCTGATCCTCCAGGCCTTCGGCCTTGACCCGTTCCCGGGCCAGCGCCAGCTGCGCCTTGCTCAGGGTAATGCCGAAGACCTTGGCACCAAACTCCCGCGCGGCATAACGCGCCAGGCCGCCCCATCCGCAACCGACATCCAGCAGGTAGTCACCCGGTTGCAATCGCAGCTTGCGACACAGGTGGCGGAACTTGGCTTGCTGGGCCTGCTCGAGGGTTTCGCTGCCTGTCTCGAAATAGGCACAGGAATAGGCCATGTCGCTGTCGAGCCATAGCTGATAAAACGCGTTGGAAAGATCGTAGTGGTAGGAGATCGCCTTGGCGTCGGTTTCCTTGTCGTGGACCGAGCGCACCGGCTGGTTGTCGGGATCGTCCTCGACCAAGGCCTGGCTCAATTCATCGCAGACCCGAATGACTTCGTGGATCGGGCCTTCAAGTTCCAGTTTGCCTTCGACAAACGCCGACCCCAATGCGTCCAGGCTGGGGTGGGTGAATTGCGCGACCATTTGTGGGTCCTTGACCACAATCGTGACGCTGGGGTCGGCCCCCAGTGAAAATTCATGGCCGTCCCAGAGCCGCAGCCGAAGCGGTAAATGCAGATTCTGTAAGGCCGGTGGAAGTTGCGCGAGCATGGAAAATCCCCCTTTGTTTCAGACGTCTGAAATGAGGGTAGACCATGCTAGAAAAATAGCAGGCTATCGAATTTATAGCCTTTTTCTATCGCTGTCCCAAATCACTCCTGTGGTGGGTAACTCCTGCGCTGGCACGCCCTCTCCAATAGCAGACTGCAAGTACAGCGCGCAGTTCGCTGACCCTATCCAACGGTGCCCTTGGCTTGGATCTTGAGCAGTGGCTCCTGGAACCGCAGCAAGCGCCCGGCATTACCTAACACTAGCAGGGTACTGAGATTGTGCAGCAGCGCCGCGATCATCGCCCCCGCTGCGCCCAGCCAGCCGAAGGCGGCAAAGGCAACGATGGCCAGTGTCCAGCCCAGGCCGATGATCACATTGACCTGCAACGTGCGCCGACACTGGCGACTCAGTCGCACGCAAGTGCCGAGGCGCCGCAGATCGCTGCCGATCAGCACGATGTCCGCCGACGCCAGGGCGATGTCCGCACCGCCGGCTCCCATGGCGACGCCCACCACACCGGCCTTGAGCGCCAGGGAATCGTTGATGCCATCGCCCACCACCATCGGGCGGAACCCATGATCGATTTCAGCCATGACCCGCTTGAGTTTGTCTTCCGGCAAGGCCTGGGCCTGCACATCGCCGATACCGACATCCCGTGCCAGGACCGTAGCCACGCTTTGGCGGTCGCCGGTCAACAGCAACTGACGGCCCAGACCCAACTCGCGCAGCTCGGCCATGGCCACCTGTGCCTCCGGCTTGACGCTGTCGGCCAACAGCAGCCAGGCGAGGAACTGCCCATCTAGCGCCAGACCGGCAATCGGGCCGTCGTGCTCAGGAACCGCCAGGGTGTGAATGCCCAACTGGGCAAACAACTCCGGCCGACCGAGTGCCGCTTCGCCCTGAGCCGTCATCGCGACCACACCCAGCCCCTGGCGCTCACGAATGTCCGTCAGGGGCAGGCAATTGTCCTGTTCCACCAGCCCCGCCAAGGCACGACTGACCGGATGACTGCTGGCCGAACCGAGGCTGGCAGCCAGCGGCAGCAACAACGACGGTTGAGCATCCTGGGCAGGTTCGATGGATTGCAAGCGCAACACGCCATAGGTCAAGGTGCCCGTCTTGTCGACGACCAACGAAGTCAGGTCCGCCAGTTCTTCCAAAAAGGCCGAGCTGCGAATCAGAATCCCGTGGCGCGCCGCCACCGCGATCCCGGCAATGGCGGTGGCCGGCGCCGACAGCACCAACGCGCAGGGACACGCCGCCACCAATACCGCCAACATCGCCTGGGCATCGTTGGTTACGAACCAGGTCACTGCCGCCAGCAACAACACCAATACCAGGTAACTGCCGGCGTAGCGTTCCAGCAAACGGGTGATGGGTGGCTTGGAGCGTTCAGCGTTTTGCATCAGGGCGATGACCTTGCCCAAGGTGGACGCTTCGCCGGTACGGGTCACCTCCAGGCGCAGCAGGCCATCGAGGTTGATCGCGCCACCGAAGACTTCCGTGCCAACCACCGCCTCCAGCGGCACCGATTCACCGGTGATGGGCGCAGTGTCGAGGCTGGCCTGGCCGGACAACACCCGACCATCGGCCGGCACTCGGTCACCGGCACGCACCTCCACGACATCGCCGGCCTGGAGCGTCGCGTTGTCGACGTCGATGATCGAGCCGTCGGCCTGTACCTTGCGACCCTGGCTGCGGGTCAGTTGGCCAAGGGCATGAATCGCCTCTTGGGAACCGATGACGCTACGCTCTTCCAGCACATGGCCGAAGATCATGATGATCGGCAGTAATGCCGCGGTCAGCAGATCGCCGGTGGCCCAGGCGCCGAGCATCGCCAGGGCGATCAGTTGGTCAGTGATTCCGTGCAGGCTCGGGTACCGCAAGCTGTACCAGGCCGAACGCATCACCGGCACCGCCACCAACAGCGAGGCGAACCCCAACAGCAGTTGGCTGACGCCGCTCTGCTCCGGCGACCAGCCGCGCCATGCCAGGCCCAATGCGAGCAAGCCGAGAGCGAGCATCGCCAAGGTCAGTTGCCGGGCGGCGATGCGTTGCTCTGCCGAGGACAACATCGGTACAGCAGGCGTTCGAGCGGTCATTGGCCGGCTCCCTGGATGATCAGGCGAGAATCGTCTTTCGGGTCGACCGTGGTCACTGAACCGGCCTGGCGAAGGATGGCAGGCATGCGTTCGCGATACAGGCGCAGCAGCATTTGCGGATCGCTGCCCTGGGTCTTCGCCAGCCCGAGCACCGTGGCCGTGTCGGCCGAAGCCTTGGCAAGCCGCTCGCTGGCCTGGGCATGGGCGACTTGCACGGTACGGTCGGCGTCCTGGCGGGCGACCTGGGTGAGTTTTTCCGCTTCAGTCCGGGCGTTGGCCACGGCTTTGTCGGCCTGCTGGCTGGCGGTCAGTACTGCGTTGAAAGCACTCACCGCCGGCCCGGGCAGACTCGATTGCACATCGACCCGCACCACTTCGATGCCCAGCCCCTGCCCCGTCGCCGCCAGGTCAGCCAGGCGTCGGTTAAGCCCCTGAACCAGATCGCCTCGCAAGCGTTCGCGGCGCTCGGCCGCCTGGTTGTCACTGCCCATCAGTTCGGGGCGCGCCACCAGAATGGTGTCCAGGTCCCGGGCCGCGGTCAGGGCCACGGCACTGCGGGTCGCCAGTCGGTCCAGTGCCGGCAGGACATGTTCACCTTGCAAGACGAAAGCGTAAGGATCAGTGACCTTATAGAACACCCGCACATCCAGTTGCACCACGCCGGCATCACCGGTCAATAAATAACCAGAGCCGGCCAATGCATCGCTGACCGGCGTGGCGAAACTGGCCACACGATCAGCCTGCAAGGCCGCGTCCGAGCGCAGCAGATTTTCCACCCGCCGCTCGAGCACTCGATCCGCTGCTGGCAGCAGGATCACTTGTTCCACGGGACGCGGCCAGGCCAGCAAGAGGCCGGCATTCTGGATACGATCCAAGGCGCCGAAGTGCAGCACCACCGCACGATTCTGCGGGTCGATCTGGCGCACGTTGGAAAAGATCCAGGCCAACGCCGCCAAGACCGTGACGGCGTAAAGCGCTAGAAACGCCAAACGCCCGGCCTGGATCCACGGACTGGATAACGCATTTGTTCCACGTGGAACCAAACTCATGGTTGTGTTCCACCTTTGCCATCCATGGAAGCAGGGCCGTCCACCAGGACACGGAATGGAGCGGCATCGGTGCGCAAAATCAGCTTGGTGCCTGGGCTGACGATGGTGCCCAAGGTGTCCAGCGAACGAAGCAGGTTGTAGAGCTGGGGAGAGCCGGCGTAGGCCCGGCCATATATTTCGGCCGCGTCTACCCGGGATTGCGCCTCGATATCAGCGGCCTTTACCGTGGCATCGGCTTGCACGACGCGGGCATCACGTTCTGCGGCGGAACGAATCTGCGCCGCTTCGCGCTTGCCGATGGCGGTGCGTTCGGTGGCGATGGTTTCGCGCTCGGCCCGCATGCGGTCTACCGTTGCGGTCAATGTGACCGATGGCAACGTCAGGCGTTCGATACCGACTTGCAACACTCGTACACCGTAAGTGGTGAGCAACTGTTGATCGATCTGCTGACGCAACTGCGCTTCGAAATCGGCGATGCGCACTTGGCTGGCATCGGTGTTGACCAGGTTCGCCAGGTCAAAACTGGCGGCCGTGGTTTCCAGCGCGGAGCCGACAAATGTGCGGATCTGCCGCGCAGCTTCGTCCGGTTGGTTCTGCACCGCGCGCATGAAACGCTGCACGTTGTCCGGGTCACCCTGGACCTGCCAGGCCACGTAGGCCTGGACAATGATCCGTAGCCCATCGCGGGTCCCGACATCCTGCAGGCCGCTGGACGTGGTGCGCAATCGCAGGTCCACCGGGATCGCCGCCTCGAACGGTGCCGGCCAGCGCCACCCCAGGCCAGGTTGCAGCAGCACCCGGGCCGGATTGCCGAAACGGGTAATGACCGTGGCCTCCCCCGATCGCACTTGCACCAGGCTCGCGGCCGCGACGGCAAATGCCACCAACAACACCGCCCAGCCCACCCGCCGCCAAGGAAACGGACCGGCTTGCTGCGGGTCGCCATGATGGTGGTGATGACCATGGTGATGACCGGCATGGCCGTGATCGTGACCGGCGTGGTCGTGGTGACCGTGTGAAGAGGACTGGCTCAATGTTCAGCTCCTGGCGGGACAGGGTTACGCGGCGACGCGGGGTCGGCCGGCAGCGTGAAGGTTCGCAAGTCGATGGTCGGCGCGTTGCTGCTACCGCCCAGGCGATGATCGAGAATCAGCAACTGGGCATTGCCGAGGCCCTGGCTCAGTTGGCTCAAATAATGTTCCAGCACAAAAGCGTGCCCCGCCGTGGCGTAGGCTTTGCGGTCGGCATTGAAACGCAGATCGGCAGCCTGGGCAGTCGCGTTGATTTCCCGCGCAGTGGCACTGGCCCGGTCATGGGCGATGCTGGCTTGCAATTGCGCCTGGTTGGTCTGTTCCGCCGCCGCGCCACGCTCCCGGGCGATCAATGCCTGGGCGCCGATCTGCGCGGCCTGCACGCCGTGGTAGGCATTGGCCGCACCGGCCGGCGGATGAATCGCCTCCACCACCGTCGCCAGGATTTCCACACCGCTGTCGAGGGATTGCAGGTCAGCCTGGACAGCGCGACCGATTTCGTCGGCCAGGCTCACGCGGTCGGCGCCCAACAAACCATCCAACGTACGCGAAGCAAACTCATGCACCAGGATGCGGCTGGCGGTGCTGCGGATCAGCGTCGGCACATCGGCGCTGTTGTAAGTCGCCGCCAGCGCCGCGGCATCCGTCAGGCCGATGCGATAGACAAAACGCACATCCATGTTGACGATCTGGAAGCTCTGCTGGTCGGCACGACGGCTGGCAATGACCTGGGATTTGTCGTTCACATGACTGGCGTCCCACAACCGATTGGCAATGGCCGGTGCCGGTCCCTCCGCCGGTTCCGCCTCGACCTCTGCACGACTCTGCACGACGCTGGTCGCCAGTTCATGCACAACGCCATTCTCGACGTTGAGCACCCTGCCCCACGGCCAAGGCAACGCGACATGCAAGCCGGGACCGAACACCTCTACCGGTTTACCGAAGCGTTCATAGATGCCCCGCCCCTGCAGCGGCACTTCGTGCACGCCTGTCAACAACCAGCCCACCAGCGCCACTGACGCCAACACCGGCAAAAAAGCCCGACGCATGTAGCTGAAGGCCCAGATCTGGCGCAGGTCGATGCCGAAACGGTTATGCAGTTCATGCTGCAAGGCCAGCAACGGTTGCGGCGGCCAGCGCAGCAGATCGGCGATGACACTGCGGCCCAGCAGCGTCGGCTCCAGGGGATCCCGGCGCGGGATGAACAACGATAGCACCGCGCGCAACAACAACTCTGCCGCCACCAGTCCCGGCAACAGCCCCATCAGCACCGCCAGGCGCACCGGCCAGATGGACGTTTCTGCAGCGAACAGCAAGCACAAGGCGCCAAGCACCAGCACGATGATCGCCACCCGCGTCAGTTGCGCCAGCGCTGGCGCTTCCGGCCACTCCACAGGGGGCTGCTGGGCCAATTGCCGCTCGAACACCAATAACCCGAACGCCAACAACAACGACAACACCGCCCCCACACTGGCCGAAACACCGAGGGCGGCAGCCGGCAATTGCAAGTCCCAGGCGTGCTCCACGCCCAGCAATACCAGCATGGCCCAACCGGCCAGCCACAACGCAGGCGCACCGATTTGCTTGAGCAGGCCGACCGAGCGGGCACCGATGCGCTCCAGCAACCGTTCATACCAACCCAAGTTATCAACAGGCTCGTCTTCCGCTGGCAGGTTATCCACAGCCGGCAACAACGCCCTGCTGCGCCATTGCGTCACCCACCAGGCGGATTGCAAGCCCGCCACCAGCACCAACAGTCCCGCGCCTTGGCTGACCAACAAGGCTGGCCACAGCGATTGCGGCGAAAACACCCCGATAAAAAACGCCAGGACCAGACCCAATCCCGCCACGCTTCCCAAGGCGCAGGCGATCAGCTTCAAGCGGCGCCCTTGAAACGACGCGCGCTGGAAACGCGGCCATTCGGCCACTTGTGCCCTCTCGATATCCAGATCGACTTGCATACCACCCCAGCTTTCGTGGCGATCAAAATCCGGGCCTGTGGGCAGACGCCACCGCCGCTTCGTTATAGGCCGTTACCTTATAACGATTACTGTGAAATTTCCGTTTTGAATTCTTCATGACAAGGCCCACGCCGACCTCTTGACTTAAGCCTTGACCGGAATCTCTGGAAACGCTCATATTACGCCCATAATTTTTTATCAGGCCAAGCGGGAGAACAGCGATGAGCAACTACGACGTGGTCATTCTAGGCGGTGGACCCGGCGGGTATAACGCGGCGATTCGGGCCGGGCAGTTAGGGTTGAAGGCCGCCTGTGTCGAAGGTCGAGCCACCTTGGGCGGCACCTGCCTGAACGTCGGCTGCATGCCCTCCAAGGCCTTGCTGCACGCTTCGGAACTGTACGAAGCGGCCACGGGAACGGAGTTCGCCAACTTGGGCATTGAGGTCAGCCCTACCCTCAATCTTGCGCAAATGATGAAACAGAAAGACGAAAGCGTGACGGGCCTGACCAAGGGCATCGAGTTTCTGTTTCGCAAGAACAAGGTCGACTGGATCAAAGGCTGGGGCCACATCGACGGGCCGGGCAAGGTGACCGTCAGCGGTGACGATGGCAGCAAGACCGAACTCACCGCCAAGGACATCGTCATCGCCACCGGCTCGGAACCCATGCCGCTGCCAGGCGTGACCATCGACAACCAGCGCATCCTCGACTCCACCGGTGCCTTGTCCCTGGGTGAGGTGCCCCGGCACCTGGTGGTGATCGGCGCTGGCGTCATCGGCCTCGAGCTGGGCTCGGTCTGGCGGCGCCTGGGCGCCCAGGTGACCGTGGTGGAATACCTCGATCGCATCTGCCCGGGCGTGGACGGCGAGGCCGGCAAGACCTTGCAACGGGCCCTGGCTAAACAAGGTATCCAGTTCAAGTTGAGTTCGAAGGTCACCGGCGCCACGACCTCGACCAGCGGTGTGCAATTGCAGGTCGAACCGGCGGCGGGCGGCGAAGCACAGACCCTGGACGCCGATTACGTGCTGGTCGCCATCGGTCGGCGGCCCTACACTCAAGGACTGGGGTTGGAGAACGTCGGGTTGAGCACCGATAAACGCGGCATGCTCGCCAACCGGCATCACCGCACCGAAACACCCGGCGTCTGGGTGATCGGCGACGTGACGGCCGGACCGATGCTGGCCCACAAGGCCGAAGACGAGGCCATGGCCTGCATCGAACAGATCGCCGGCAAAGCCGCCGAGGTCAACTATGCGCTGATCCCCAGCGTCATCTACACCCGGCCGGAACTGGCCAGCGTCGGCCAGACCGAGGAACAGCTCAAGGCCGAAGGCCGCGCCTACAAGGTCGGCAAGTTTCCGTTCACGGCCAACAGCCGGGCCAAGATCAACCACGAGACCGAAGGGTTCGCCAAGGTCCTGGCCGATGAGCGCACCGATGAAATCCTTGGCGTGCACCTGGTGGGCCCGAGTGTCAGTGAGATGATCGGGGAGTACTGCGTGGCCATGGAGTTCAGCGCTTCGGCCGAGGACATCGCCCTGACCTGCCACCCGCACCCTACCCGTTCGGAGGCGTTGCGCCAGGCGGCCATGAATGTGGAGGGAATGGCGACGCAGATGTAGGAACAACGCAAAGCTAAAGTGAACACTTTTTATGGCGAGGGAGCTTGCTCCCGCTGGGCTCTGTAGGAGCTGGCGAAGCCTGCGATCTTTTGATCTTTTGATCTTTTGATCTTTCGCTTGAGGCTCAAGTGTCTGGGGAAAGATCGCAGCCTCGTTGCACTCGACAGCTCCTACACAGCTCCTACACCGCTCCTACAGAGCCAAGCGGGAGCAAGCTCGCGCCCACAATGGGTGCTTCACCTCAGGAGGCTGACATCCGGGCCTTGCGCCGCCGGCGACTGATCACCCCCAACACCACTGCAACCACCAGCACGAGCCCGCCCACTTCCAGCCAAACCTTGTAAGGTCGCAGCGCCGAGCGGATCGGGTCCAGGGCCTGGGTCACGTAGCGTTTGTTCGCCTTGCCGAAGTCCGGTTCCTGGCACTGATGACCAAAATCCCCAGCCCAATCCACGTACGGGCCTTCCTTCACATAGCGCTGGTACAACGCGCTTTGCTCTTCAAGGCTGGAGTTGTACCCCACCGCCTTGCACAGCACCGCCGCAAACGCCTGGCTGGTGTGGGGCAGGTAATCCGCCGCCTGGCTCGCCAGCGCCGTGGCGACAAACCGATAGTGATAACGCACGTCCGGCTGCGCGACGCTGGCCTGCTGGCGTTGCACTTCACCTTCGGCCAACAGTGGGCCGACGTTCAGCTCGACCGGTTCCAGGCTGTAATTGCCGCCCAGGCTGGCGTAATCCGGCGCCATCTCATAGCCGAGCAGTTCCATACCCCATTTGCGCGCCATCCACGACGCTTGGAAATACGCCTCGGCCCGCCGGGTTGGCCACCATTTGGACTCGGCGTCCTGGCGCAATTGCCCATAGGCACGGGCCTTGTTCTGCAGGTCCGGGTTATCGAAATAAGCCGGCGCCTCATCGAAGCGCCCTTCCCTCAGCAAACGCCTGCCCAGCAGATTGCGCAAGCTCGCGGCCACCGGCAGCGGCACGTAGTTGTCCCGGTCCTCTTGGCTCAACGCCGGTGGCGCCGGGACTTGAGCGTCGACGTACTGCTTGAGCTCATCCACTGTGAGCACCCGTTCGGCGACGGCGGCAGCGTCGTACCAATAGTTGCTCTGGCCGCGATAGAGCTGATCGAAGGCTTGCAGGTAATCACCGCGCTGCAAGGCCAGGATCGCGCTTTCCCCTTCGACCCGGCACTTGGGTTGCACCGATTCGTAATTCCAATCCGGTGTGCGCCGGCTGCCCCAGGATTCATCGTTCGGAAACGCCTGGGCAGCCTTGGCATAGGCCGCCGCCGCGGCTACCTTGTCGCCGTCGCGCAAGGCCAGCTTGGCGCGCACCCACCAGGCCAGGCCTGTGTCCGGAGCCTTTTGCACAAACGCCTGGGCGTTGGCGTAATCGCCGTGCTGGTAACTCACCGCCGCCAAACGGTCAGCATCGTCCAGGTTGTCCCGGGCGTTGGTCTGCAACAGTTTGACCAGTCTTTTCTCACCCGAAGGTTCTTCACCGTCCCACCAGCCAACGCGGCTGAGCAGGTAGGCGGTGACCAGTCGCTGCACCGCTTTGGTCTTGAGCAGCTCGCCCAAGCGTTCATCCGACTCGACGCTCAGGCCTTGTGCCAATTGCAGCAACGAGCTGTAACCGACCGGGGACCCTTGCAGGTTCTGGATCGCGTACAAGCCGATGGCACTCCCCCAGTCGTCGGCGGTGTAGGCCACTCGGGCTTCTTCGCCGAGACTGGCGATGCCCAGTTCCAGCGGATCGCTGAAGCCGGCGATGCTCATTTCCCGGGCCTGGCGAAACGCCGCTCGCGCCTGATCCTGCAAGGCCACAGGGTCGCCGCTGCCCGCCTCGGTGCTCACGGCAAACAATGCCCGCCCAAGGGAATACGCGGCCCAGGTGCTGCGCAACCGTCGCTGGTCAGCCGGTAACGCCAGCAATTGCTGGAACGCTTCCACGGCGCGCTGATGCTCACCGACGTTAAAAGCCGTCGCGCCGAGCGCATACAGGCGCAGCTCATCGGGCAGGTTGGCCGCCTCGGTCGCCACCTGGTCGATATCGGTCAGCGCCCGCAGGCGCTCCACCACCGCTTGTTGCGGCGGGGTCAGGCCAATCTGCTCGGCCTGGTTGCGTTGTTCAACGTAGGAAGGCAGGTCGTCATAGCTGTAGTCCGGGTTGCGCGTCGCCTCGGTGGCCGGCTTGAGGCCGGCAATCGCCTGGCCGAGACGGCTGACCTCGAAGCGAAAGCTGCCTTCGGGCAACTCCGCCAGGGTCTGGGCGCGGTTATCCAGCAGGCGCATCGGGAAATCCGGCCCGCAGGCCAACGCCGGGCCCAGCGGCAGGCACAGGCTCAGGCACAGCAGGTGACGAGGCCACTTACGGGTAAACATTGAAACCTCCTTGGTCGATTTTCGTACAGCGCGCCCAGCCGATTGCTCGTTGGCTACCAGCCGCCAAGCGGCCCTCCTGAATGCGAGTGAAGGTAAGCAGTCCGGGGGTTTGTTGCAACGTATAACCGGCCAAGGCATCGACACCGTCACACGCCCCGACCGCCAACGTCAGGCGCTGGGGCCAGGGGCGGTCGAGATTGCCCTGGTTGACCAGCCGGATATCGTACAAACCGCCCCGCTCCTCCCACTGCAATGCCAGGCGACTGTCCAGGTGATCGCCCCGGGCGACGGCGCCGAGCGTGGTCAGGCTCCACGCTCGCCGGTCGCCGGCCAGGGGCAGGCGAAACCAGATCAGCCCCGCGAGATGTTCCGGCGGATCAGCCCGCAAATCCGCCGCAAGCCCGGCCACTTGTTGCGGATCGGCCAGCAACTCCCGACGCTCGCCGCCGCGATCGATCGGCACTTCGCTCTCCACCACCGGCACGCCGCTCTCCTGGGTCAACAGCGCCACGCCGTAGGCTGGCAGGGCCAGATAAAACGGCCGCGTGGTGACCTCGCTCCAGCGTTGTGCCCAGTGCCGGGCCTGTTTCGGATCGAACAGCCCCTGCCGTGGATCGCTCACCGCGTGGACCTGCAGCACGCTGCTGTCCACTGCGTCCAACAATCCCGGCAATGCGGGGCTGTCGAGCCAGGCCGGTAGCGCCGTGATGCTGAGCCGCAGGTTGGCCGGCAGGCTGTGCCGCAGTTGGCCGAGGAAGTTTCCATAGGCCGGCAGCCGTGCATTGCCGGCATCGTGGTCGACCTCCACGCCCACCGGGGTCAGGCCTTGGGCTTGCCAATCGCCTAGCACTTGCTGGATTTGCGCAATGATCTCGCCCTGGTCCAAGGCCTTGAGCTGGCCATCCAGGCGAATCACGGCGATCAGCGGACGGCCGTCCGCCTTGAGCAGGTCCGGGTCGATCCGCGCACGGCGCCAGCCCGCCCCGGGAAAAGCCTGCAACGCCAGCACCCGCAGCGTGGAAAAATCGCCCCGGCTCTGGCGCAGCGCCGGCTCATGAGCCTTTGTCCATTGGCGCTGCCAGATATACAACTGTTGATCCAGGGCTGGGGGTGGCGGTTGTTCGCAGCCCGCCAAAAGCAACACGGCGAGGGCCAGGGAGAGCCGGAAAAAAACAGTCATGAAGCCTTACCGCGCGCAAAAGATGTGCAGATTAACGCCGAGCGCGTCATTGTGGGAGCGAGCAAGCTCGCTCCCACAGGGTTTGAGGCCTACCAACGTCATCAAGGCTTACGCGCAATAATCACCTGACTCTTGGCCACCACCGCGTCCAGCGCTTGCTTGATCTGCGCCCCGCGCGGTGAGTTCAGTACCGCTTGCCAGGTGTCGGCCCAGTGATTGAGCAACGGGTGGTCGGCGTTGCTGAAGTCGACCTTGGCCTCCCAGAACAACAGCATCCACATCGACCAATAGAACCCGTATTGGCTGTGGCTCAACACCTCCAGCCCGGCCTCGCTGACCATGGCCTTGAACTGCTCTTCACTGATGATGCGAATGTGGTTGGGCTTGCGGAAATACTCCGGCGCGGCGATGTCTTTTTGCAGGTCTTCGGAGCTGGGGTGCGGCACGCTCAGCAGGTACAGCGCGCCGGGCTGGCCGACCCGTACCAGTTCAGCGAGGAACTGCGCCGGGTCGTCGACGTGCTCGATGACTTCGGTGGACACTACCCGGGTGGCCGTGGCATCGGCAATGGGCAGCGGGTTGCAGTCGGTCACATGGCACTCGACGCCGCGCGCAGGGGTGTCGCTCAAGCGCTGGCGCGTGGCTTCGACCTTGGCCGCGTCGATGTCGGCGATGATGATCTTCGCCCCACGCATTCCGCAAAAATGCACGTTGCCGCCGTCGCCGCACCCCACGTCCAGCAACGTGTCCTCAGGCGTCACAGGGAAACCCGTGAACAGTTCGCCGGTTTGCTGGTTGAACCAGCCGCTGAGCATCGCATCGTGCAGCCCGAGCATGTACGGGTCGACTTTCTCGGCCACCGGTTCGGCGGGCGCGGGCGTGCCCGTGGTGAGTTTCTTCAAAAGGCTCAGCATGACGGGGCTCCAGAAACAGGAAGGACGGTTCGGGCGGCGGACAGGCGTTCGACCAACCGGGCGCCACGATTGCGCATGGGCATTTCGACCCAACGGTAGTTGAGTTCGCTCAACAGCCCGATCAGCAACAACGCACACGCCAGGGCCGGCCAGGGATGGCTTGCCGGGTCCGGCGAGCCCAAGGGGACGAAACGAAACCACAACTCGCGCAACAGGAAAAACACCGGGATGTGGATCAGGTAGATCCCGTAGGAACGACTGCCCACCCAGGTCAGCGCCGTTTTCAGCCGACCGCGGGGCAACAGGTAATCCCGATCGTAAGAGGCCACCCAGACCAGCACGGCGCTGAACACCGCAATGACCCCGAGACGGTAGAACGACAAATTGAAGTGCTCGGTCGCGATCCAGGCCATCACGCCACCAAGGCCCAGCACCAGCAGCACACCCAGGGGCGGGCGGCGCAGCCACGTGGGCTCGAAGCGCCAGTAGCTGGGCCGCAGGCTCCAGATCGACAACAACACACCCAGCGCCAAGGCATCGGTACGGATCACCGACAGCCACAGCCCCCGCCAGGTGAAAAACTGCACGAGCACCACCGCCAGCAGCACCCACACCAAATAGCGACGCGAGACGAATACCAGCAGCGGCAGGATCAAATAGAACTGCTCTTCCAACGACAGCGTCCAGTACACGAAGCTCGCGCCGTATTCATACTGCATGAACGCATCGGCAAAACGCAGGTTGGCGAATTGCAGGAAACCGGCCAGGGTCGCCTGCAGGTTGGCCTGCACGCTGCCGAACGCGCCGGAACGGTTCAGGAAGAACACCGCGAACAACACCAGCAGCAGCCAGAGCCAGGCCGACGGCAACAGGCGAAAGGCCCGGCGAATCCAGAACTCCCGGGTGACAGCCCAGAATTGCCGGGGGCTGTCGCAGCGACGCAATTGCGGGATCAGGCTGCGCCCGATGACGAACCCGGAGATCGCGAAAAACAGGTCCACGCCCCACCACAGCTGGAAACTGTCGGCCAGGGCCGCCAGGCGCGGCCATCCGCCAGGAAACGGCATGCCTTGCAGGTGATGGAACAGCACGCCAATCACCGCAACGGCGCGCAGCAATTCGATGTCCAGGATCCGCTTGCCGCTCATGAAGTACTCCCGGAAGAAGGATCGGGTTTACGCGCGATGATGACCTGGCTCTTGGGCATGAACCGGTCCAGCACCTGCTTGATCACCAGGCCGTCGGGTTGCGTCAGCATGTCCTGCCAGAGGCTCGCCCAACGCTCCATCAACGGTGGATACGGTGCCTGGATACGGTCGCGCACGGCACCCTCGAGGTCCCGGCCAGCCGCTCGTTCGCTGGCCCAGAAGAAAATCATGCCCATGACCCAGAAAAACCCGCTGGCCTGGCGATGCTCGATCACCAGCCCAGCGTTCTCCACCAGCGCGGCGAATCGTTCGGCACTGAAGATCTGCACATGGTTGGGCGCTTGAAAATAGCCCGGCGGCGCGATGCCTTGCTGCAAATGCTCGCCCACCGAGGCCGGCACGCTGAGCAGATACTGCGCCCCGGGGCGGCCCATGCGCACCAGCTCGGCCATGAACGGCTCGGGCTCATGGATATGCTCGAGCACCTCCATGCAGACGATCCTGTTCGCACAGCCATCGGCCAGGGGCAGCGGCAGGCTGTTGCTGACCAACCCCAGGAACGGCGCGGCGGCCTGGGCCTCTACTTGGCGAGCCAGGTCGCGCACCTTGTCCTGTTCGCTGTCGGTAAAGATCACGGACGCGCCCTGGCGCATGGCAAACAGCGTCGCCACACCTTCGCCGCAGCCCACATCCAGCAAGGTATCGCCGGCCGTGATGGCAAAGCCCTTGAGCAATTCGCCGGTTTCACTGCGAAACCAGCCGTCGAGCATCGCGTCGTACAGGCCGGCATCCCGGGGCGAAACGGCTACTGGTGGCGGAGGCGCCACTGGCCTGCGCCCGGCCAGCCATCGCCGGATCATGGCTGCGCCGCGTTCCGGCGCCGCTCGGACAGTTGTTCGAAAAACGCCCGCAAACGCTGCTCGGCGTTGGCCTGGCTGCAGAATTTCTCCAGGCTGCGCACGGCATGGGCCGACATGCGGCGATAACGCTCGGGATCATTTTTAGCCACGTCGTAGCTGGCGAGATAGGCCGAGCACAGCGAGTCCCAATCGGTGACATAACGCAGGGTCCGGTAAGCCGCACGCGGGTCGTGGGGCCAGGCGGTCAGTTCCTCGGTCGAATCCACCACGAAGGCATTGTCGTGATCGATGTAGTCGGCCATCGCCGTGTTCAACGGCGCAATCGCCGGACGGCCGCAGGACATGAACTCCATCAACGGCAGGCACTGCCCTTCGCCATAGGAACTGTTGACCACGTACCGGGTGGCTTCCACCAGCCGTTCGTAGTCCGCGTCCGCCAGGTAACCGTGAATCAGCACGATGCGGCAGCGGTACGACTGGTTCTTGTAGACATGATGGAGCATGTCGGTGAGCGCGGCGCCGACATCGTGGTGAGTCAGCTTGAGCACCAGGGTGGCGTCAGGAACATCGCGAAACGTCGCGCAAAATGCGCTGATCATGTCCTTCCAGTTCTTGCGCCCGTCGTAGGGATTGAACACCGAGGTATAGATCACACCGTCCAGCAGTAACTCGCAATCCCCGGCCGGGCCGTCCAGCACCAGCGGCGTGCCGGCCTGATGCACCGGTGGGCCATAAGGCCGCAGGTCGGTGGTGCGACTGTCGATCAGCAGGCCACGCAATTGCAGGCGCATGTGATCCACGGTCGGCCGCTGGGCCAGCACCGCGCCACGGGCGGCAAAGCGGTCCCATACCGGCGCGGCGACAGCGGCGATGGGAAAGTCCGCGCCCATTACCTCACGAACGGTGTTGACGGTGAAGCTGGAATGGGTGATTGCCATGCCGGTCTCGCCCAAGACCACTCGCCAGTCGTGCCGGGCCTCGCCCTGCCAGCTTTCGGTAGGAATGGTGCTGAATTCCCAGGCGAACACCGGGATCGTCGGGCAGGCGTAGTGGGCAGCGGTGCGATGAGGCGGTGAAAACGACAGGAATACGCACTCCTCGCCACGCCCCAGGCAATCGGCGTACAACTGATCGACCTCTTCGTCAGGCCGGGTCACTTCGACCACCCGCCCCAACCGCTCCAGCACCGGGCGAAACTCCTTGAGCACGAAGTAATAGCTGTACTCGGGCTTGCCGAGGTTTTCCAGAATGTTGCTCTGGTTGGTTTCCGAATAAATGATGATCAACATGAGGCGCTACCTGCCTGGACCGCCAGCGGCAGCCCTTCGTCACAGCCTGGCTCCGCCAGGAAATCCGCCAGGCGCCGCTGCACCGGGGCGAACGCGCAATAGCGGCGCATCCGCTCGTTCGCGGCAGCGGCCATGGCCTGGTAGGCCTGCGGCTGGTGCTTGGCCATGGCGTAGCTCTGCTGGTAGGCGAGTTTCAATGAGCCCCAGTCGGGTCGATGGCGCAGGGTGCGATACAAAATGCGCGAGTCTTCCGGCCAGATGGTCGGTTCGCGGCTGGACTTGACGATGAAGGCCACCTCGGCGTCGATGTAATCGCGCATTGCCGTGTGGTCCGGTGCGATGACGGGGCGTGCACAGGACATGAACTCCATCAACGGCAGGCACAGGCCCTCGCAGCGGGACGCATTGACGTAGAAACTCGCCGCGCCATACAGCCGGGCGAATTGTTCGTCCTCCAGGTAACCGTGCATCACCACCACCCGGCAACTGAACGGCGACAGCTGGGACAGCAGCGTCAACAGCTCGACGTAGTAGGTCGACAGGTCGTTCTGGGTCATCTTCAGCACCAGCGTGGCGTCCTCGACGTCACGCAGGGCCCAACAGAATGCGGTGACCAACTGATGCCAGTTCTTGCGCCCGTCATCGGGGTTGAACACGCTGACGTACACCACGCCGCTGACTTCGGTTTCCACCACTTGGTGGGTGTCCGGCAGCACGGCCTGGGGATGTGCCGGTGCCGCCGGTTCGGGGCTAGGCTCTGGAACGGGCTCGACGGCCACCGGCAGCGCTGCCGGCCCCCTCAGGATCCTGCTGGTGGCAACGCGCACCGGCACGGGCACCAGGTCGCGGACCGCCTCGCGATACCAGCACAGCAGGTTGTGCTTGCACAGCCACACGGGCCCCTGCTCGCGCTTGCCGGTGAAGGCGCGGATGACTTCGCGCAGGTAATGGCGGGAAATGAATGCGCGCCGCCGCCAAGTCAGAGGGGGTGGCTCCACGATCGGTTCCGGCTCTGGTTCCGGCACTTCTTCGAGGATGGGCGCGATCAAGCCATCGGCCGACAGCCCGAGGGGCCGGCTGTCGATGATGCAGCCCTTGATCTGCAAGGTCGCTCCCGGGTTGACCGGCAGGCTCGGGTGTCGCTCACGAACCGCCGCGAAACGCTCCCACAGCGGCGTGGGCAATACCAATACCGGGAAATCCTCGCCCAAGGTCCGGCGGATCGCCTCGGCCGTATGGCTGGACAAGGTAATCACCCGGCCATGACGGGCCAGCGTGCGACTCCAGTCATGCCGCAGGTCGTCGTCCCAGTGCTCGGCCGGGATCGAATCGAACTCCCAGGCCACCACGCAGACCATCGGGCAAAGCAGGTCCTGCGGCGTCTTGTGCGGGGGTGAAAACGAAAGGAACAAGCAGTCCTGCCCGGCCTGCTGCAATGTTCGATACAGCGGATCGACCTCGGCGACCGACGACACCACATGCACCGGCCCCAGGCTTTCCAGCACGGGACGATAGGCCTTGAGCACGAAGTAATAGCTGTACTCAGGGCGGCCGAGGCTCTGGCTGATGGAGTGATCGTTTACGTCCGAGTAAAGAATGAAATTCATGGCATCCCATCATGGCGCCGCCGTCCCGGCGGCCCCACTTCATGACGGTCGAGTCACGCATCGAGCCGGCCCGGAGGCCGCCACGCGTCGCTCATCTCGCTACCCGTCTCGTTCTTGTTTTTTTGGTCCCGCCCCTGGGGTTCATCTCGAAGATCGAAACCAGGGACAGCGTGACGAGGGGCATTCTAAACACATCCGCCGAGGGTTCGTGAACCGCCCGGCAAGAATAAACCAGCTATAAATATGAGAACTGACCAGTCACGGTTTGCGCTGTTGAAATTGCTGCGGAATTGGCACAGATTGGCAACCAAACAACTACAACAAACGCTTCTCTAGGCTGATCGTAGAGTGACTTTTCCCCGATCTTACGGAAATTTCTCACTCATTTCGCAATAGACGAAGCAACCGTCAAGGGGGCTGGAGCTTGAAAAAACGTCTGTTCGTTACGGGCCTCGGCGGTTTCGTTGGACGTCACCTCAAATCTCGACTGAATGGTCATGATTCGGCGTGGCAGGTGATGCCTGTCGCCGCGCGCTACGACCTGATGGATGCCAAGACTCTGGAGGGCCTCTGGCCCGAGCTTCCCGACGCCGTGATCCACCTGGCCGGGCAAACCTTTGTGCCCGAAGCCTTTCGCGATCCGGCGCGTACCCTGCACATCAACCTGATGGGCACCTTGAACCTGCTCCAGGCCCTCAAGGCCCGGGGTTTCACCGGGACGTTCCTGTATGTCAGCTCCGGTGATGTCTATGGCCAGGTCAGCGAAGACCGACTGCCGATTACCGAACTGCAACCACCCGCCCCGCGCAACCCGTATGCCGTGAGCAAGCTGTCGGCCGAACTGCTGAGCCTGCAGTGGGGCATGAGCGAAGGCTGGCCGGTGCTGGTGGCCCGCCCGTTCAATCACATCGGTGCCGGCCAGAAGGACAGCTTCGTCATTGCCAGCGCCGCCCGGCAGATCAGCCGGATCAAGCTGGGCCTGCAACCGGCCCGGCTGCAAGTGGGCGATATCGACGTGACCCGCGACTTCCTCGATGTCGGCGATGTGATTTCGGCCTACCTGGCCCTGCTGGACAAAGGCGCCCCGGGGCAGGTCTACAACATCTGCTCGGGGCGCGAGCAAAGCATTCGCAGCCTGATCGAACAACTGGGCGATCTCGCCCAGGTCGATGTGAAACTTATCCAGGACCCTGCGCGTCTTCGCCGCGCAGAACAGCGTCGCGTCTGTGGTAGCCCAGCCAAGCTACGACAGGCCACCGGATGGACGCCCGAAACAACAACACAACAATCCTTGCGGACGATCCTGTCCGACTGGGAGATACGGGTACAACAAGAATGAAAAGTGCATTGATCACAGGGATCACCGGCCAGGACGGCGCGTATCTGGCCAAGTTGCTGCTCGACAAGGGTTACAAAGTCCACGGCCTGGTGGCGCGACGCAGCAGCGACTCGCGCTGGCGGCTGCGAGAGATGGGCATCGAACAGGACATCGTTTACCTGGACGGTGACATGGCCGATGCCTGCTCGGTGCAGCGGGCGGTGATCAAGTCGGCGCCGGACGAGGTGTATAACCTGGCCGCGCAAAGTTTCGTCGCAGCCTCCTGGGACCAGCCGGTGACCACCGGCATCGTCGACGGGCTGGGGGTTACCCACCTGCTCGAAGCCATTCGCCAGTTCAGTGTGCAGACCCGCTTCTACCAGGCCTCCACCAGCGAAATGTTCGGCCTGATCCAGGCCGAGCAACAGGACGAGCACACCCCGTTCTATCCGCGCAGCCCCTATGGCGTGGCGAAACTGTACGGCCACTGGATCACCGTCAACTACCGGGAAAGCTTCGGCCTGCATGCCAGCAGCGGCATCCTGTTCAACCACGAATCACCGCTGCGCGGCATCGAGTTCGTGACTCGCAAGGTCACCGATGCCGCTGCGCGCATCAAGCAGGGCAAGCAGCAGGAATTGCGCCTGGGCAATATCGACGCCAAGCGCGACTGGGGCTTTGCCGGCGACTACGTCGAGGCCATGTGGCTGATGTTGCAACAGGACAGCCCCGACGATTACGTGGTGGCCACCGGCGTCACCACCACCGTGCGCGAGATGTGCAGGATTGCCTTCGAACACGTGGGCCTGGACTACCGTGACTTCGTCAAGATCGACCCGGCGTTTTTCCGCCCGGCCGAAGTCGAGGTGTTGCTCGGCAACCCGGCCAAGGCACAACGCGTCCTGGGCTGGAAGCCTCGGACCGACCTCGACACCCTGATCCGCATGATGATGGATGCGGACATGAAACGCGTCGCCAAGGAGTAGGCCATGCTCATTCCCGTGATTCTCTCCGGCGGTGCCGGGACGAGGTTGTGGCCGGTGTCCCGCGAGGGCCATCCCAAGCCTTTCATGCTCTTGCCCGATGGCCAGTCGCTGCTGGGCAAGACCTATCGGCGTGCGGCAGGGTTGTTCGACGGCCGGGGCGACATTGTTACCGTCACCAATCGCGAGTACTACTTCCAGAGCCGCGATCATTATCAAAGCGCCCACCTGGAGCGCTATCGCGGTCACTTCGTACTTGAACCCACGGGCCGCAACACCGCGCCGGCCATTGCCACGGCCACCCTCGCGGTACAGGCCCTGCACGGCGACGAGGCGATCCTGGTGGTCATGCCTGCCGATCACTTGATCAAGGACGAAGCGGCTTTCAAGGCCTCCGTTGAGCACGCCGTGGAGCTGGCCAAAAACGGCCATCTGGTGACCTTCGGCGTGCTGCCCTCGGCGCCGGAAACCGGCTTCGGCTACATCGAACGGGGCCAGCCCCTGGATACCAAGGGCGCGGCCAAGGTCGTGCGCTTTGTCGAAAAGCCCGACTTGCAGACCGCCACCCAGTACCTGGAAAGTGGCCGTTTCCTGTGGAATTCGGGGATGTTCTGCTTCTCGGTCAAGACCCTGTTGGCGGAGCTGCACGCCCACGCCCCCGAGCTGCTGGAACAGGCGCGCGCCTGTGTCACGGCCAGCACGGCAGTGGAAACCTCAGGTTGTGTACAGCAGGAATTGTCCCCGGTGCATTTCGCCGAAATGCCGGACATCTCCATCGACTACGCCCTGATGGAGCGCTCAGCCAATGTCGTGGTGATCCCTGCCGCCTTCGACTGGAGCGATATCGGTTCCTGGAGCGCCATCGCCAGCCTGGTACCCGCCGACGGGCAAAACAACCGCACCACCGGTGAAGCCCTGTTTATCGACAGCCAGAACACCTTCGTCCAGAGCGACAGCCGCCTGGTGGCCGCCCTGGGCGTGGAAAACCTGATCATCATCGACACCGCCGACGCCGTGCTGGTGGCCCATGCCGACCGCGCCCAGGATGTTCGTCGCGTCGCCCGGCAACTCAAGGACAAGGACCACGAAGCCTATCGCCTGCATCGCACGGTCAGCCGTCCATGGGGCAGTTATACGGTTCTCGAAGAAGGTCCACGTTTCAAGATCAAGCGCATCGTGGTCAAGCCTGGCGCATCGCTGTCGCTGCAAATGCACCACCACCGCAACGAACACTGGGTGGTGGTCGAAGGCATGGCCAAGGTCACCAATAACGGCTCGGGCTCGCACCTGGTCGCCAAGAACGAATCGACATTCATTCCCGCCGGCCACAAGCATCGCCTGGAAAACCCCGGTGTCATCGACCTGGTCATCATCGAGGTCCAGAGCGGCGAATACCTCGGGGAAGACGACATCGTCCGCTTCGAAGACCACTACGGCAGGGCCGTCTGATGCTGTTGGCCTTGCAACGCTCACTGTGGAGCTACCGCGGCTTCGTCCTGGGCAGCGTCAAGCGCGAGTTTCAGGCTCGCTATCGCAACTCGTTGTTCGGCGCGTTGTGGACGGTGCTCAACCCGTTGTCGATGATCCTCGTCTACACGGTGATTTTTTCCCACATCATGCGTGCCCGCCTGCCCGGGGTCGAAGATGGCATGGCCTACAGCGTCTACCTCTGTGCCGGGCTGCTGACCTGGGGGTTGTTCGCGGAAATCACCACCCGCAGCCAGGGCATGTTCCTGGAAAACGCCAACCTGCTGAAAAAGATCAGCTTCCCGCGGATCTGCCTGCCGGTGATCGTGCTGTTCAACGCGGGGATCAACTTCGCGATCATCCTCGGGCTCTTTCTCGGTTTCCTGCTGATCACCGGACGCTGGCCAGGCATGACCTTGCTGGCCCTGGTGCCGCTGCTGGCCCTGCAAGTGATGTTCGCCGCCGGGCTGGGCATGCTGCTGGGGATCCTCAATGTGTTTTTCCGCGATGTTGGGCAGTTGTTCGGCATTTGCCTGCAATTCTGGTTCTGGCTCACGCCGATCGTTTACCCGATGACGATCCTGCCGCCATCGATCCAGCGACTGCTCGCCTTCAACCCCATGACCGCCCTGATGCAGAGCTACCAGAACCTGTTTCTCTATAATCAGTGGCCGGTCTGGAGTTCGCTGGTGCCGTTGCTGGTGGTGGCCCTGTTGTTGTGTGCCTTGGGCCTGCGCATGTTTCGCCGACGCGGCGGTGAAATGGTGGATGAACTCTGATGGGACATTTGCGCGTCACCGGCCTGGGCAAGGCCTACAAGCAGTATCCGAACCGCTGGAGCCGGCTGTTCGAGTGGTTGGTCCCCTTTTCTCGCCAGCGCCATCAACTGCACTGGATCCTGCAGGGTGTGGACTTCGAGATCCAGCCCGGGGAAGCCGTCGGCATCGTCGGGGTCAACGGTGCCGGCAAAAGCACGTTGCTCAAGATGATCACCGGCACCACCCAACCCACCTGCGGCCACATCCAATTGCAAGGCCGCGTCGCCGCGTTGCTGGAATTGGGCATGGGCTTTCATCCAGACTTCACCGGTCGCCAGAATGCGTTCATGGCTGGTCAGTTGCTGGGCATGCACGTGGAGGAAATCGAAGCGTTGATGCCCGAGATCGAGGGGTTCGCCGAAATCGGCGAGGCCATCGACCAGCCGGTGCGCACCTACTCCAGCGGTATGCAGATGCGCCTGGCGTTCAGCGTTGCCACCGCCCGACGCCCGGACATCCTGATCGTCGACGAAGCGCTGTCGGTGGGCGATGCCTACTTCCAACACAAGAGCTTCGAGCGCATCCGCAGTTTCCGCAAAGCCGGTACCACGCTGCTGATCGTGTCCCACGATCGCTCGGCGATCCAGTCGATCTGCGACACCGCCATCCTGCTCGAACACGGGCGCATGGCCATGCGCGGCAAGCCGGAAGAGGTGATGGATTATTACAACGCGATGCTGGCCCAGCGCGAGGGCCAGGTGGTTCGCCAGGAGATGCTCGCCAACGGCCAGATACGCACGATCTCCGGCACCGGCGAGGCCGGCATCGTCGATGTGCAATTGCTCAACAGCCAGGGGCAGTCGGTGGAAGTCGCCGAGATCGGCCAGCCGATGGTGTTGCAAGTACGGGTTGAAATCCGCCAGGACATCGAGCGGCTGGTGTTGGGTTTTTTGATCAAGGACCGCCTTGGCCAGCCCATGTATGGCATCAACACCCATCGCCAGGACAAAGCCGTGACCGACCTCAAGGCCGGCGAACAGATCACCTTCCGTTTCAGTTTCGACATGCGCCTGGGCAAGGGCAATTACTCCGTCGCGCTCAGCCTGTCGCGACTGGACTCGCACCTGGACCGTAATTTCGAATGGCGCGACTACGGGCTGGTGTTTCACGTCATCAATAATCGCCAGGAGGATTTCGTCGGCTGCTCCTGGCTCCAGGCCCGGACCAGTATCCAGCGTTCGAGCCAGATTGCCGTCGAGGCGTTGCCGCAAAAGGAGTTGCCATGAGCCGTTTGCTGGTGGATTGCACCTACGTATACGACCACCCGAATGACAACTCCGGCATTCAGCGAGTGGTGCGCAATGTCATTCGCGAATTGCCTGCCAAGGACCAGGACCGCGAATGCATTCCCGTGGTGATGCTGCAGGGCAAGCTGTATGAAGTGATAAGCCTGGCCCCCCTGCCCACGAATGGATGGGATCTGGCCGGCCTGCGAGCACGCTTGATCCAGTTCGCCAATCTGTTCTGGCTCAGGCAACGGACCCTCGAACGACAACGCCCCTTCAGCCATTCGGTCTGGGCACGTCGCGTCTTGTACGTTGCTTGCCGACTGTTCGCCCTGGGGTGCCTGAGCCTCCCCATTCGAATCCTCGATCGCCTGCTCAAACGCAAGCCTGCCCCGGCGCGCAGCGTACCGCTGGCACATCGAGCCGGCGATCAACTGGTGTTGCTGGACTCTTCCTGGCACTCAGGTTTCTTTCCCCTGGCCGAACAGCTCAAGCGTGATGGCGTCGGAATCATCTCGGTGATCTATGACCTGATTCCCCTGACCCATCCACAATTCTGCGACGCCGGGCTGGTCAAGGTGTTCAACCATTGGTTCGACTGGATCGCCCGCACCGCCGACGGCTACATCGCCATCTCCACCACCATCCGCGACCAGCTTCGCCAGGAAATGGTCCGGCGTATTGGCGAGCAGCAGGTGCGCGAGCGCTGGTTCGACTATTTCCACTTGGGCAGCGAACTGGACCTGATCGACGACGCTCACGCCGTCGACCCGAACTTGCTGCGGCTGTTCAATCGACCCGAGCCGGTATTCCTGATGGTCAGCACCATCGAACCGCGCAAAAACCACGCCTACCTGATCGATGCGTTCGAGCGGGCCTGGGCCGCCGGTTCACAAGCACGGTTATGCATCGTCGGGAAAATCGGCTGGAAATGCGAAGCGCTGATCGAACGTATCCAGCGTCATCCACAGCTCGGCAGCCGCCTGTTCATGTTCAACCACCTGGCGGACCAAAGCCTGGAACACGCCTATCGACACTCCACCGCGCTGGTGTTCCCGTCCTACGTGGAGGGCTTCGGCCTGCCGTTGGTGGAGGCCATGCAACGCGGCTTGCCGGCGATGGGCAGCGATATCCCCGTGTTTCGGGAAATCGGCGGTGACTTCATGGTCTACTTCGATCTCGACGATCCCCAAAGTCTGGCGAACCTGGTCATCGACATGGAACACACCGGGGTATTCCCGGCCAGGCGCAACCTGGATCAATGGCAATGGCTGAGCTGGCGCCAAGCCAGTGCGCAACTGGTAGAAAGGATCGAGGGCCACGTTAACGAAGTCATCATCGACCGGGAAACAGCATGCGGATAGCCCTCAACGCGCGCATTCTCCAGGCGCCACGCACCGGCATCGGCCACTACGTGGCGGAACTGGCGACGGCCTTGACCCAGGAGCCGGATGTACAGTTGTCACTGTTCCACGGTTGGGGCTGGAGCCCGCAATTGCCGCCAACGGCCAAGCCTGGCTATTCAAGGCTGAGCCCCTTGCTGCGACGGGTTCCGGGCGCCTACCAGGCGCGGCGCTGGCTGGAGCAGAAACGCTTCGATCAAGGCCGTTCGAAGGCTATCGACCTGTATCACGAGCCCAGCCTTTGGCCGCTGGCCTTCGAAGGGCCGACGGTGATCACCCTCCATGACCTGACGCACCTGCGCTACCCCGAGACGCAACCACCGGCACGCCTGAAGGAAATCGAGCGACGACTCAGCCGCGCGGTGGAACAGGCGCAGCTGATCCTGACCGACTCGCAGTTCATCGCCGATGAAGCCCAGCAGTATTTCGGCCTGCCCGCCGAGCGCCTGAGGGTCGCGCCACTGGGGATCGCGGCACGTTTCCACCCGCGCGAACCGGAAGCGATCGACGCCGTGCTCAAGGCCCATGGCCTGGAGCATGGCCGATACTTTCTCTGCGTCGGCACCCTGGAACCACGCAAGAACCTGTCGTTGGCCCTGCGCGCCCACGCCGGGCTCCCTGAATCCCTACGTCAGGCTTTTCCTTTGTTCATTGTAGGAATGAGCGGATGGCAACAAGCGCAGCTCAATGATGAGTTGAAACGCGCCCTGGCTGGCGGTCATGTTTGTCTGGCGGGTTACCTGCCTGACGAACAGGTCGCCCAATTGTTGGCGGGGGCACGGGCACTGGTGTTCCCGTCGTACTACGAAGGCTTTGGTCTGCCGGTGCTTGAAGCCATGGCCAGTGGCACACCGGTGATCACCACCCGCTGCTCGGCGATGCCGGAAGTGGCCGGGCCAGCCGGTATCTATTGCGAACCCGACGATCCGCACGGCATGCGCGACGCCATGGAGCGGTTGATTGAGGATCGCCTGCACTGGCAGGCGTGCCGGGAGGCGGGATTGCAACAGGCGGCGCTGTTTTCCTGGGAACGTTGTGCAAAGGTCACTGCCCACGCGTATCGCCAGGCCTTGGGAGGTTGAATGCGAGTCCTGCACTTCTACAAAACCTATTTGCCTGATTCCATGGGTGGCATCGAACAGGTGATTTTTCAACTCTGCGACAGCACTGATCGGCTGAGCATCGATAACACCGTGTTGGCCCTGAGCGGGCAGCCATCACCAGAACCGATCCTGCTTCGACAGCATGTCGTCCACCAGGCCCGGATGGACTTCCAACTGGCGTCCACCGGTTTCTCCTACAGCGTGTTCAAGAAATTCCGTGAGCTGGCCGCCGAAGCGGACGTGATCAACTACCACTTCCCCTGGCCGTTCATGGACCTGGTGCACTTTTGCAGTGCCGTGAAAAAACCCTATGTCGTGACCTACCATTCGGACATCGTTCGCCAACGGCACCTGCTCAAGCTCTACCGGCCGCTGATGCGACGCTTCCTGGGCGGCGCTGACCGTATCGTCGCGGCCTCGCCGAACTATGTTCACACCAGCGATGTGCTCAAGGAATACAGCGACAAGACGCGAATCATCACCTACGGCCTGAACAAGAGCAGTTATCCACAGCCTGACGCCGAGCGCATGGCGCAGTGGAAGGCAAAACTGGGCGAGCGTTTCTTTTTGTTCGTGGGGGTGATGCGTTATTACAAAGGCCTGCACATTCTGCTCGACGCCCTCAAAGGCGTGGATTACCCCGTCGTCATCCTGGGCGCCGGCCCACTGGAAAAACAACTGCATGCCCAGGCCACGAAACTGGGCCTGCGTAACGTGCATTTCCTCGGGCGCCTGGGGGACGAAGACAAGGTCGCATTGCTGGAACTGAGTTATGCCATCGTGTTCCCTTCGCACCTGCGCTCCGAAGCCTTTGGCATCTCCCTGCTCGAAGGCGCGATGTTCGGCAAGCCGATGATCTCCAGCGAAATCGGCACCGGCACCAGCTACATCAACATCCACGGCGAAACCGGCCTGGTGGTGCCACCCAGTAACCCCGAGGCTTTCCGCGAGGCGATGCGCACCCTGTGGGAAAACCCGGCTCAGGCCCAGGCAATGGGCGTCAAGGCCGAAGCCCGTTACCGCCAGTTGTTCACCTCCGAAGAGATGGGCCAAAAGTGGGTGCAGTTGTACGAGGAACTGCTGGAGGAAAAGGCGCTTTCCTACGCCTAGGGCCCGTAGGAGCTGTCGAGTGCAACGAGGCTGCGATCTTGTCCCAGACAATTGAGTCGCGAGCGAAAGATCAAAATCAAAAGATCGCAGCCTTCGGCAGCTCCTACAGCGCAACCCAGCGGGAGCAAGCGCCCCCGTCAAACAGCGCCCCATTCAAATGCTCAGGCGTGCTTTTGCAACCCGGCAACCGTACGCGGCATGCCCACGAACCCGGGCAAGGCTTCGATCCGCGCCAGCCAGGCCCGCACATGGGCATAGTCCTCCAACGACACATTGCCTTCCGGTGCGTGGGCGATGTAGCTGTAGCCGGCGATGTCCGCGACAGTCGCCGTATCACCCGCCAGAAAATCACGACGGCTCAATTCCTGATCAATGACTTTCAGCACAGCGTGGGAACGGGCAATCACGTCCTCGGCGTTGTAGGCCGCGCCAAACACCGTGATCAGTCGTGCCGTGGCCGGCCCCGCATGGATCGGCCCGGCCGCCGCCGACAACCAGCGCTGCACCTGCGCGACGCCGACTGGATCGGTGGGCAGCCAGCGGCCCTTGCCATATTTGTGCGCCAGGTACACCAGGATCGCGTTGGAGTCCGCCAGCACCACGCCGTCATCGTCAATGACCGGTACCTGGCCAAACGCATTGAGCGCGAGGAAGTCCGCCTGTTTGTGCGCGCCCTTGGCCAAGTCGACGAAGACCTCTTCGACCGGTAGCCCGAGCAACGAAAGCATCAATTGAACACGATGGGAATGGCCGGACAGCGGGAAGTGATAGTGCTTGATAGGGTTCATGGTCGACTCCGCAGGAAGTGACGCCATCAGCACAACGGCGTCGATGGGGTCATCTTCCGCTCCGGGCCAAAACAAGAGAATCACCCAGAAACGCAATCCATTATTTCAGCAAGAGAAACAATACATCAGTCGCTCAAGGCCGGATGTTCGCGCAATGCGCTGACGACAAAATCGACAAAACTGCGGACCCGCGCCGGCGCATTGCGTCCGCCCTGGTACACCACATGGATCGGCAGAGGCGGCAATTCGAAATCGGCCAGGACGATTTCCAGTTCGCCGGCGGCCACGTTGCCCGCCACTTGGTAAGACAGGACTCGCGTCATCCCCAACCCCTGGCAAGCGGCGGTGATCGCCGCCTGGTTAGCCGTCACCACCAGCCTGGGCACGGGCCGGACGGCCAACGCTTGGCCTGAGTCGATGAAGGTCCAGCTTTTGACCTGGCCAATGGCCGACGACGCGACCACGGGCATTCGCTCCAGGTCATCCGGATGCCGGGGCCGCCCGTGGCGTGCGAAGAAGTCCGGGGAACCGCACACCACTCGCCGTACTTCGCCGACCCGCACCGCGTGCAGGTTGCTGTCCGGCAGTTCGCCAATGCGCAGGGCAACGTCGATGCCCTCCTCCACCAGGCTGACCGTGCGGTCCAACAACAAAGCGTTGATGCTGACCTCGGGGAACCGATGCAGATAATCCACCAGCAGCGGCGTGACGAACGACTGGCCGAACAGCACCGGCGCGGTGATCGTCAATTGCCCACGGGGCTGGACGTGGCTACCGGCCGCCGAATCCTCGGCTTCCTGCAAATCGCTCAGGATCCGCCGGCAGTCCTCGAGAAAGCGCTGACCGGCTTCACTCAGGTACACATTGCGGGTGGTGCGCACCAGCAATGGCGTGCCGATGCGTTGTTCCAACCCTGCCACCGCCCGCGTGACACTGGCCGCCGACAGGCCCAGGCGTCGCGCCGCCGCCGAAAACCCCGACTCCTGGGCCACGGCGAGAAAAACCTGCATTTCCTGGAACCTGTCCATCCATCCCCCGATGAGAAATCCTGATACAAGTTTTCCGCGCGCCTCAAAAGCAGCGCTGCGCCGCCATTGTAGAGGCCTGCGCCAGTGAACCACAGCCTAGCGCAGCCGGACACCGGGACATTGGCCGGACCAGCGGCGATGGCCCTTGGTACCATCCCGCCTCATGACAGTTTCATGACCGAAGGAAGCACCTCCTGTGGGAGCGAGCTTGCTCGCGATGGCGTCAGTCAGTCATACGCCATATGGACTGACGCACCGCTATCGCGAGCAAGCTCGCTCCCACAGGGTGGGTATGTCGTTCAATGGATTGGCTTCAACTGAAAGGCCCGTTTCTCGTGAATATCATTTATCGCGCTTCAACCCACCCCCGCGCCGCCCTCATCACCCTGATCGGCTGCGTATTACTCGTTCCCATGGGCCTGCGTCTCGCCCTGGGCTGGTCCGACCCGCTGGGCTATCTGTCGGATCTGGGCGTCGGTGGGTTACTGATCGCGTTGCTTTACCGTCGTCCCTGGTGGCTGGTACTGCCGGTATTGCTGGCCTGGAGCGCATTGACGCTGGCCAGCATCGAATTGGTCAGTGCGGTGGGGCGGATGCCCAATCCTTCGGACATTCATTACCTGACCGACCCGCAGTTCGTTGAAAACTCCACCAGCGGCGGCTTCGCCCATCCGTGGCTGGCCGCGATCCAGTTGGCCGCGCTGGCGTTCTGGCTGATGACCCAATGGACCCGCCGCCCACACCGGGCGCCACGCTTGCCTCGCCACGCCTGGGCCGTGCCGGTGTTGCTCCTGCTGAGCCATGGCGCGCTGCAAGCCTGGCGTCCCAGTGAAGCGGACCAATGGAACGTGTTCAACCTGCCTCACCAACTCGTCACCGCAGGTATCGCCGCCGGGCAGGACCAAGCCCGGCAATGGCTCGACGGCGACGCCGTGGACCCCGCCCCGCCCATGGCGGGGCTGACCCGCCTGGACCTCGATGGCAACAGGCTGCTGGCCGAACCGGGGCGTGCGCGCAACGTTCTGGTCATCGCCCTGGAGGGCATTCCCGGCGCCTACGTGAGTGCCAACCGCCAGGCCCTGAACAGCCGCTATCAGGAAAACCTGATGCCCAATCTCAGCGCCTGGGCCGAGCGTGGCATGAACACTCCCGATTACGTCCTGCACAGCCACCAGACCATTCGTGGCTTGTACGCGATGCTGTGTGGCGACTACGACAAGCTCGACGACGGCACGCCCAAAGGCGTCGAAATGCTCAACCAGACCCAGCGCAACCAGGCCTGCCTGCCGGCCCAGTTGCGCCAGAACGGCTTTTCCACGCATTTCCTCCAGGGCGCGGGCCTGCGGTTCATGGCCAAGGACCGGATCATGCCGCACATCGGCTTTGACACGACCCTGGGCATGGAGTGGTTTACCCGGCCTGCCTATCTGGAGTTTCCCTGGGGCAAGGACGACAAGACGTTCTTCGAAGGCGCACTGGATTACGTCGGACAACTCCAGCAGGCGGACAAACCGTGGATGCTGACCCTGCTGACCGTGGGCACCCACCAGCCGTACTCGGCACCGGATGACTACCTGCAACGCTACGACACCGCCAAGCAGGCAGCGGTGGGTTACCTGGACGATGCGCTGGACAACTTCCTGTCAGGCCTCGAGCGCCAGGGCATCCTCGACAACACCCTGGTGGTCATCACCTCGGACGAATCCCATGGCATCGACGATGTGCGGCTGGCCTCGTCCTGGGGGTTCAACCTGACGCTGGCGCCGGAACCGTTGCCCCGGATCAAGTCAGGCACCTACGGCCATGTGGACCTCACCGCCTCGATCCTCGATTACTTCGGCTTCACGGTGCCCACGTCGTTGTCCGGTCGCTCGATGTTCAGGGACTACCCGACGGGCCGGGAAATCATGTCGTTCACCAACGGCAAGCTGCGCTACCACGACGGCAAGGGCACATTCACCGAATGCGATTTCCTCCAGCATTGCCGTTACTACAGCAGCGAAGGTTTCATCGCCGACCGCGCCACCTACGGCGGACAATACAGCGGCCAGCGCGCCCGATTGATCAGCGCCCGGGCCACGGCCCTGGACCAGACCCTGATGCGCACGCCCCTGAACCAGCACTACCAGTTCGGCAGCGCCGATAAAATCCCGCTGCCGGCCCAGGTCACCAACGACTGGACCGATAACCTGATCGGTGCCCAATACCTGGAAATGCCGAAGGGTTCACAGACCCGCGTCAGCCTGACCATCCGCGCGGTGGAGGCAGACCATGCCGCCTACATTTCCCTCAAGGCCAAGGAGTTCGAGCAGGATGTGTCGATGGACCTGCCGACCGAGGTGGCGGTGACACCCGACCAGCCTCTGGTGATGAACATCAGTTTCGACAACCCACAGCAGCGCAAGGCGTTTTCCTTCCATCTGCTCGGCCATGGCGTCGGCGCCATCGAGATCAGCGACTTCAGCGTCGTGACCGAACTGCCGGACCAGATGGACCAGCCGCAATACCTGGACGATATGCAGGAAGACAGCGAGGCCCAATCCAGTTGAACAAAAAACGCGGCTAATCCAGCAGCCGATGCAGCTTGGCGTACTGCAACAACATGATGGTCTTGCCGTCGCAGATCTCTCCGCTCTCGATCATGCCCAAGGCCTGGTCGAGGGACAGCTCCAGCACTTCGATCTCTTCGCCCTCGGCTTCAAGGCCACCGCCTTCGTGCTGCTTGTCTTCGTCGAAATATTCGCCGACGAAAAAATGCACCCGCTCAGTCACCGAGCCCGGGCTCATGAAGGCGTCGAACACCTTGCGCACGTCCTGGATGATGTAGCCGGTTTCCTCCTGGGTTTCCTTGCGGATACAGGTGTGCGGGTCGTCGTTGTCCAACAGGCCGGCGCAGGTTTCTATCAACAGGTCATCGTGCCCGTTGACGAAGGCCGGGAAGCGAAACTGCCGGGTCAACACCACCGTTTGCTTGGCCTTGCTGTACAGCAGGATGGTGGCGCCGTTGCCCCGGTCATAGGTCTCGCGCGTCAGTTCGCGCCATTGGCCGTTGCGGCCGAGGTAGTCGTAGGTGGTCTTGCGCAGCACGTACCAATCGTCCGAGAGGACTTCGACGTGCTTGATGCGTACGCGATCCTTGATGCTGATTGCCTGTGTCATTTACCCACTCCGTTCAAGGCCAAAGGTCCCATTAGAACTCTATTACAACGATGCAGGCACGCGTGGCAACGCGCGTTTGTGGGCTGTCTTGAGGTAGGCGCGTTCAATGATCTGCCGCGCCTGGGGCGACACCTCTTGGCCCATCAGGTACGCATCGATTTCCTCGTAGCTGCAGCCATACGCCACTTCATCCAACTTGCCGGGCGCCAGGTCTTCCAGGTCCGCGGTCGGCGCCTTGCGCACCAGGTGCGCGGGGGCGCCCATCGCGTCGGCCAACAACCTCACCTGGGTCTTCGTCAGCCCGGACAACGGTGCCAGGTCGCACGCGCCGTCGCCGAACTTGGTGAAAAACCCCATCACCGCCTCTGCCCCATGATCGGTGCCCACCACCAACCCGTCGCTCAGATTGGCAATGGCGTATTGCGCCAGCATCCGTGCCCGGGCCTTGGCGTTGCCTTTGGCAAAGTCGGTGAGTTCGGCCGAAGGCTGCAAGCCATCGATGGCGAGGCTGCCCATCAGCCCGTCGACACACGCGGCGATGTTGCTGGTGGTGATCACGTCCGGCCGGATGAAATCCAGGGAAGCCTGGGCGTCCTGCTCATCGGCCTGGGCCTTGTATGGCAGCCGGACGGCGATAAACCGCGCCGCGTAGTCCTCACCCCGCAGTTGCTCCACCGACAACTGGCAGAGGCGGCCGGCGGTGAGGGAGTCGACGCCGCCACTGATCCCCAGGACCAGGGACTGGCAACCCGACTCGCGCACGATCTGCTTTATGAACTCGACGCGGCGGGCAATCTCGGTTGCTTCGCCGCCCCGTGTGAGTTGGCGGTCGATGCCCAGTTCCCGGGCAATGCTCTCTTGCTGAAACGAAGTCATATCAAGCTCCCAACTGTGGATTGATCAGGGCGACGTTGAACACTTGGGCGGCGTACCGCAGAAACGAGGCATCCTCGCAGACGTTCTTGATCGGGTCGTCAGAGAACTTCACCACCGGTTCGCCGTGGACCCGCACCAGTTTCATGACGATGCTCAGCGGTTCGACACCGTCGACATCGCAAGCCAGGCTGGTGCCCATGCCAAAACCGAATTTGGCCTTGCCACGAACATGCCGCAGGATCGGCAGGCACTTTTCGAAGTTGAGGCCATCGGAGAACATCAGGTCCTTGGTGCGTGGATCGATGCCCAGTTCCTGGTAGCGCCCCAACACCTTGTCGGCCCAGACGATCGGGTCACCGGAATCCTGGCGCAGGCCGTCATAGAGCTTGGCAAAGTACAGGTCGAAATCCTTGAGGAAAAAGTCGGTGCTGATGCAGTCCGTCAGGGCGATACCGAGGCGGCCGCGATATTCGCGCACCCAATTTTCCAACGCCGCGTTCTGGCTCTCGCGCAAGCGCCCGAGTTGCTGGTGCACCATCAGCCATTGGTGAGCCATGGTGCCGATCAGGGGCAGATCGAACTCGTACGCCAGGTGAGCGTTACTGGTGCCGACAAAGACCCCAGGGAAATCGCTGCGCATCACATTCACCACTTCACGCTGGGCCCTGAACGACAGCCGCCGCCGGGTGGAGAAGTCTGAAACGCGAAACTCGGCAAGTTCTTCACGACTGGCATTTTTCTCCAGCCATTCGAACTTCTGGTACAGCTTGCGGGTGACGTCGGCCAACTCGACCTCGGGGTATTTCTCGCGGTTGCGCAGTTCGCTGACCATCGCCAATACCGGTTGCTCGAACATGATGCAATGCAGCATCGGCCCACGGACGCGGATGTGCAGTTGGCCATCGACTTCCGAAACGTGGATGTAGCGCAAATTGAAGCGAAACAGGCCGAGAAACTGTTCGAAGTCCGGGGTCAGGTACTCACGGAAACGCTTGTTGAACAGAAACCGCTGCTCCCCCTCGCGCAACTGCAACCCGGCGAGCTTCTCCAGTTCGACACGAATGTCCGGGATCAGGTGACCGAGCCGCTCCTTGGAACGCACGATGAACTGGTATTCCACCTCGACATTCGGGTGCTGGTGCAAGACCGCCTGCATCATGGTGAAGGTGTAGTAGTCGGTATCCAGAAGACTCTGGATGGTGCCGCTGCTTGAATCGAATGCACTGTCCATGTCTTTTCCTTATGCGTTTGCCAGGCGAATGGTTTCTTCGCGGGTCGCGGCAACCGAGATCCCCGCTTGCTGCATGTCTTGGATGGCCTGAAGGGCGCCCTCCTCACTGATGGCCCGGCAAGCCGGGAGGTGAATGATCACCTTGAAGCCGGCGGCGGCCAGTTGCAGAGCGGTGGTCTTGACGCAGAAATCCAGCGCCAGCCCGCCGACAATGACCTGCTCGACACCCAGGCCCCTCAGGTATTCGATCACCCCGGTGGACAGCTTGCCGTGCAGGTCGTGGTAGCAGGCGCCGTACGGGTGCAAATCCGGCTCGACACCCTTCCAGATGAAATAGTCGTAGTCGTAGGGGGTCGGCAGTTGATCCAGCAGGGCGAAACCTTCGGTACCAGGGACGCAGTGGCTGACCCAGGTGATGTCGGCGTGCTCGAGCCCGGTGGGCACGAACATCTGTGCGTGATCGGCGACCACCCACGGGGCCAGGGGCGAATGGGCGTCCTTGCTGCCGATACGGAGGCTGGCCAGGGACGCGATGAAATTCAGCTCACCGGCAATCTGGTCACCGCCCGGCACCGGAAGCTCATCGGGACATAGCGGCGTGAAGCTCTTTTGCGCATCGACATCGAAGGAAGCGGTTTTCCGGGTCAGGCTGTTCATGCTGGGTTTCTCCTCTTCATGGCCACGAGAGTACACAAGGTGTACTTTCATAACAAGCATTCGTAGAAAATATTTTTGATGCGTTCTTTCTATCCAATCCAAATGGCGCGACAGAAGCAGGTTCCCAAAGAAAAGATTTTACTGATAGAGTACATGTCATGTACCAAAAGAGGATGAGCCATGTTCGAGATAGCCCTTTATGGCGGCGCCTTCAATCCCCCTCACGCCGGTCATGCCCAGGTGATGATCGAGGCCTCATGCCAAGCCAGGCGCGTGCTGGTGGTCCCAAGCCTGCGGCATCCCTACGGCAAGCAGATGGTCGACTACGAGGTGCGCCTGAACTGGCTGGAATCGATCGTCGAGAACGTTCAGCCGCTGTGCCGCGCCGAAGTGCGTGCAAGCCGGGTGGAACAGGTCGTGGCCCGCGGCGTTGAAGGCGCGATCTACAGCTACACCCTCCTCACCCATCTCGCCGACAGCCTGGCTCTGGACGGCAAGCGGATCGCGCTGGTGGTGGGCCAGGATGTCGCGGATCAGCTGCCGACCTTCTATCGAGGGCAGGAACTGCTGGAGCGTTTTTCCATCCTTCGCGTGGAGGAAAAGATCCACGTGCGCAGCACCTTGGTTCGCGAACGACTGGCCTTGGGCGAGCCGCTTCCCACCCACTGGATGGCCCCCGGCATGAACCCGTTAAACTATGACCTTTACGCTACCCACGGAAATCGACATGCCCACTAGCACAGCCCCCGCCCGCGGTTACCTGCACACCATCGACCTCTGTGTGCTGCGCTTCTGCCGGGAGACCCAGGCGCTGGAAATCCTCCTGAACCGACGGGAAGCCGAGCCATTCGCCGGCCATTGGGCGCTACCCGGGATCGTGGTCAATGGTGGCGTCGAAGATCTCACGCTGAACGACGCCGTGGAGCGCCTGCGTAGCTCGAGCAAAGTGGGCATGCCGCTGGCCTGGATCGAACAGGTGGGCACCGTCGGCGACGCCTTCCGCGACCCACGCTGCTGGTCATCCTCGACGTTCTACCTGGCGATTGTCAGCGAGGCGGTCCAGCTCGCCGAACACCAGGGGTTTTTTCCCCTCAAGGATGTCGCCGACGCCTCGATCAAACTCCCTTTCGACCACAACAGCCTGGTGGCCGCCGTCCAGGAGCGATTGCTGTCCAAGGCTCTCTACAGCAGCCTGCCGCTGATGTTCCTGGGCCCGGAATTCAGCGCGCCGGAAGCGGTGAGCATTTTCTCCGTGGTACTCGACCGCCCGGTGCTCAAGACCAGCATGCGCCAGCGTTTGCTGAAGATGACCGAGGCGGGTTATTTGCAGGAAACCGGCCGCAAGAAAAGCGGCGACGGCGGCCGCCCGCAACGCACGGTGGAAAACCTCAAGCCGGGAAGCGTTTATCTTTTTGATCGTTGTTTTCTGGAGTAGGGCTTAGCGGGCCAGCGCAAATGCTGGTGATTATTCGCAGGTGTTAAGTGGACCACAACGTATAAGCACTGCCCTATCCACTCGGAGCCTTGTATGTCATTCATCCTTCGCGTCTGCGCCCTTCTCTTGCTGTCGGAAATCGCCCTCGCTGGCCCTTTGATGGACGCCATCAAAGAGCGCCGCGCCGAACGCCAGCAAGACAGCGCCCCACTGAAACTCCCCGCCGGCGCTACGCTACTAAAAGATCTCCCCTACGGCCCCAACACCCGAGAACGCCTGGATGTCTACCTGCCCCGCAAGCCCAGCAATGCTCCGATCATTTTTATGGTGCATGGCGGCGCCTGGCGAACCGGCGACAAAACCGCCCAGCAAGTGGTGGCCAATAAGGTCAGCCGCTGGGTGGCAAAGGGGTTTATCTTCGTCTGCGCCAACTACCCGCTGCTGCCGGACACCAAGCCCCTGCAACAAGCCCAGGAAGTGGCAAAGGCGCTAGCAATGACGCAAGCCAACGCCGCAAGTTGGGGCGGTTCGGCTAACCATGTGATCGTCATGGGCCATTCGGCTGGAGCGCATCTGGTCGCGCTCCTGGCGGCCTCCCCCTCGTTGGCAGCCGCCCAAGGCGTCAAACCGTGGCTCGGCACCGTCGCATTGGACAGCGCCGCACTGGACGTGGAAAAGATCATGCAAGCGCGGCATATGCGCTTCTACGACGAAGCCTTCGGCAGCGACCCCACCTACTGGCAACAAACCTCGCCATCCTACGTACTGGCGAATGGCGCGACGCCAATGCTCGCTGTGTGCTCCACCCGACGCGACGTAGCCTGCGAGCAGGCGCACCTGTTTGCCACCCATGCCACCGCGCTAACCGTCAGCGTCAGCGTGCTGGAGCAAGGCATGACCCATAAGGAAATCAACCAACTGCTCGGCACCCCCGGCGCCTACACCGAGGAGGTTGAACGCTTTATGGCGAGACTGGATACCGACGTGGCTAAGCGCTTGGGCCGCTAGCGACACGTGCACTGGCGCCGCGTTGCGTGTAGCGCCTATCAATGAGGTGCAACGATGGCCAGCGGTTTCCTGCAATCCCAGTTTGCCAAAGCCGCCGTGCGTTTTTGCGTTAAGCACAGGCAACGAAAATAAACGCAGGGGATTTGATCAGTTCGGCGTTTAAGCCTCGATCCTTCCCAGCACCTCGAGGTTTTCCATGCGCCGTCCATTGTTCACCACCGTACCCGCTCTACTGTGTCTTATCTTGCTGTACACCGCCGCCAGCGAAGCCGCTGAACGCCAGCGCAGCGGTGGTTTTTCCACCAGCCGTGGCCACAGCGGTACTTATCAAACCACTGTCAGCGGTCAGCGTGGTGCCGGGTTAAATCGCCAGCAAACGGTTACCGGCGCCGATGGCAAAACCGTTACCCGCTCCAGCATCCGTCAATACGACCCGGTCAGCGGCCAGTTCAACCGTTCCACCACCGCTGCCAACGGTGATACGCGCACCGTGCAAGGCACTCGAACCGATGGCCAGAATAGCGGCACCTATACCGGCGCCAACGGCAATACGGGAACCTTCAATCAGCAGACCAGTCGCACCGATGGCACGGCGAACCGGCAAACTGAGGTGACCACAGCCGCAGGTAAAAACCTCAGTCGTGACGCCAGTTACAGCTACGATCAAGTCAGTAACACGCTTAACCGCAGTGTAACCGGTAGCCAAGGCAATACCCGCTCGGGCAGCATCACCGTCACCCCCACACCTTAAGGCGCTGCCCACGCCATGACGCCCACCGACGAGCAGCTAATGATCGCCATTGCCAGAGGCGACCAGCATGCATTTGCCACGTTGGTGACGCGTCACCTGCCGCGCGCCTACGCCATTGCCCGGCGTTTTTTTGCCCAGCAGACCGACGCCGAAGACATTGCCCAGGAGGCGTTCACGCGGGTATGGACCCATGCCGCCATTTGGCAACCCGGCCGGGCGCAGTTCTCTACATGGTTGCAGCGTATTGTGGTCAACCTTTGCCTGGACAATCTGCGTCGACATAAACATCGCGCTGAGCAGGATATCGACAGCCTGCTGCACGAGTTGCTCGACCCCAAGACCGACACCGCCGCTACTGTCGAGCGCGCCCGTGAAGCCGCGAAGATTCAACAAGTCGTGCAACGCCTGCCGGAAAAACAACGCATGGCGGTACTGCTCTGCTACTTCGACGAACACAGCAACACACAAGCCGCTGCATTAATGGGCCTGCACCCTAAAGCGCTGGAGGGCCTGCTCGGGCGTGCCCGCCAACAACTGCGGCGCTGGCTGCCCAAAGGCTTGAGCCCGTGCCACGAGGATAAACAGCGATGAACGACGCCGACGACGAGCTGCGCCAGCAACTGGCCAATCAACCCCTCCCACGCCCGCCCCATGGTTTAGCCGCGCGCATCGTGCAAGCCGCCACAGCTCAGCCGCAACGCCAGCCGTGGTATCGCGCCGTGCACCGATGGCGCTATGGGTGGCCAGTGAAAGTCGCCGGCCTGGCCTTGTGCGCAGCGCTGGGCGTGTTGGCTGGCCACTGGGCGACGCCTGCGACCGACGACGATATGCAAATCGCTGCCCACGTCATGGGCGGCCTGTTATGGACAGACGAGCGATGAACAAAACCTGGCTACTGAGCGGCGCCCTGCTGCTTTCCCTCGGCGTTAACGCCTTTCTCGGCGGCTGGCTGCTAAGCCGCCCTAACGCAGTGCCCTTCCTCGAACTGGGGCAGAACCAGCCGGTGAGGGAACTGATTGGCAAGGTGCTGCGTTTACCCGACGAGCAACGTCAGGACGTTCGCGCCGTTATCAGCCAACACGCGCCCGGCTTGCGCAAGCTGGCGGCGCAAGCACGCAGCAATCGACAAGTCATACTTGACCAACTGAGCGCCGACACCATTGATAGGCAACAGGTACAAACCAGCTTCGCCAAACAACGCGAAGCCACCGTGCAACTGCAAACGGCAGCCCAGGTGATGTTGTTGGACATAGCGGAAACATTGCCGCCCGAACAGAGACGGCAATTTATGCGTGAAGGACCGTAGGAATGTGCTGCGGTCATCGAGAAACTGACTCACAAGATTGCACAGCTCAAACGATTGAAGTTTGCCAAGCGCAGCGAGCAGATGAATCCAGGTGCGCCACGCTACCAACCGCTCGAGCGTACTGGACGGCGACCTCGATGAGTGGATTACTTTATAAACGTGTTCTGATTGGATACAGGTGAACAGATCCTGCCCTCAGGGGATGCCGTGTCCTGAAGGGCTTGACGTCCAGCCCTGGACGTCAGACCACGGACAAACTTTATTCCAAATCGACACCCAGAGTGTGCAGGATAAATAAACATTGTCACAGCACCAGAAGAGGCCCGGGTTGCGCGTACCGCCGTGGAATCGATCATCCAGGTTTCCAGATCAATTTCGTACAGAACCTAGCGCCTTTTTCAGCCAGCAAGCGCAAATGCTGGCGCCATCCGCTGCTGCTCATTGCTTGGGATGCCCAGATAGCGCGCGACCCTGGGCCATTTGCTGACGACGCCCTGGAACCTCTCGATGGTTTGTCTGGCATCGTCAGCGGAGACGCGGAAATAACCGGCCACGCTCATTGCCAGATCAAGGTCTATGGCGTTATCGGCCTCTGAAACGTTGAGCCTCAAGCCAGTGTCACCAGGGACAGGGTTCATGTCATACGCAGGCGAAAGACGCCAGCCGCGCCCAGGCTCCAGTAGGAAGCCATGGTTTCGTAGATGATCGTCAGTGTTCGAAACCAGCATGTTAAAGACAATTCTTCGCCAAAGCTCGGGAAGATCCACGTCGGCAGCGGCCCCCTCCCTGACCAATACCTCTGCAATCTCCAGGTAACTGGCCCCTGTCTCATGCCCATCACCATCCTGATGGTCCGTCAGGGTCATCGCTGAAGCAAAGTGCAGCCGACCACCCTTTGCTGTTCTGTCAAAGCGCTTAACCATGAAACAGTGGTACTCACTCGCGTACCGTTGCGCTTTTCCTTCAGCCACATAGAGCCCACAGCCTTGGGCCAATGTGTTGACGACCATCTCCCAGCCGCCCACGTCGTGGGTGTCTCTATTACTGGGAAATTTTCCTATCCAGAGCGCGTGATCGTCATCTACCACACTTGCCTTGGGCCTCGCTCCACCCAGCGAGCCACCTGGAGCAATGAGCATTCGAATCCAGTCCTGACCCTGAGCCCCCCGATCCTCTCCAGCTTCAAATCGACGCGAAGCCTCTTCAAGCTCACGCATGCGGGCCATCGGGGGAGCGGCATGCTCCACATGGTCGTCAAGGAACGCTCCTTCTTCCTCGATTTTGAAACGCAGTCCCCCTACCCGGTAGGCGTCGTGAACCCCGATGAGATAGTCCGAGTCAAACAGCCGTGCGTCCTGCGGTACGACTCCTGCTCTTTTATCCCGCTCCAAGCGACGATCCATCAGCAGTCGCCCCCATCGATCAGGCGAGGAGTCCGATACGCACCCAAAGCAATTTCTCGTTGGATATTGCCGCCCTTCATAAGGCTGAATCCGAGGGTCGATCGCAATCTGAGTGTGAAGGGTTTGAAGAACAGCCCGCGCGTACTCGAACTCCATACGCTCGGAGCCTGCCAATCTGCGGGAATGAAGGGTTCCAAGCAGTACGGGTGCTGTTTCAGCCCAGTCTGCGTAGACGAAAATCCTTTCAGGCATCGTCGTCCCCTAAAAGCTTCTTAGCCAGTTCAGAGCTTGTCTGGCTTCGAGTGTCAGCGGCTGGTGAGGTAGAACTGTTTTCTTTTGCCGAGACGCTGACCAGATTGTCCCAATGAAACTGGGGCAGCCGTACTTTTGGCTTGATGTGCTCGACTGCAGAACGCCCTTTCAATTCAGCATCTTGCAGATCACGGCCTAGTTCATCCGTACGAGCGAGCAATTCAAGGTCCTTCTCCAACCCCAAGGCTACCAATACCGAAACGTAGGCCCCGATGGTCACAGCAGGACTGCCACTTTCCAGCGCCCTCAACGTGGGAGCGCTCATGCCCGCCCGCGCAGCCATTTGCGCCGCAGTGATCTTGCGGCGCTTACGAGCCAGCTCGATCCGTTCGCCAAGCTGGCGCAGGAGCCGCTCAGCGGATGGCATAAGAGGTGCTGTTTTTTTCGGCATGGCAGTATTTTTTCAATTTCTTTGAGGATTTGAAAAAATACTAGCACATAGAGGGTTGGTATCTGCCCCTAACGAGAAAATGTGAAAGTATTTTTTCAAATCGTCAAAGAAAATCAAAAAATACCTTCAAGCCAAATTTTGGTCTCTCAAAGGATCAGCGCAGATGTCAGGTCGGTTTTCTCTTCAGCTGTTCAGTGAAGGGTTGAGACCATCAAGGTGTCAGCCATGTGTAGGGACCGATGCGGCTGGACGAATGACGGGTTTAGCAGTGCTAAACCCGACCAGATTCATTACCTAGGATCACCAAGAAGCCTGGCTCTTGGAGACGACTCACTCCACCGTCACAGACTTCGCCAAGTTACGCGGCTGGTCCACATCAGTCCCCTTGAGCACCGCGACGTAGTACGACAGCAGTTGCAACGGGATGGTATAGAGGATCGGCGACAGGATGTCGTGGATGTGCGGCATGTGCACCACGTGGGTACCTTCACCGTTGGTCATGCCGGCTTGTTCGTCTGCAAAGACAATCAACTGGCCGCCACGGGCGCGCACTTCCTGCAGGTTGGACTTGAGCTTTTCCAGCAGCTCGTTGTTCGGCGCCACGGTGACCACCGGCATGTCGTTATCCACAAGCGCCAGCGGACCGTGCTTGAGTTCACCGGCCGGGTAGGCCTCGGCGTGGATGTAGGAGATCTCCTTGAGCTTCAAGGCCCCTTCCATCGCCACCGGGAATTGCGCGCCGCGCCCGAGGAACAGGGTGTGGTTTTTCTCGGCGAACAGCTCGGCGATTTTTTCCACGGTGCTGTCCATGGCCAGGGCTTCGCCCAGGCGGGCCGGTAGGCGGCGCAGTTCTTCCACCAGTTTGGCCTCGACGCCCTCGCCCAGCGTGCCGCGGACCTGGCCCAGGGACAGGGTCAGCAGCAGCAGGCCCACCAGTTGCGTGGTGAATGCCTTGGTCGATGCCACGCCGATCTCACGGCCGGCCTGGGTCAACAGGGTCAGGTCGGACTCGCGCACCAGCGAGCTGATGCCGACGTTGCAGATCGCCAGGCTGGCGAGGAAACCCAGTTCCTTGGCGTTGCGCAGGGCCGCCAGGGTGTCGGCGGTTTCCCCGGACTGGGAAATGGTGACGAACAAGGTGTCCGGCTGCACCACGACCTTGCGGTAACGGAACTCACTGGCCACTTCGACCTGGCACGGAATACCGGCCAGTTCTTCGAGCCAGTAACGGGCGACCATCCCGGCGTGATAGCTGGTGCCACAGGCGACGATTTGCACGTTACGCACCTTGGCGAACAGTTCGGCCGCCTGTGGACCGAACGCCTGGACCAGCACCTGGCTCTGGCTCATGCGGCCTTCCAGGGTGCGCTGCACCACGGCCGGTTGTTCGTGGATTTCCTTGAGCATGAAGTGGCGGAACTCGCCCTTGTCGGCGGCTTCGGCACCGTCGCGGTACTGAACGGTCTCGCGCTCCACGGCTTTGCCGTCGATGTTCCAGATTTGCACGCTATCGCGGCGAATCTCGGCGATATCGCCTTCTTCCAGGTACATGAAGCGGTCGGTGACCTGACGCAGCGCCAACTGATCGGAAGCCAGGAAGTTTTCCCCCAGGCCCAGGCCGATCACCAATGGACTGCCGCTGCGGGCCGCGACCAGGCGATCAGGTTGTTTCGCGCTGATGACCGCCAGGCCATAAGCACCGTGCAGTTCCTTGACGGTGGCCTTGAGGGCCACGGTCAGGTCCACCAGGTCCTTGAGCTTGTGGTTGAGCAGATGGGCGATGACTTCAGTGTCAGTGTCGGAAGTGAACACATAACCGAGCGCCTTGAGCTGTTCACGCAGGGCTTCGTGGTTTTCGATGATGCCGTTGTGCACCACCGCCAGATCGCCGGAGAAATGCGGGTGGGCGTTACGCTCGCACGGCGCGCCATGAGTGGCCCAACGGGTGTGGGCGATACCCAGGCGACCGAGCAGCGGTTCGGCGTCCAGCGCCTGTTCCAGCTCGCTGACCTTGCCCGGACGACGCATGCGCTCGAGCTTCTCGTCGTTGGTGAACACCGCCACACCGGCGCTGTCGTAGCCGCGGTATTCCAGGCGCTTGAGGCCTTCGAGCAAGATTGCTGTGATGTTGCGTTCAGCAACGGCGCCGACAATTCCACACATGCTATTTCTCCTGGCTGACAGGCGCGCAGATCACGGTGATGCCGCGGGCCTGAATCTGATCGCGGGCCTCTACGGGCAGGCGATCATCGGTAATGAGGGTATGGACGCTGCTCCACGGCAGCTCCAGGTTGGGGATCTTGCGGCCGATCTTGTCGGCCTCCACCATCACGATCACTTCCCGGGCAACCTCAGCCATCACGCGGCTCAAGCCCAGCAGTTCGTTGAAGGTGGTGGTACCTCGAACCAGATCGATGCCGTCGGCGCCGATGAACAACTGGTCGAAGTCGTACGAACGCAGAACCTGCTCGGCCACCTGGCCCTGGAACGACTCGGAGTGAGGGTCCCAGGTGCCGCCGGTCATCAACAGCACCGGCTCGTGCTCCAGTTCGCTCAAGGCGTTGGCGACATGCAGGGAATTGGTCATCACCACCAGGCCTGGCTGTTGGCCGAGTTGAGGGATCATGGCGGCGGTGGTGCTGCCGCTGTCGATGATGATGCGCGCGTGTTCGCGGATCCGCTTCACGGCGGCCCGGGCAATGGCGAGTTTGTACTTGGAGACGGTTTGTCCGTTATCGGCCACCAACTCCTGCGGCATCGGCACCGCGCCACCGTAGCGACGCAGTAGCAGGCCATTGGTTTCCAGGGCGGCGAGATCCTTGCGAATCGTAACCTCAGAGGTTTCGAAGCGCTTGGCCAGCTCATCCACACTGACCTCGCCCTGCTCTTGGAGCAAAGCAAGGATGTTGTGGCGGCGCTGTGGCGTATTGCGTTTCGACATGGCGGCTTAAGTTTCGATTCGAAAGATAACGTAAGCAATCAAAACCTATTGCAGCGGCATCGTCAAGGCGCCTGGAGAAAAATTCAGAAATCCTCTCATCACTGTGGGAGCGAGCTTGCTCGCGAAGGGGTCAGACCGGGCAATACAGCTTTACCTGATACACCGCTATCGCGAGCTAGCCCGCTCCCACAGGGGTTGTGGATAACTTTAGGGTTTCTTGATTTTTTCCGGCCGCTTCCAACCGTCGATGTTGCGTTGGCGCGCGCGCGCCACCGCCAATTGGCCGTTATCCACATTCTGGGTCAGGGTCGAACCGGCCGCCGTGGTCGCACCGCTGGAGATATCCACAGGCGCCACCAAGGAGTTGTTGGAGCCGATGAAGACATCGTCACCCATTACGGTTTTCCACTTGTTGGCGCCATCGTAGTTGCAGGTGATGGTGCCGGCGCCAATGTTGGTGCGGGCGCCGACTTCAGCGTCACCCAGGTAGGTCAGGTGGCCAGCCTTGGCGTCTTCGCCCAAATGAGCGTTCTTGAGTTCGACGAAGTTACCCACATGGGCACGGGCTTCCAGCACGGAGCCTGGGCGCAACCGCGCGAACGGGCCGGCGTCGCTGCCTTCGCCCATGACCGCGCCCTCGAGATGGCTGTTGGCCTTGATCACCACGCCTTTGCGCAGGGTGCTGTCCTTGATCACGCAGTTCGGGCCGATGATCACGTCGTCTTCGATGACGACCTTGCCTTCGAGGATGACGTTGATATCGATGACCACGTCGCGACCCACGCTGACTTCACCGCGCACATCGAAACGGGACGGATCGCGCAAGGTCACGCCCTGGGCCATCAGGCGGCGGGCGGCGCGCAATTGATAGTGGCGCTCCAGCTCGGCCAGTTGCCGACGATCGTTGGCGCCCTGCACTTCCATGGCGTCCAGCGGTTGCTCGGTAGCCACCACCAGCCCGTCAGCGACCGCCATGGCAATCACATCGGTCAGGTAGTACTCGCCCTGGGCATTGTTGTTCGACAGACGACTCATCCAGTCGCCCAGACGCTCGGCCGGCACAGCCAGGATCCCGGTGTTGCCCTCGGTGATCGCGCGCTGTGCCTCGCTGGCGTCCTTTTGCTCGACAATCGCCGTCACCTGGCCGTCGGCGTTGCGCACAATGCGGCCGTAACCGGTGGGGTCATCCAGCTCGACGGTCAGCAGGCCCAGTTGCTGTGGGGCGACGTGCGTGAGCAGGCGCTGCAAGGTCTCGACTTCGATCAGCGGCACATCGCCGTAGAGAATCAGCACCGTATTGGCCGTGATGAACGGCACGGCCTGGGCCACGGCATGACCCGTACCCAGTTGTTTGTCCTGCAGCACGAAATTCAGGTCATCCGCCGCCAGGCGTTCGCGTACCGCATCGGCACCGTGGCCGATGACCACGTGAATGCGCTGTGGATCAAGTTGCCGCGCGCTGTGGATAACATGACCGAGCATGGAATTGCCGGCGACCGGGTGCAAGACCTTGGGCAACGCCGAACGCATGCGGGTGCCTTGGCCGGCCGCGAGGATAACGATTTCAAGAGACATGACTGGCTACCAATCCTGGGTGGTCAGCGGCTGCGACCAGGTAATGAATAGGGGAAAAGAAAAAAGGGTAGCCGAGGCTACCCTTTTTAATCAATCGCACAGAAAGCAGACGGCTTAGCCGCCGAACTTCTTGCGGATCTGCTGGACGGTACGCAGCTGGGCTGCGGCCTCGGCCAGACGTGCGGCAGCAGAACCGTAGTCGAAGTCTGCGCCTTTTTCGTTCAGAGCCTTCTCGGCAGCCTTGACGGCTTCCTGAGCGGAGGCTTCGTCCAGGTCGGCAGCACGTTGCACAGTGTCGGCAAGGACCTTGACCATGTTCGGCTGAACCTCGAGGAAACCACCGGAGATGTAGAACACCTCCCTTTCCCCGCCCTGCTTGGTCAGAGTAATCGGACCTGGCTTCAAGCTGGTGATCAGCGGTGCGTGACCCAGGGCGATACCAAGATCACCCAGCTCACCGTGCGCAACCACAAACTCGACCAGACCGGAGAAGATTTCCCCTTCCGCACTGACGATATCGCAATGGACTGTCATAGCCATCTGATTGCCTCAACCTAAATTAGCGCCCGTTGCCGGGCGCCGGGATTACAGTTTCTTGGCTTTCTCGATCGCTTCTTCGATGCCGCCGACCATGTAGAACGCTTGTTCTGGCAGGTGGTCGTAGTCACCGTTGAGGATGCCTTTGAAGCCAGCAATGGTGTCTTTCAGGGAAACGTATTTACCCGAGGCACCGGTGAAGACTTCAGCCACGAAGAACGGCTGCGACAAGAAGCGCTGGATCTTACGAGCACGGTTTACCAACTGCTTGTCGGCTTCCGACAGCTCGTCCATACCCAGGATCGCGATGATGTCCTTCAGTTCCTTGTAACGCTGCAGCACGTACTGGACGCCGCGAGCGGTGTCGTAGTGCTCCTGGCCGATCACGTTCGGGTCCAGTTGGCGCGAAGTCGAGTCCAGTGGATCTACCGCTGGGTAGATACCCAGGGAAGCGATGTCACGGGACAGAACGACGGTGGCGTCCAAGTGGGCGAAGGTGGTCGCTGGCGACGGGTCGGTCAAGTCGTCCGCTGGTACGTATACCGCTTGGATCGAGGTGATCGAGCCTTGCTTGGTGGAAGTGATGCGCTCTTGCAGCACGCCCATCTCTTCAGCCAGGGTCGGCTGGTAACCTACTGCCGAAGGCATACGGCCCAGCAGTGCGGATACTTCGGTACCGGCCAGGGTGTAACGGTAGATGTTGTCGACGAACAGCAGAACGTCGTTACCTTCGTCACGGAACTTCTCGGCCATGGTCAGGCCGGTCAGGGCTACGCGCAGACGGTTTCCCGGCGGCTCGTTCATCTGGCCGTAGACCAGTGCCACTTTGTCCAGAACGTTGGAATCCTTCATCTCGTGGTAGAAGTCGTTACCCTCACGAGTACGCTCACCCACACCGGCGAACACGGAATAACCGCTGTGCTCGATGGCGATGTTACGGATCAGTTCCATCATGTTTACGGTCTTGCCTACACCGGCACCACCGAACAGACCGACTTTACCGCCCTTGGCGAACGGGCAAACCAGGTCGATAACCTTGATGCCGGTTTCCAGCAGTTCGTTGCCACCAGCCTGTTCAGCGAAGGTTGGCGCAGGACGGTGAATGCCCCAGCGTTCTTCGGTGTCGATCGGGCCAGCTTCGTCGATCGGGTTGCCCAGTACGTCCATGATCCGGCCCAGGGTCGCTTTACCGACCGGTACGGAGATGGCTGCGCCAGTGTTGTTGACGTCCAGACCGCGCTTCAAGCCCTCGGTGGAGCCCATCGCAATGGTACGAACCACGCCGTCGCCCAGCTGCTGCTGAACTTCCAGGGTGGTTTCGGCGCCTTGAACCTTCAAGGCGTCGTAGATGCTCGGTACGCTGTCGCGTGGGAATTCCACGTCGATAACGGCGCCGATGATTTGAACGATACGTCCGCTACTCATAGCTGGATCCTCTGAATATTTGAACCGTTAAACCGCGGCAGCGCCGCCGACGATTTCCGAGATCTCTTGGGTGATCGCAGCCTGACGCGCCTTGTTGTAGATCAGCTGCAAATCGCTGATCAAATCACCGGCGTTGTCGGTAGCGTTCTTCATCGCGATCATCCGCGCCGCTTGTTCAGCTGCGTTGTTCTCGACCACCGCCTGGTAGACCTGCGACTCCACGTAGCGGACCATCAAGCCGTCGAGCAGCTCCTTGGCATCCGGTTCGTAGAGATAGTCCCAGTGGTGCTTGAGTTCCTGTTCCGGGGTCGCCACCAGTGGAATCAACTGCTCCACGGTCGGCTGTTGCGTCATGGTGTTGATGAACTTGTTGGATACCACGGACAGGCGGTCGATCCGGCCTTCCAGGTAAGCATCCAGCATCACCTTGACGCTGCCGATCAGGTCATTGATCGACGGTTCTTCACCCAGGTGGCTGATAGCAGCGACGACGTTACCGCCGAAGTTGCGGAAGAAAGCCGCACCCTTGCTACCGACCACGCACAGATCGATCTCGACGCCTTGTTCGCGGTTTACCGCCATGTCCTTGACCAGGGCCTTGAACAGGTTGGTGTTCAAGCCACCGCACAGACCACGGTCACTGCTCACCACAACGTAACCGACGCGCTTGACGGCGCGTTCGATCATGAACGGGTGGCGGTATTCCGGGTTGGCGTTGGCCAGATGACCAATCACCTGGCGGATGCGCTCCGCATAAGGACGGCTAGCAGCCATGCGCATTTGTGCCTTGCGCATTTTGCTGACCGCCACTTTTTCCATGGCGCTGGTAATCTTTTGCGTGCTTTTGATGCTCGCAATCTTACTGCGAATCTCTTTTGCGCCTGCCATGTAACACCTATCAGGTTAGCAAGCGGGAGCCTTGCGGCTCCCGCTGCGGCTTACCAGGTTTGGGTGGCCTTGAACTTCTCGATACCGGCCTTGAGGCCAGCGTCGATTTCGTCATTGAAGTCACCTTTAACGTTGATCTTGGCCATCAAATCGGCGTGATCGCGGTTGAAGAAAGCGATCAGCGCTTGTTCGAAGCTGCCGATCTTGGCGATTTCAATGTCAGTCAGGAACCCACGCTCAGCGGCATACAGCGACAGCGCCATGTCAGCGATCGACATTGGTGCGTATTGCTTCTGCTTCATCAGCTCGGTAACGCGCTGACCATGCTCAAGTTGCTTACGGGTCGCTTCGTCCAGGTCAGAAGCGAACTGGGCGAATGCCGCCAGTTCACGGTACTGGGCCAGGGCGGTACGGATACCACCGGACAGCTTCTTGATGATCTTGGTCTGAGCGGCACCACCCACACGGGATACCGAAACACCGGCGTTCACAGCAGGACGGATGCCCGAGTTGAACATGGCCGATTCCAGGAAGATCTGACCGTCGGTGATGGAAATCACGTTGGTCGGAACGAACGCGGAAACGTCGCCAGCCTGGGTTTCGATGATCGGCAGCGCGGTCAGGGAACCGGTCTTGCCAGTCACTGCGCCGTTGGTGAACTTCTCTACGTACTCTTCCGAAACGCGGGATGCGCGCTCCAGCAGACGGGAGTGGAGATAGAACACGTCGCCTGGGTAGGCTTCACGGCCTGGTGGACGGCGCAGCAGCAGGGAAATCTGGCGGTAGGCCACTGCTTGCTTGGACAGATCGTCATAAACGATCAGCGCGTCTTCACCGCGGTCGCGGAAGTATTCGCCCATGGTGCAACCGGAGTACGGTGCCAGGAACTGCAGTGCGGCCGATTCGGAAGCACTGGCGGCAACGATGATGGTGTTAGCCAGTGCACCGTTCTCTTCCAGCTTGCGAACCACGTTGGCGATGGTCGATTGCTTCTGACCGATGGCCACGTAGACGCAGAAGATGCCGCTGTTTTTCTGGTTGATGATCGCGTCGATCGCCAGAGCGGTCTTACCGATCTGACGGTCGCCGATGATCAGCTCACGCTGGCCACGGCCGACAGGGATCATGGCATCGACAGCCTTGTAGCCAGTCTGTACAGGCTGGTCTACCGACTTACGCCAGATCACGCCTGGAGCAACTTTCTCGACCGCGTCGGTCTCGGTGTTGTTCAGCGGACCTTTGCCGTCAACAGGGTTACCCAGTGCGTCGACAACGCGACCCAGCAGTTCCTTGCCTACCGGAACTTCGAGGATGCGGCCGGTGCACTTGGCGCTCATGCCTTCAGCCAGCGTCGTGTATGCGCCCAGTACCACGGCACCTACAGAGTCTTGCTCCAGGTTGAGGGCCATACCGTAGACGCCGCCCGGAAACTCGATCATCTCGCCGTACATGACGTCGGCCAGACCGTGAATCCGCACGATGCCGTCAGATACGCTGACGACAGTGCCTTCGTTACGGGCTTGGGAGGTCACATCGAGCTTTTCGATGCGGCCCTTGATAATTTCACTTATTTCGGAAGGATTGAGTTGCTGCATTGCTCTGCTGCCCCTTCAAACTCAAGATTTCAATGCTTCGGCAAGTTTCGCGATTTTGCCGCGAATCGAGCCATCGATAACCAGGTCGCCGGCGCGGATGACAACGCCCCCAATCAGGGACTTGTCTTCCTCGACTTGCAGGCGCACTTCCCGGTTGAGTCGTGCACTGAGAACCTTGGCGAGTTTGTCTTGCTGTTCTTGGTTCAATGCAAAAGCACTGGTGACTTCCACGTCTACCGATTTCTCTTGCTCGGCCTTGTACAGGTCGAAAAGAGCGGCGATCTCCGGCAGAAGCGGGAGACGGTCGTTTTCGGCAACGACATGGATGAAATTCTGTGCCTTGGCATCGAACTTGTCGCCGCACACGTCAATGAACGTGGCGGCCTTTTCTGCGCTCGTCAGTCGCGGGGCCTTGAGCACGCGCTGCATGGTGCCGTCTTGCGACACCGCTGCTGCCAGGCCGAGCATGGCTGACCAATTGGCCAGTTGCTGGTGGGCCTGAGCGTGCTCGAAGGCCGCCTTAGCGTAAGGTCGGGCCAACGTGGTCAGTTCTGCCATGATCGCCCTCGCTTAGATTTCAGCAGCCAGTTTGTTTACCAGCTCTGCGTGCGCGTTTTGATCGATTGTGGCACCCAGGATCTTCGAAGCACCGCCAACGGCCAGAGCACCCACTTGGGCACGCAGCGCGTCTTTGACACTGTTGAGTTCCTGTTCGATCTCGGCTTGAGCCTGAGCCTTCACACGGTCAGCTTCGACGCGAGCCTGTTCACGGGCTTCGTCGACAATCTGGGTACCGCGTTTCTTGGCTTGCTCGATGATTTCAGCTGCCTGAGCTTTCGCTTCGCGCAGTTGCTGACCCACTTTCTCATGGGCCAACTCCAGGTCGCGAGCTGCACGGCTGGCAGCGTCCAGACCATCAGCGATCTTCTTTTGACGTTCGTGCAATGCCGCAATGACCGGAGGCCATACGAACTTCATGCAGAACAGTACAAAAATCAGGAACGCAACGGACTGGCCAATCAGGGTCGCATTAATGTTCACGCCAACACCTCGCAGTTACGTTGTCCATCACACCAATCTACTCGAGACATCCGAGTAATTAGCCAGCGATTTGACCAACGAACGGGTTCGCAAAGGTGAAGAACAGCGCGATACCAACACCGATCATGGTCACGGCGTCGAGCAGACCGGCCACGATGAACATTTTGACTTGCAGCATTGGAACCATTTCTGGCTGACGCGCTGCGCCTTCCAGGAACTTGCCGCCCAACAGGCCGAAACCAATTGCGGTACCCAGTGCGCCCAGGCCGATCAACAGTGCAACAGCGATAGCGGTTAGACCAACTACAGTTTCCATCTTTCCTCCCGACTTTTACGTCGTATGGTTTAGGTTTTTTAGATTAAAGCGGTAAAACAAATCGTTTCTCAGCCCGGTTCGGGCTCCTTCCCGTTTGACCGGGAAGGACATCAGACTAGTCGAGACTGGCCTTAATGGTTTTCTTCGTGCGCCATCGACAGGTAGACGATGGTCAGCATCATGAAGATGAACGCCTGCAGGGTGATGATCAGGATGTGGAACACAGCCCACGCCCACTGCAGAACTACACCCAGGCCGCTGAGCCAGAGCAGGCCGCTGCCGAACATCACAGCGATCAGGATGAACACCAGTTCGCCGGCATACATGTTGCCGAACAGACGCAGTGCCAGAGAAATCGGTTTGGCGATCAGGGTCACGAATTCCAGCAGGAAGTTCACCGGAATCAGCAGGGCCTGAACGAGGATGTTCTTGCTGCCGAACGGGTGCAGGGTCAGTTCGCCGATGAAGCCGCCGATGCCCTTGACCTTGATGCTATAGAAAATGATCAGTGCGAAAACCGAGAACGCCATGCCCAGGGTCGCGTTCGGGTCGGTGGTCGACACGGCGCGGAACGGGATGTGCTGATCACCGGAGATCAGGATGGCCAGTTGGGGAATCCAGTCGACCGGTACCAGGTCGACGGCGTTCATCAGGAACACCCAGACGAAGATGGTCAGTGCCAGCGGCGCGATCACCGGGCTGCGGCCATGGAAGCTGTCTTTCACGCTGCCATCGACGAATTCGACCAGTACTTCAACGAAGTTCTGCAGTGCACCTGGCTGACCGGAGGTCGCCTTCTTGGCCGCCATGCGGAAAAGAAGAACGAAAATCAGGCCCAGTGCGACCGACCAGCCGAGGGTATCGACGTGGAAAGCCCAGAAGCCCATTTCCTTGGCTTCTGCTGCGGTGTGGGCAAAACCCCAGCCGCCGTTGGGTAGCTGACCGAAGGTCAGGTTCTGCAAGTGGTGCTGGATATAGCCCGAAGCGGTTGTCTCTGCCATGGTTGCCTCAAACGCCCTAAGGTCTCGAAAGTCTTGTTCTCATTAGCAGGGGAGCGAACCAGCTGACCAGTTGGGTCAGCACGAAGACGCCGAATACAGCCAGCGGCGCCAATGGCTTCACACCTGCGAACGTCAGTGCAAACAGCACTGCCGTCAAAATCAGTTTCCCCGCCTCGCCGGCATAAAAAGACCGGACGATAGCCTGGGCTGCTCGGGCGCCGGAAAACCGAAAGGCCCTGTGAGCGAAGTAAATATTGGGAAGCAAGGCTATCAGGCCTCCGCAAAGGCCTGAGTATCCGGCGACGACTCCTTTCCATTGCCAGAGCGCCAATGTGGCGATCAGTACGACGGTGAATTGAGCCATCAGAACCGGGAAAACTGCCAGACGATGGAACGGCAAGCGGTTTGGCGTGCGGGTTTCCATCGCTTTTGCTCTCCAATAGTCGGCCGCCATAATTCAATAACTTGGCATAATTTGTGCCGACAAAATGCGCGCAGAGTATAGGGGCGGTTCTGCCCCTATTCAACTGTCAGGTAGTGATTTCCGACTGCGCGCTACAAGAGCAATTGTTTCAGCGAATGTGTGCAAGGACACCTTGCAACTCATCGAGGGAGTTATAACCAATCACCAATTGGCCCTTGCCCTTCTTTCCGTGGCGAATCTGCACCGCAGAGCCCAGGCGCTCGGCCAGGCGTTGTTCGAGGCGGGCGATATCCGGATCGGTCTTGGGTGCCTCGACAGGTGCCGGTTTGCCACTGAGCCACTGGCGAACCAGTGCCTCGGTTTGGCGCACGGTGAGGCCGCGTGCGACAACGTGTCGCGCCCCTTCAACCTGTTGATTTTCCGGCAAACCGAGCAATGCCCGGGCATGACCCATTTCCAGGTCGCCATGGGACAGCATGGTCTTGATGACTTCCGGCAACGCGATCAGGCGCAGCAGGTTGGCCACGGTCACGCGGGACTTGCCCACCGCCTCGGCGACCTGTTGCTGGGTCAGCTGGAATTCCTGCTGCAAGCGCTGCAGGGCCACCGCTTCCTCGATCGGGTTGAGGTCTTCACGCTGGATGTTCTCGATCAGCGCCATGGCGATGGCCGTTTCATCCGGCACATCGCGGACCATCGCCGGGATGGTTTCCTGGCCGGCCTGCTGGCTGGCGCGCCAGCGACGTTCACCGGCGATGATCTCGAAGCGTCCATTGGCGATCGGCCGGACCACGATCGGCTGCATCACGCCCTGGCTCTTGATCGATTGGGCCAATTCTTCCAGCGCCTGCGGGTCCATGTCCCGGCGCGGCTGGTATTTGCCGCGCTGGATCAGGTCCAGGGGCAAGTGCTGCAACTCGCGCTGGTCGGCCTGTACGGCCTGTTCTTCCAGCGAGCTGACAGTCGGACCGCTGAGCAGTGCATCCAGTCCACGTCCGAGACCTCGTTTCTTGACGGCCATGGGGTTTCCTTAAGTTGGCTGGGCTGCAGCGGTGCGTGGGTTGCGGCGCTGACGACGAACCATCTCGCCCGCCAGGGCCAGGTAAGCCAGCGCACCACGGGATTGTTTGTCGTAGGCCAGGGCCGGCATGCCGTAGCTCGGCGCTTCGGCCAGACGGATGTTACGGGGAATGACGGTGTCGTAGAGCTGCTCGCCGAAATGTTCCTTGAGCTGGGCCGAGACATCGTTCATCAGGCTCAGGCGCGGGTCGTACATGGTCCGCAACAGGCCTTCGACCTTCAGGTCCGGGTTCAACAGTTCGGCGATGCGCTTGATGTTATCCACAAGGTCGCTCAACCCTTCCAGGGCGAAGTACTCGCACTGCATGGGGATAATGACCCCATCGGCGGCCACCAGGGCGTTGAGGGTCAGCATCGACAGCGACGGCGGGCAGTCGATCAGGATGTAATCGTAGTTTTCCCGGATCGGCGCCAAGGCGCTGCGCAGGCGGCTTTCCTTCATCTGCATTTCCAGCAGCACCACTTCGGCCGCCGTCAGGTCACGGTTGGCCGGCAGCAGTTGATAACCGCCATGTTCGGAGAAGTGCATGGCCTGGCCCAGATCGCATTCGCCGATCAGGACATCGTAGATGGAGTTTTCCAGGCCATGCTTATCCACACCGCTGCCCATGGTGGCGTTGCCCTGTGGATCGAGATCGATCAACAGCACCCGGCGCTTGGTCGCGACCAGGGATGCTGCGAGGTTGATGCAGGTGGTGGTCTTGCCCACACCACCTTTCTGGTTCGCTATCGCGAATACCTTAGCCATTCTTGCTTGTGTTCCCAATCATGCCGTGCGGCGCAGTATCAGCAGATGGCGTTGGCCTTGGCAACCGGGTACGGCCAAGGCGTGTTCGCTATCGAGGTGGAAGTCTGCCGGCAATGCTACCAGCTCATCGGCCGGATGAACGCCCTTCATTGCCAGCCAGCGCGTATCGGCGTCGCCCAGGTGGCGAGTCCAGTTGCTGAAGTTCTCCATGCTGCTGAACGCCCGGGAGATGATCCCGTTGAACGGCTCGGCAGGCTGGAACGCTTCGACGCGGCTGTGGATAACTTGCAGGTTATCCAGTTTGAGTTCGAGTTTGACCTGGGTCAGGAAGCGGGTTTTCTTGCCGTTGCTGTCCAGGCAGGTCACTTGCGAGTCGGGAAACAGGATCGCCAGGGGGATTCCCGGCATGCCACCGCCACTGCCGACGTCCAGCCAACGACCGTTTTCGATGAAGGACATGACGCTGAGGCTGTCGAGCAGATGCCGCGAGACCATTTCATCCGGATCGCGCACGGCGGTCAGGTTGTAGGCCTTGTTCCATTTGATCAACAGCGCCAGATAACCCAGCAATTGCGCGTGCTGGACTTCGGTCAGGCTGACGCCGAGTTCACGGGCACCTGTGGATAACTCTTCAGCGTGTTGCGAGGTGACCATCGAACTCAAGCGCTTTGCTCCAACTGGCGGCCCGCGCCGCGTTTTTTCAAATGAATCATCAACAGGGAAATCGCCGCCGGCGTGACGCCGGGAATGCGTGAGGCCTGGCCCAGGGTCTCTGGACGGGTCGCACCGAGCTTGCTCTGGATTTCTTTCGACAAGCCGGAAATGCCGGTGTAATCAATATCCACAGGCAGCTTGGTGTCTTCGCTGGCGCGCAGGCGAGCGATTTCATCCTGCTGGCGGTCGATGTAACCGGCGTACTTGGTCTTGATCTCGACCTGTTCGGCCACCTGCGGATCTTCCGCGCCCTGGCCGGTCACTTCCACCAGCCCGGCGTAATCTATTTCCGGACGGCTCAAGAGGTTGAGCAGGTTGTATTCGTGGGTCAGCGGCGTACCGAATTTCGCCGCGATGGCATCGCCCTGCTCGGTACCGGGACGAACCCAGGTGCTTTTCAGGCGTTGCTCTTCCAGCTCGATACGCTCGCGTTTCGTGCAGAAAGCGGCCCAGCGCACGTCATCCACCAGACCCAGCTCGCGACCTTTCTCGGTCAGGCGCAGGTCGGCGTTGTCTTCACGCAGGATCAGGCGATATTCGGCGCGGGACGTGAACATCCGATACGGTTCCTGGGTACCCAGGGTAATCAGGTCGTCCACCAGCACACCGATGTATGCCTCATCGCGGCGCGGGCACCAGCTGTCTTTGCCCTGGGCACGCAGTGCCGCGTTGGCACCGGCCAACAACCCTTGGGCGCCGGCCTCTTCGTAACCGGTGGTGCCGTTGATCTGCCCGGCGAAGAACAGGCCGCCGATGACTTTGGTTTCCAGGCTGTACTTCAGGTCACGCGGGTCGAAATAGTCGTATTCGATGGCGTAGCCGGGGCGAACGATATGGGCGTTTTCCATGCCGCGAATCGATTGCACGATCTGCAGCTGCACATCGAACGGCAGGGAGGTGGAGATTCCGTTCGGGTACAGCTCGTGTGTGGTCAGGCCTTCCGGCTCGATGAAGACCTGGTGGCTTTCCTTGTCGGCAAAGCGATGGATCTTGTCTTCGATCGACGGGCAATAACGCGGGCCGATGCCTTCGATTTCACCGGCAGCGGAATACATCGGCGAACGATCGAGGTTCGCCGCAATGATTTCATGGGTGCGGGCATTGGTGTGGGTGATCCAGCAACTGACTTGCCGTGGATGCTGTTCCTTGTTGCCCATGAACGACATGACCGGGATGGGCGTATCGCCAGGCTGCTCGCTCATCACCGAGAAATCCACAGACCGACCGTCGATACGCGGTGGCGTACCGGTTTTCAGCCGACCGACACGCAGCGGCAATTCACGCAGGCGCTGGGCCAGGGCGATCGACGGCGGATCACCGGCGCGACCGCCGGAAAAGTTCTGCAAACCAATGTGGATAAGTCCACCGAGGAAGGTCCCGGTGGTCAACACCACGGAATCGGCGAAGAAACGCAGGCCCATCTGCGTCACGACACCGCGTACCTGATCCTGCTCGACGATCAGGTCATCGGCCGCTTGTTGAAATATCCACAGGTTCGGCTGGTTTTCCAGGATTTCGCGGACAGCGGCCTTGTACAGGACGCGGTCGGCCTGGGCGCGAGTCGCGCGAACGGCGGGGCCTTTGCGGCTGTTCAATACGCGAAACTGGATGCCACCCTTATCGGTGGCCATGGCCATCGCGCCCCCAAGGGCATCGATCTCCTTGACCAGGTGGCTTTTGCCAATGCCACCAATGGCAGGGTTGCAGCTCATGGCGCCGAGGGTTTCCACGTTATGCGTCAGCAACAGGGTTTTTGCCCCCATGCGCGCTGATGCAAGTGCTGCCTCGGTACCGGCATGACCGCCGCCGATGACGATCACTTCAAAACGGGAAGGGAAATCCACCACGCACCTCGTGCCTGCTTTATTCAGGTAATTCGGAAATAGGTTTTGAGTCTGGCCCTGGGCGTTTTTCGAGCCAGGTCGGCAAGTATAGGGACTTCGTCCTTTCTAAAGAACCCTTTGCACAAAATTTAACCAGCTGTGGAGAACTCGCGGTTAAAAAAATAAAAAAGAAAGAAATTTATAAAACCTTTGTTTTTATGTTTATTCTTACTGCCCTACCTATCTGTGGATAACATCCTGTAGGCCTTTATTTACGTTGTGTACATGGATTCAAAACCCTGTGGTCATGTGGCATTGAGGGGCTTGGATAACCGGTGTAAGCCTGTGGATGAATGAGGCAGTTATCCACAGAGGGGATTATCCTCGGTTTTCAAGGAGGGTTATCAACGGATCTCAGGGGCAGTTATTCACAGGGCTTAATCGTGCTTTTCGAGCACCTTGCGAAGAGCGTTGCACCCGGCTACGGCTGAAAACCTGGACGAGGCGAAAGGCCTATTGTGAGAAAACGTAACAGAGGCTAATAATAGCTATTATCATTAACGCCTCCCCCACTATGCCTCTGTCTTCCCATACCGCTGCCATCGAGCAAATTTATGAGCAACATCACTCGTGGCTGTACGGGTGGCTCAAGGGCAAGTTGCATAACGCTTGCGATGCCGCTGATGTTGCGCATGACACCTTTGTGCGGATCCTCGGAGCACGCAATGCCGTGCAGATTCGCGAACCGCGGGATTACCTGGCCACGGTCGCGCGAGGCTTGGTGATTGATCGTTATAGAAGGCAGGCTATCGAAGCGGCCTACCTGGAATCCCTTTCAGCGCGCCCCGAAGCCACTGCGATCAGTGAAGAAGACAAGGCATTGATCATCGAGACGCTGATCGCTGTGGATAAAGCCTTGGCGGGATTGGGAGCACGGACCCAGAGAATTTTCATGCTGTCGCAGATCGATGGGCTGACTTATCAACAGATCGCCCTGCAATTGAAGGTTTCCCTGACCACTGTGAAAAAGCACATGGTGCGCGCGCTCACCGAATGCGCACTGGTCATGGCCGAACGCTGATGCCGGCCCCGGATCGCAAAGTCTTCGAAACGGCTGCCAGTTGGTACGTGCAGTTCCAGGACCAATCCCCTACGCACGCCGAGCGCCTGGCTTGGCAGGATTGGCTCGACAGCGACCCTGCCCACCAGGCCGCGTGGCTGCAGATCGAACAGTTGCAACGCCATCTCGGTACGTTGCCTCAAGCCCTTTCACGGCGTGCATTGAGCACCGGGCAACACCGACGGCAAATGCTCAAGCTGCTGTTGCTGCTGGCCGGCACGGGTTATGTGGGGTGGAATCTCCAGGAGCACACGCGGTTGACCTCGGTCTGGGCCGATTACAAAACGGCAGTGGGTGAGCGTCGCACCCTCGATCTGGCGGACGGTAGCCGGGTTCATCTCAACACAGAGACAGCCATCGATGTTTCGTTCGATGCGCATCGACGATTGATCCGCTTGTTCAGCGGGGAAATCCTGGTCCAGACCGGCAAGCGCCAGGACGCGCGGCCCTTTTTCGTCGAAACCGGTGATGGTCGCATCGAGGCGCTGGGCACGCGATTCACTGTACGCCAACTGTCCGACGTGACCCGGGTGGGCGTGCTGGAGGATCGGGTCAGCGTGGCGCCAGGTGGAGCCTTGGGCAGCGCCGGTATCCTGAAAGCCGGTGAGCAGGCTGATTTCAACGGTCAGGGCATGGGGGCCATCCACGCCTACCCGTCCTCGCAGGCGGCGTGGGTGAACGGCCAGCTCATCGTCCTCGATACGCCCCTGGGCGACGTCATTGACGAGCTGGGGCGTTATCGCCCCGGTGTTCTGCAATGTCAGGAGCGGGCACGGCATCTGCGCGTGTCCGGTACGTTACGCCTGGATTCCACGGATGCCGTGTTGGCCAACCTCCAGGCGTCGTTACCCATTCAGGTTCGGTATTTCACCCGGTATTGGGTATCGATCACACGGGTGGATTGAGAAAAATCCGGAGACAGGAAAATAAACAGGCCACAGGGTTATCTTTTTTTGTGCTGATCCGGCCCTTCAGGTAATCGCGATAACGCGGCTCTTTGCCAACCTCCAGGGCTTACCCACTCATGCGCCTTCCTACGTTTCGCCAACGTTTATCCCAGCATTGCATCGCCTACAGCCTGTTGATGACGGGTGCCGCAAGCGGCCTGCTGGTCGCCTCCAACGCTTTTGCCAGCACCGCCACGCAACATTACGCCATTGCCGCCGGCTCGCTGGACAACGTCCTGAGCCAGTTCGCCGCGACAGCCAATGTCATCCTCTCATTCTCTCCTCGACAGACCGGCCAGATGCGTAGCCCGGGATTGACCGGCGACTACTCCGTTGAACAGGGATTCGCGCAATTGTTGCAAGGCTCGGGACTCCAGGCCGTGGCTCAGGCACCTGGCAGCTATACCCTGTTCGCGTTGCCGGCGAACGCCTCGATCGAATTGGCACCCACGAGCATCAGTGCGGCGGCGGCCAACCCGATGGACCTGGATTACAGCGCTGATGTGGGCTACAAGGCGAAAAACAGCCGGATCGGCACGAAAACCAGCACGCCTTTGTCGGAAACGCCGCGCTCGGTATCGGTGGTCACCGGCCAGCGCATGAAAGACCAGAAGTCCCAGACCCTGACCGATGTCTTGGGTTATGTCCCTGGAATCTTTGCCCCGCCTTTCGCCGCCGGCGATAGCCTGGCCGGGGACCTGTTCTACATTCGCGGGTTCAACGCCACGGATTACGGTTATGGTCTGCTGCGCGACGGCCTGAGAGTCCAGGGTAATCGCTACGACACCAGCTCGGAGCCGTACGGCCTGGAGCGGGTCGAGGTGTTCCGCGGGCCTTCCTCGCTGCTTTACGGTGAGAACGCGCCGGGTGGCCTGGTCAATCTCGTCAGCAAGCGCCCGACTGCCGTGCCACAAGGTGAGGTCCAGCTGGGCTACGGCTCCCACAACCGACGCCAGCTGGGTGTGGATGTCTCCGGGCCGCTCGCCGAGAACGACAACATCCAGGGCCGGATCGTGATGTTGGGCCGTAACGCGGATACCCAGACCGACCATGTCCCGGACGACCGCCTCTACATCGCGCCCTCCCTGACGCTTGATTTCGATGATTTCAACACGCTGACCCTGCTGGCCAACTATCAGAAGGATCACACCAACATGGAGCTCGGGCTGCCGGCCGCCGGTACGCTGCTGAGCAACCCGAACGGTCAGTTATCCAAGGACACCATGCTCGGCGATCCGGACTGGAACACATTCGAGCGAGAAACCTGGAGCACCGGCTACGAATACAGTCACAGCTTCAATGACGATTGGCAGTTCCGCCAGAATTCGCGCTACCTGCAGTCACGCATCACCCGCCACGAAACCTGGCCCGGCAATTTGAACAATGGCGGCTTCGGCCGCCGCGTGAACGTCACCGCTTATGACCGTTTCAACAAATCGATGGTGTATTCCCTGGATAACCAGTTGGAGGGCAAATTCAAAGTCGGTGGCCTGGAAAATACCCTGTTGTTCGGTGCCAGTTATGACCGCACATCGTTCAATCAGGATTGGAATGCTGGATTCGTAGGGCCTGTGGATATCTACGATCCCGTGTACATCGGCGATCCACAGACGCCGATCGCCGTGCAAAACACCCTGATCGAACAACAGATGAAAGGGGTTTATACACAGCTGCAAAGCAAGTACGACCGTTGGTTGTTCCTGCTTGGCGGGCGCCAGGATTGGGTCGACAGCGATTTCCGTGACAAGGTCGCCAGCGCAGGGAACCTCAGCTCAAAGGACAAGAAGTTCACCTACCAGGGTGGGCTGATGTACCAGTTCGACAATGGCATGACGCCTTACGTCAGTTACTCGACGGCGTTCGTCCCGGTGCAGCAGATTTCCAACGCTGGCACCCCCCTCGAGCCGATTACCAGCAGCCAGTACGAAGTCGGCCTCAAGTACGAGCCCAATGGATGGGATACTGCCTTCACCGCTTCCGTCTACGATTTGCGCAAGAAGGACGACACGTACTTCGACGCCACCACGTCCACCTATCGCCAGGTGGGTGAAAGCCGCGCCAAAGGCGTGGAGCTGGAGCTCAATAGCAACCTCACGCCCAGTCTGAATGTCACGGCCGCCTACACCTACACCGATGCCCGGGTCACCAAGGATGCGGCGACCTCTTTGGTAAAAGGACACCAGATGACCGGCGTGCCACGAAACCAGGCGTCTGTCTGGGCGAAATACCGCTTCCTCGAAAGTGACCTGAAGGGCCTGTATGTGGCAGGTGGCGTGCGCTACTTCGACAGTGCATTCGCCTACACCTCGCCCACCCTGTATGGAAAACTCGATGCCGGCGACGTCACCCTGGTGGACGCCGCCATTGGCTACCAGATCGACACCCATTGGAGCGTCGACCTGAATGCAAAAAACCTGTTCGACAAGGAATATGTGTCGGGATGCAACGATGCGGGGCGCTGCTACTGGGGGGAAGATCGAACGCTGCTCGGCACGGTTTCCTATAACTGGTAAAAAAGGCTGTGGATAAATTGTCCACAGCCTTTTTTTCATTTGCCGATGCAGAAGCTGGAAAAGATGCGTCCCAGCAAATCATCAGAGCTGAAAGCGCCGGTGATTTCGCCCAATGCATGCTGGGCCTGGCGTAGGTCTTCGGCGAGCAGTTCGCCGGCACCGGCCAAAGTCAGTTGAGCGCGACCGTGCTCCAGGGCGGCACTGGCATGGCGCAAGGCTTCCAGATGCCGCCGGCGAGCGCTGAAACTGCTTTCCGAGGTCTGCTCGTAGCCCATGCAGGCCTTGAGGTGCTCACGTAGCAGCTCCAGGCCTTCACCCGCCGACTTCGCGCTCAGGCTGATGGTCACGTGCCCGTCAGCGCTGACTTCCAAGGCAATCGATTCCCCGGTCAGGTCGGCCTTGTTGCGAATCAGGGTGACTTTCGCCGGATCCGGGCGGACCTCGAGGAATTCCGGCCACAAGGCAAAGGGATCGTCTGCTTCCGGTGCGGTGGCATCCACCACCAGCAATACCCGGTCGGCTTCACCGATGGCCTTGAGTGCGCGTTCGACGCCGATCTTTTCCACCTGGTCCTCGGTGTCGCGCAAGCCAGCCGTATCCACCACGTGCAGCGGCATGCCGTCGATGTGGATATGTTCGCGGAGAATGTCCCGGGTGGTGCCAGCGATCTCGGTGACGATCGCCGCCTCGCGGCCGGCCAGGGCATTCAACAGGCTGGATTTGCCGGCATTCGGTCGTCCAGCGATCACCACAGTCATCCCATCGCGCAACAAGGCACCCTGCCCGGCTTCGCGCAGTACTGTGGATAACTCGTCGCGCACTTTATCGAGCATGCTCAGCACGTGGCCATCGGCGAGGAAGTCGATTTCCTCTTCCGGGAAGTCGATCGCGGCCTCGACGTAGATCCGCAGGCCGATCAATTGCTCGGTGAGGTTATGCACACGCTGGGAAAACGCGCCCTGCAGGGAACGTAACGCGTTGCGCGCAGCCTGTGCAGAACTGGCTTCGATCAAATCGGCAATCGCCTCGGCCTGGGCGAGGTCGAGCTTGTCGTTGAGGAACGCCCGTTCGCTGAATTCCCCCGGCCGGGCCAGTCGACAACCCAATTCCAGGCAGCGCTTGAGCAGCATGTCCAACACGATCGGGCCACCGTGGCCTTGCAGTTCCAGCACATCTTCGCCAGTGAACGAATTCGGCCCGGGGAAATACAAGGCCAGCCCTTCGTCGAGCACCTGCTGGTCATCACTGAAAAACGGGCCGTAATGGGCGAACCGCGGCTTGAGTTCACGACCGCTGATAGCCTTGGCCGCGGCACTGGCCAAGGGCCCCGAAATACGGACGATGCCGACACCGCCGCGACCTTGGGCGGTGGCAACGGCGGCGATGGTTTCACGCGGTGCGCTCATAAACCGGTATCCAGACAAAAATGGCAGATAGCAAAACGCCCCACTAGGGGGCGTTTTGTGTGGTTATCCACAGAGCAAGTTACGCCTCGGCTTTTTTGGTCGCCGCTTCGATCTTACGCGTGATGTACCACTGCTGAGTGATGGACAACACGTTGTTCACAACCCAGTACAGCACAAGACCCGCCGGGAACCACAGGAAGAAGAAGGTGAAGATGATTGGCATCATTTTCATGACCTTCGCCTGCATCGGGTCCGGAGGCGTCGGGTTCAGTTGCTGCTGGATGAACATGGTCGCGCCCATGATGATCGGCAGGATGAAGAACGGATCCTTGATCGACAGGTCGGTAATCCACAGCATGAACGGTGCCTGACGCATCTCCACGCTTTCCAGCAACACCCAGTACAGCGACAGGAACACTGGCATCTGCACAAGAATCGGCAAGCATCCACCCAGCGGGTTGATCTTCTCTTTCTTGTACAGCTCCATCATGGCCTGGGACATTTTCTGCCGGTCATCGCCATGCTGTTCTTTCAGGGCGGCCAGTTTCGGCGCCACTGCACGCATGCGTGCCATGGATTTGTAGCTGGCGGCCGACAATGGGAAGAAGATCCCCTTGATCAGCATGGTCAGGAAAATGATCGACCAGCCCCAGTTACCGACGATGCTGTGGATATGTTGCAGCAGCCAGAAGATCGGCTGGGCAATGAACCACAGGAAACCGTAGTCGACGGTCAGTTCCAGGCCTGGGGACAGCTGTTTCAGCACCGCCTGGCTTTTTGGGCCGGCATACAGGATGGCGCTGGTTTCGACTTTCGCACCTGGCGCGGCAGTCAATGTCGGGCCGGTGTAACCGATGATGAAGTTGCCCTTGCTGTCTTTACGCGTCTGGACAACGTTGCTGTCGCCCTTCTGCGGGATCCAGGCTGTTACAAAATAGTGCTGCAGCCAGGCAACCCAGCCACCTTGTACGGTTTCCTTGAGCTGACCCTTGTCCATGTCCTTCATGGACACTTTCTTGTACGGCTCCGAACTTGTCCACAGGGCGGCGCCCAGGTAAGTCGCGGTGCCGGTGGCGGTGCTGGAGGAAGGATCGTCGCTGGCGTCACGCTTGAGTTGCGCGAACATCGCACCGGACCAAGGCTGGGTGCTCTGGTTGTCGATCAGGTAAGAGACGGTGACGTCATACAGGCCGCGTTTCAGGGTGAAACGCTTGATGTAGTTGACACCGTCCTTGCTGAACTTCAGGTCCACGACCAATTGGTCCTGACCGTCAGCCAGTTGATAAGTCTTCTTCTCGGCAGAGTAGACCGGGCGACCGGCCGGGTTCGAATCCGGGCCGTTGCTACCAATCAGGCCACTTTGGGCCAGATAGGTGCGCTCGTTACCGTTGTCGAACAACTGGAACGGGATGTCCGGATGATCCTGGCGACGCGGGTACAGCGGCAGCTTCAGCTGGGCGACGTCACCACCTTGTGGATCGATTGCCAGCTCGAGCACGTCCGTCTTGACCTGGATGAGATCTTTGCTTGCGGCCACAGGGGCTTCGGCAGGCGCGCTGGTATCGCTTGCCGCGCGTGGGACGTCGTCATTGCTGGCAGCATTGTTGCCAACGGGAGCATCCGGCAGGCTCGGTGCGGTATTGCTGGCTGCAACATTCTGAGTCGGCAGGGCAGCCTGCCCATAGTCCTGGTTCCATTTAAGGACCATGACGTAGGACACGATTGCCAGGGCGACGATCAGGATCGTGCGTTTGATATCCATGATTACTCGGCCATCGAAGAAGAACGGGAGGTAGGGATAGGCGGAACCGGGTCGTAACCGCCGGGATTCCACGGATGACAGCGACCTAAACGACGAAAGGTCAGCCAGCCACCGCGCAGTAGGCCATGATTTTCTATGGCTTCGTACGCGTAGCAGGAACAACTGGGGTAGAAACGACAGTGATTGGCCATCAAAGGACTAATGGCATAGCGATAAAACTGGATCGGAACGAGTGCCAGTTTACGCATCGGGACTGTCTACCCCTACAGTTTCGGTGTTGACCGCTGGTACTGGCTTGTTGCGTGCCAGACGTTTCCAGAGCTTGCCGAAATGCTGAATCAATTCGGGGTTTTCTACGTCACCCAAACCTTTGCGCGCGACGATAACGATGTCCCATCCAACCAGTGAATCCTGGTTCAGGCGAAACGATTCGCGCATCAGACGTTTGAGGCGATTGCGCTCAACGGAGAGCTTGACGCTCTTTTTCCCGATAACCAGCCCTAGTCGGGGGTGATCGAGATCGTTGTTGCGCGCAAGGAGCAGGAGATTTTTCCCCGGAACCTTGCCGGTAGGGGAGTCAAAGACTGCCTTGAAATGCCGGGGTGTAAGCAGACGCTTTTCCCGACTGAAGTCCTGACTCACCTCCAGTGCCGGATTATCAAACTGCCAGACGCGCACGACCTTTGGCGCGACGACGCGACAGGACGGCACGACCGTTCTTGGTAGCCATGCGAGCACGGAAACCGTGGGTACGAGCGCGTTTGATAGTGCTTGGTTGGAAAGTACGTTTCATGTCGTGTTACCTGGTTCGTCCACAACGGGCCGGAATGGCCCCCGTTTTAAGAGACCGGGGATTCTAGAGAAAGCAAGCCTCTAGGTCAATTTCCAACCAGCGTTTCCTTTAAATAGATATCCAGCCCCTTTCGACGGATTCATCACACAGCGCTAGATATAGAAATAAAGAAGGGAATTATTTAAAGCTTTTCTGTAAAGCTTATAAAAGCAAGGTTGCCACCTGTCTGTGGATAACCATGCCAAGGCCTTGTAATCCGCCATGTACAGAGAATGACAACTACAGGGGAAAGCAGTGGCCAGCCTGTGCTCCGCTGTCGGATAAGCTGTGGGTGGAATGGCCTGTTATCCACAGGGCGGTTATCCACCGAGTTTCGCCCCCACTTGTGCAACGACCTCAGGCTCGGTTATCCACAGAGCTTATCCACCGACCGTCGGTCGTCTTTCTCTCGCTTAACGCATTGATAAATCATGGGCAATGAGCAACCTGCGTGTGGATAAGTGCACGTCTGCTCGCTACAATGGCCGCTTGTTTTTGCCTCACCGGCTTTCAACTTAGGGGATATCCGTGTCAGTGGAACTTTGGCAGCAGTGCGTGGAGCTTTTGCGCGATGAGCTGCCTGCCCAACAATTCAACACTTGGATCCGTCCACTACAGGTCGAAGCCGAAGGCGACGAGTTGCGTGTCTATGCACCGAACCGTTTCGTTCTCGACTGGGTCAACGAAAAGTACCTGGGCCGGGTCATGGAACTGCTCGACGAGCATGGCAATGGCATGGCGCCTGCGTTGTCCTTATTAATAGGCAGCAAACGCAGTTCGGCACCCCGCGCCGCGCCCAATGCGCCGCTGGCCGCCGCCGCGTCACAGGCCCAGCAGGCTGCCCCGGCCCCCGTGAACAACCATGCCGCCCCGGCGCCCGCGCCTGCCCCGAGCAAACGCAACACGCAAAAAGTCGCCGACGTCAGCGAAGAGCCTTCCCGGGACAGCTTCGACCCCATGGCTGGTGCCAGCTCCCAGCAGGCTCCGGTGCGGGCCGAACAGCGCACCGTCCAGGTCGAAGGTGCGCTCAAGCACACCAGCTACCTGAACCGGACCTTTACCTTCGAGAATTTCGTCGAAGGTAAGTCCAACCAACTGGCCCGCGCGGCGGCCTGGCAGGTCGCGGACAACCCCAAGCACGGTTACAACCCGCTCTTCCTTTATGGCGGCGTCGGCTTGGGTAAGACCCACTTGATGCACGCCGTGGGCAACCATCTATTAAAGAAGAATCCGAATGCCAAGGTCGTGTACCTGCATTCGGAGCGTTTCGTGGCCGACATGGTCAAGGCGCTGCAACTGAACGCCATCAACGAGTTCAAGCGCTTCTACCGTTCGGTAGACGCTTTGCTGATCGACGACATTCAGTTCTTCGCCCGCAAGGAACGTTCCCAGGAAGAGTTTTTCCACACCTTCAACGCATTGCTTGAAGGCGGACAGCAAGTCATCCTCACCAGTGACCGCTACCCGAAAGAGATCGAAGGCCTCGAGGAACGCCTCAAGTCGCGTTTCGGCTGGGGCCTGACGGTGGCTGTCGAGCCGCCGGAGCTGGAGACCCGGGTCGCGATCCTGATGAAGAAGGCCGACCAAGCCAAGGTCGAGCTGCCTCACGACGCGGCATTCTTCATCGCTCAGCGTATCCGCTCGAACGTGCGTGAGCTCGAAGGTGCCCTCAAGCGGGTGATTGCCCATTCGCACTTCATGGGCCGCGATATCACCATCGAGTTGATTCGCGAATCCTTGAAGGACCTGTTGGCGCTTCAGGACAAGTTGGTTTCTGTGGATAACATTCAGCGAACGGTTGCTGAATACTACAAAATCAAGATCTCCGACCTGCTGTCCAAACGCCGTTCGCGTTCGGTGGCACGTCCGCGCCAGGTGGCCATGGCCCTGTCCAAGGAACTGACCAACCACAGCCTGCCGGAAATCGGCGATGTGTTTGGCGGACGCGACCACACCACCGTGCTGCACGCGTGCCGCAAGATCAACGAACTTAAGGAATCCGACGCGGACATCCGCGAGGACTACAAGAACCTGCTGCGTACACTGACCACTTGATGACCACCAGCGCAGCTTATTAAGGCAAGGGACTAGACCATGCATTTCACCATTCAACGCGAAGCCCTGTTGAAACCCCTGCAACTGGTCGCAGGCGTCGTCGAACGCCGCCAGACCTTGCCGGTACTTTCCAACGTGCTGCTGGTTGTCGAAGGCCAGCAATTGTCGCTGACCGGTACCGACCTGGAAGTCGAGCTGGTCGGTCGTGTGCAACTTGAGGAACCGGCCGATCCGGGTTCCATCACCGTGCCGGCGCGCAAGCTGATGGACATCTGCAAGAGCCTGCCCAACGACGCGCTGATCGACATCAAGGTCGATGAGCAGAAGCTCGTGGTCAAGGCCGGTCGCAGCCGCTTCACCTTGTCCACGCTGCCCGCCAACGATTTCCCGACCGTTGAAGAAGGCCCGGGTTCGCTGACCTGCAGCCTGGACCAGAGCAAGTTGCGTCGCCTGATCGAACGCACCAGTTTCGCCATGGCCCAGCAGGACGTGCGTTATTACCTCAATGGCATGCTCCTGGAAGTGTCGGCCGGCGTTATCCGCGCCGTTGCCACCGACGGTCACCGCCTGGCCATGTGCTCGATGCAGGCCGATATCGGTCAGCCGGATCGCCACCAGGTGATCGTGCCGCGTAAAGGTATCCTGGAGCTGGCCCGTCTGCTGACCGAGCCTGATGGCAACGTCAGCATCGTGTTGGGCCAACACCACATCCGTGCCACCACCGGTGAGTTCACCTTCACCTCGAAGCTGGTGGACGGCAAGTTCCCAGACTACGAGCGCGTGCTGCCAAAAGGCGGTGACAAGCTGGTCCTGGGCGATCGCCAGGCCCTGCGCGAAGCCTTCAGCCGTACCGCGATCCTGTCCAACGAGAAGTACCGCGGCATTCGTCTGCAACTGGCCAACGGGCAGTTGAAGATCCAGGCGAACAACCCGGAGCAGGAAGAAGCGGAAGAAGAAGTAGGCGTTGAGTACAACGGCGGCTCCCTGGAAATCGGCTTCAACGTCAGCTACCTGCTCGACGTGCTGGGCGTGATGACCACCGAGCAAGTGCGTCTGATCCTGTCTGACTCCAACAGCAGTGCGCTGGTGCAAGAGTCCGATAACGACGATTCGGCCTACGTTGTCATGCCGATGCGTCTGTAGTCGCTAAATGTCCTTAAGTCGCGTCTCGGTCACCGCGGTGCGCAATCTGCACCCGGTGACCTTCTCCCCTTCCCCCCGCATCAATATCCTTTACGGCGCCAACGGCAGCGGCAAAACCAGCGTCCTGGAGGCCGTGCATCTGCTCGGGCTTGCCCGTTCGTTCCGCAGCACCCGTCTGCTTCCGGTCATCCAGTACGACCAACTGGCGTGTACGGTGTTCGGGCAGGTCGAACTGGCGGAGGGTGGCCATAGCGCCCTGGGGATCTCGCGGGACCGGCAAGGGGAATTCCAGATCCGCATCGATGGGCAGAACGCCCGCAGCGCTGCACAGCTGGCTGAGATCCTGCCGTTGCAGCTGATTAACCCGGACAGCTTCCGCCTTCTGGAAGGCGCGCCGAAGATTCGCCGGCAATTCCTCGACTGGGGCGTGTTCCACGTAGAACCGCGCTTCATGACGACTTGGCAACGCCTGCAGAAGGCGCTGCGCCAGCGAAACTCTTGGCTGCGACATGGTACACTTGACGCCGTTTCGCAAGCGGTTTGGGACAGGGAACTGTGCCAGGCCAGCGCTGAAATCGATGAATACCGCCGCGCTTACATCAAAGCCTTGAAACCGGTCTTCGAGCAGACCTTGAGCGAACTGGTTGAGCTTGAGGGCCTGACGCTCAGCTATTACCGAGGCTGGGACAAGGACCGGGAACTGAGCACCGTGCTGGCTGGCTCGCTGCAGCGGGACCAGCAGATGGGCCATACCCAGGCTGGACCACAACGCGCTGACTTGCGCCTCAGATTGGGCGCACATAACGCCGCGGACATCTTGTCCCGGGGGCAGCAGAAGCTAGTGGTGTGTGCCTTGCGTATCGCCCAAGGGCATCTGGTCAGCCAGGCCCGGCGCGGTCAGTGTATTTATCTGGTGGATGACTTGCCGTCCGAGCTGGACGAAGCCCACCGCCGCGCGTTGTGCCGCTTGCTGGAAGACTTACGCTGCCAGGTGTTCATCACCTGTGTAGACCACGAATTATTGAGGGAAGGCTGGCAGACGGAAACGCCAGTCGCCCTGTTCCACGTGGAACAGGGCCGTATCACCCAGACCCACGACCATCGGGAGTGAAGGCATTGAGCGAAGAAAATACGTACGACTCAACGAGCATTAAAGTGCTGAAAGGCCTGGATGCCGTACGCAAACGTCCCGGTATGTACATTGGTGACACCGACGATGGCAGCGGTCTGCACCACATGGTGTTCGAGGTGGTCGACAACTCCATCGACGAAGCCCTCGCCGGCCATTGCGACGACATCAGCATCATCATCCACCCGGATGAGTCCATCACCGTTCGCGACAACGGCCGTGGCATCCCGGTAGACGTGCACAAAGAGGAAGGCGTTTCCGCCGCCGAGGTCATCATGACCGTCCTCCACGCGGGCGGTAAGTTCGACGATAACTCCTACAAGGTCTCCGGCGGTCTGCACGGCGTAGGTGTATCGGTGGTGAACGCGCTGTCCGAACAGCTGGTTCTCACGGTGCGCCGCAGTGGCAAGATCTGGGAACAGACCTACGTCCATGGCGTGCCCCAGGCACCGATGGCGATCGTTGGCGACAGCGAGTCCACCGGCACCCAGATCCACTTCAAGGCGTCGAGCGAAACCTTCAAGAACATCCACTTCAGCTGGGACATCCTGGCCAAGCGGATTCGCGAACTGTCCTTCCTCAACTCTGGTGTCGGCATCGTCCTCAAGGACGAGCGCAGCGGCAAGGAAGAGCTGTTCAAGTACGAAGGTGGCCTGCGTGCGTTCGTTGAGTACCTGAACACCAACAAGACCCCGGTCAACCAGGTGTTCCACTTCAACATCCAGCGTGAAGACGGCATCGGCGTGGAAATCGCCCTGCAGTGGAACGACAGCTTCAACGAGAACCTGTTGTGCTTCACCAACAACATTCCGCAGCGCGACGGCGGTACCCACCTGGTGGGCTTCCGTTCGGCGCTGACCCGTAACCTGAACAACTACATCGAACAGGAAGGCCTGGCGAAGAAGCATAAAGTCGCCACGACCGGTGACGATGCTCGCGAAGGCCTGACGGCGATCATTTCGGTGAAGGTGCCGGATCCGAAGTTCAGCTCCCAGACCAAAGACAAGCTGGTGTCTTCCGAAGTGAAAACTGCGGTCGAACAGGAAATGGGCAAGTACTTCTCCGACTTCCTGCTGGAAAACCCGAACGAAGCCAAGCTGGTGGTCGGCAAGATGATCGACGCCGCCCGTGCCCGTGAAGCCGCGCGCAAGGCTCGTGAGATGACCCGCCGCAAAGGCGCGCTGGACATCGCCGGCCTGCCGGGCAAATTGGCCGACTGCCAGGAAAAGGACCCTGCCCTGTCCGAGCTGTACCTGGTGGAAGGTGACTCTGCTGGCGGTTCCGCCAAGCAGGGCCGCAACCGTCGCACCCAAGCCATCCTGCCGCTCAAGGGCAAGATCCTCAACGTCGAGAAGGCGCGCTTCGACAAGATGATTTCCTCCCAGGAAGTCGGCACCTTGATCACCGCCCTGGGCTGCGGCATTGGCCGCGAAGAGTACAACATCGACAAGTTGCGCTATCACAACATCATCATCATGACCGATGCTGACGTCGACGGTTCGCACATCCGCACCCTGCTGCTGACGTTCTTCTTCCGTCAGTTGCCGGAGCTGATCGAGCGCGGCTACATCTACATCGCCCAGCCGCCGCTGTACAAGGTCAAGAAAGGCAAGCAAGAGCAATACATCAAAGACGACGACGCCATGGAAGAGTACATGACGCAGTCGGCCCTGGAAGACGCAAGCCTGCACCTGAACGAAGACGCCCCGGGTATTTCCGGTGAAGCCCTCGAGCGCCTGGTCAACGACTTCCGTCTGGTGATGAAGACCCTCAAGCGCCTGTCGCGCCTGTACCCACAGGAACTGACCGAGCACTTCATCTACCTGCCTGCCGTGAGCCTGGAGCAATTGTCCGATCACGCAGCGATGCAGGATTGGCTGGCCCAGTACGAAGTACGCCTGCGCACCGTCGAAAAATCCGGCCTGGTCTACAAAGCCAGCCTGCGCGAAGACCGTGAGCGTAACGTCTGGCTGCCGGAGGTCGAACTGATCTCCCACGGCCTGTCGAACTACGTCACCTTCAACCGCGACTTCTTCGGCAGCAACGACTACAAGACCGTCGTATCCCTTGGCGCGCAACTGAGCACGCTGCTGGACGAAGGTGCGTACATCCAACGGGGTGAGCGCAAGAAAGCCGTGACCGAATTCAAGGAAGCCCTTGAATGGCTGATGGCGGAAAGCACCAAGCGCCACACCATCCAGCGATACAAAGGTCTGGGTGAAATGAACCCGGATCAGCTGTGGGAAACCACCATGGACCCAAGCTCGCGCCGGATGCTGAAAGTCACCATCGAAGACGCCATTGGCGCGGACCAGATCTTCAACACCCTGATGGGTGATGCGGTCGAGCCTCGTCGTGACTTCATCGAGAGCAATGCGTTGGCGGTGTCCAACCTGGATTTCTGATCCTTCTGCCGCACCCTGCTCCAGCAAAAAAGCCAACGCACATGCGTTGGCTTTTTTTTACGCTGGAAAAATACCCAATCCTTCCAAGACCCAACGGTCACGAATGGGGTAACTGGGTAACACCCTGGCATAAAGCCTTCATTGTCAATGGGTTAGGAATTGGATGAAGGCCCCGGATACCGGGGACTTTGGATTTCCTGGCGCAAAACTTGCGTGTTTAATAACTTACACATCGTTTTTTTAAATTTACAGAAAGCGATGGGTCGAGGTGGTACGAATAAATCCAAATGCCAAGGGTAGTCTCAATGAGCGGTACGCAAACTTCCGATAATCTGGCGCAAGGGCTCAAGCCCCGTCATGTGACGATGCTTTCCATAGCCGGTGTGATTGGCGCCGGTCTGTTCGTCGGCTCCGGCCATGCGATCGCAGCGGCCGGTCCGGCCGTGTTGTTGGCCTACGCTGCCGCAGGTGCCCTGGTGGTGCTGGTGATGCGGATGCTGGGCGAAATGGCGGTGGCGTCGCCGGACACGGGGTCCTTCTCGACATATGCGGACCGGGCGATTGGTCATTGGGCGGGTTTCACCATCGGCTGGCTCTACTGGTGGTTCTGGGTCCTGGTGATTCCGCTGGAGGCCAACGCCGCTGCAACGATCCTGCACGCCTGGTTCCCGAACGTGGCGATCTGGGTCTTCACATTGGTCATCACCCTGCTGCTGACGGTCACCAACCTGTTCAGTGTGAAGAATTACGGAGAGTTCGAATTCTGGTTCGCCCTGGTCAAGGTGGTGGCGATCATCGGCTTCATCGGGCTGGGTCTGATGGCGATATTCGGTGTTCTGCCAACCAGCCAGGTCAGCGGTGTTTCGCACCTGTTCGACACTCAGGGCTTCCTGCCCAACGGCATGGGCGCGGTGTTGGGAGCGATCCTGACCACCATGTTTTCGTTCATGGGCACCGAGATCGTGACCATCGCCGCAGCCGAATCGAAGAACCCAGGCCAGCAGATTTCCAAGGCAACCAACTCGGTGATCTGGCGGATTGGCTTGTTCTATCTCGTTTCCATTTTCATCGTTGTCGCCCTGGTACCATGGAACGACCCGCTCCTGGCCAGTGTTGGCTCCTACCAGACGGTGCTGGAGCGCATGGGCATCCCCAATGCCAAACTGATCGTCGATATCGTGGTCCTGGTGGCGGTCACCAGCTGCCTGAACTCGGCGTTGTACACGGCTTCGCGCATGATGTTCTCGTTGGGCAAGCGCGGTGATGCGCCGGCCGTTTCCCAGCGCACCAACAAGAGCGGCACGCCTCACTGGGCGGTGATGCTGTCGACCGGTGCGGCTTTTTTGGCGGTGTTCGCCAACTACGTGGCACCGGCGGCGGTCTTCGAATTCCTGCTGGCCAGCTCTGGCGCCATTGCGTTGCTGGTGTACCTGGTCATCGCGATTTCGCAGCTGCGTATGCGCAAACAACGCATGGCTCGCGGGGAAAAAATCGCTTTCAGCATGTGGCTGTTTCCCGGCCTGACCTACGCGGTGATTGTCTTCATCGTCGGCGCTTTGACCATCATGCTGTTCCAGGAAGCCCATCGCGTGGAGATCCTCGCGACCGGCCTGCTGAGTGTCCTGGTGGTGATATCCGGCGTGTTGGTACAGCGTCGTCGGATCGCAAAAGCAGGAAGCCTGGTACCGACGATCGGGTGATATCCATTGTGTGGCGAGGGAGCTTGCTCCCGCTCGAGTGCGAAGCGCTAATAAAAGGGGCTGCTGCGCAGCCCAGCGGGAGCAAGCTCCCTCGCCACAGAGGCCATTCAATATGAGCAGTCGGTTCCCTAACTGGCCACCGACGCCTCATTCCCCGCCACCACACTCTCCAACCGATACCCATAGCCGTAGATCGTCAGCAACTGCCAACCCCGATCCGCCGTCAGCCCGAGTTTGTTGCGCAGGCGATAGATGTGGGTGTCGAGGGGGCGGGACGAGGTCATTTCCTCGTGGGTCCAGAAGCGTTCGTAGAAGTATTCCCGGGACAGCGGCCGGCCCAGGTTGGCGAACAGGCACCGGGCCAGGCGGTATTCCCGTTCGGTCAGGCTGATGGGGATGCCGGCACGGGTGATGGTCAGCTCGGCGTCGTCGAACGCCAGGTCGTTGAACACCAGCACGTCGCTGGCGGGCGCGCGTTGCAGGTTGTGACGGCGCAGCACGGCGGTGACCCGGGCCTTGAGCTCGTTGGGCCTGAAGGGTTTGCTCACGTAGTCGTCGGCACCGCTGTTGAGGGCCTGGACGATGTCGTGCTCACCGTCGCGGCTGGTCAGCATGATGGCGGCCGGTGGCGAATCCATGTGCTCGCGGGTCCAGCGCAGCAATGAAAGCCCGCTGATGTCGGGCAGTTGCCAGTCGAGGATCAACAAGTCGAAGGTTTCCCGCCGCAGTTGTCGCAACAAGTCTTCCCCTCGTTCAAAACTGTGCAGGGTCCAGGCTTGCTCGCCTCTGCCGGGGATTTGCTGCAGCGTCTGTTCTACCCGGCGCAACTCGGCCGGTTCATCGTCCAGTATGGCGACACGCATGGAATGCGATTCCTTGATCTCGAGAGTAACGGACATCTTCAGGTGGCAATGAAAGGCAGCCAGTGGCTGATTCATTGACCTGTCGCTGGCTGCGACAATACCGGCTCGCGACACAGAGGGAAAGGCAGCAGCGCGCCACCCATCGAGTCCGTTATAGTCGTGGGCTTTCAAGCCTGTCGACTTAGGCAGGCCAGTGAGAATATCCACAGTCCTTGAGTTCGGCCAGGAGGCCTATGAGTAACCAGCGTCGCCGTGAAAGTCGTGAACCTACCCAGGTTCAGCGGTTGTTTCGACAGTTGGTGCGGGAGTGGTTGTGGATAAGTCTGCTGCTGTTGCCGCTGACGGCCTTGTTGTCATTGAGCAGCCAATCCACAGGTCATTCAGGCGCCGCGTTGCTGTCGGTATGCCTGGTGGGTTGTGTGTTGGGCTTGCTGCTGTTGCGCCCGCGCCTTGCCCTGTGGACAACGGTGGGTGGTATGAGCCTGGCCCTGTTGATCAGCGCCATGCTGGGCGCGCGAGGGTGGTGGTGGTCGCCCATGGCGAGTGTGCTGGGGATCATGTTCGGCTACCTGATCTGGAACTGGCGACGGCTGAGCGTGGTGTTGGCCTACTTCGGTTGGGAACTGGCACGCCTGGACGCCGAGCCCAAGGTCTTCCCGGAGCGTCGCCGCGCCTCCTACACCGGTAGTGACCGTTTACAGGGTCAGATCATGGCCTTGGAACAAGCCATGAGCCGAACCCGCGACACCCGGCGCTTCATTGCCGACGGCCTGGAATACTTGCCGGTGGCAACCATGATCAGCGATCCCCACGGCAAGCTGCTGCTGGGTAATCGAAAGGCCCGCGAGCTGTTCGGCCATGGGCTGGCGGGCGGCGATGTGCTGGAGCACCTTGGGCAACTGGGTTATCCGGGGCTGGAGCACGGGGCGCATCACCGCTTATCCACATTGCCCCTGGTGGAGTTTCGCGACATTCGCGAGCGTAGCTTGCGCCTGGAACGGGCTGCGCTGTTGCCGGTGGATGGCGATGCGCCGATTGGCTGGTTGCTGAGCCTCACGGACCTGAGCGCCGAACGTGAGGCGGAAGAGCAGCGCAGTGTCATGCTGCGGTTCCTCTCCCATGACTTGCGCGCCCCTCACTCGGCAATCCTTGCGCTGCTCGATGTGCAGCGACATCAGGCCGGTGGCGATCATCCACTGTTCGACCAGATCGAACGCCAGGTACGGCGGGCCCTGGACCTGACCGAGGGTTTCGTACAGCTGGCCAAGGCCGAATCCGAGGCCTATCAATTCCAGCCGACGCTGTTCGCCATGCTGGTGTTGGACGTGCTCGATCAGGCGCTGCCCATCGCCCAGGCAAAGCGTATCCAGTTGGTTCACGAAATAGAGGATGAAGACGCTATGGTGAGGGCGGATCAATCGTTATTGACCCGTGCCCTGTTCAATCTGCTGGAAAATGCCATCAAGTACAGCCCCCCCGACGCCTGCATTTCCCTGCAGGTTCATTGCATCTCGGGTTGGTTGATCTGCAATGTCGCCGACCAAGGCAAGGGCATCAGCGCCGAAGAACTGCCGGACCTGTTCAGTCAGTACCGACGGTTTTCCTCGGCCCACGGGGTCGATGGAATTGGCCTGGGATTATCGATGGTCAAGGCGGTGGTTGACCATCACGAGGGGAAAATCGAGTGTTGTAGCGTGGTGGGTAAAGGCACGACGTTCAGCCTGCGCTTCCCGTTATTGGAAGGTTGAGAAGATCGCAGCCTTCGGCAACTCCTACAGGATGTACCCAATCCCCGAAGGCTGGGATTTTTTGCTGCTATAAAAACTTATGCACCTGAACGTGGATTTTATGTGTTTAGGAAATATGTATAAAAAACATATGGTTACTACATAAAAGCAACGGATTTCGAAAAAACGGTACACAGGTTATCCACAGATCTCAAACAGCGGCTTGTTCCGTGGAGACTTCCGCGACAGGGCCTGGAGGAAGCGAGCCCATCTCCCGTTGTGCCTGTTCATTCCAGGCCTGTACGCGGTCATTGAGCTCGGCGATGGCGCGGGGGCCAGTGCCTTCGGCATACATCGGCGCGCCGATCACCACGGTGATGACGCCTGGTGTTCTGATCCAACCTGCCTTGGGCCAGAATTTGCCGGCATTGTGTGCAATCGGCAGCACCGGCAGGTTCGCGTTCACCGCCAATGCGGAACCGCTGCGGGAAAACTTGCCAATCGTCCCGTAAGGAACACGGGTGCCCTCGGGGAAGATCAGCACCCAGGTGTTGTCCTTGAGCAGTTCGTCGCCCTTTTTCGCCACTTGCTTGAGCGCCACTTTGGGATTGTCGCGATCGATGGCGATCGGGCGCAGCATGGCCATGGCCCAGCCAAAGAACGGTACGAACAGCAGCTCACGCTTGAGGACCTGACTCAACGGCTCGAAATAGGCCGAGAGAAAGAACGTCTCCCAGGTGCTCTGGTGGTTGGACTGGATCACGCAGGGCCGGTCCGGCACGTTCTCGGCACCCTTCACTTCATAGCGGATGCCCAGGAATACCTTGCTCAGCCACAGTGCGCAACGGCACCAGTACACATTGATGAAACGATAGCGCGCCTTGAACGACATGAACGGCGCGATAAAAAAACTCAGGGTGCACCACAGCAAGGAGCTGGTGCCCAGCAGCAGGTAAAAGAGAAAGCTTCTGATGGCCTGCAATATCGACATAGCGGCGTTTACCGTTGCGGGCAATGCCCGCCTTGTTCAAGCGCTTCCCGAACAGTCCTTGATCAGGTTGTCTTGGGAGCTCTAATTGTGGATAAGTTCAGCGGCAATCGCCGCCAGGTCGTCAAAAATCAAGGTGCCCACCGGCAGGGTCTTGCCCAGGGTCTTCTCGCCTTTCCCGGTCTTTACCAAAACTGGCTGACAATCGACGGCCTTGGCCGCCTCCAGGTCACCGAGACTGTCACCGACAAACCACACACCTGCCAAGGCCACATCGTAATGCGCGGCAATGGTTTTCAACATGCCCGGCTTGGGCTTGCGGCAATCGCAGCCGTCGTCCGGCCCATGCGGGCAATAGACGATCAAGCCGACTTCCCCGCCCTGTTCCGCCACCAGGGCGCGCAGGCGCTCATGCATGGCGTCCAGGACGGTGAGGTCATAATAACCGCGGGCAATGCCCGACTGGTTGGTGGCGACCGCCACCGTCCAGCCGGCCTTGCTCAACTGCGCGATGGCTTCGATCGAACCGGGCAGCGGCAACCACTCCTCCACCGATTTGATGTAAGCGTCGGAGTCGTGATTGATCACTCCGTCCCGATCGAGAATCAGCAGTTTCAAGCGTTACCCCAGCAACGAAATATCGGCGACGCCGAGGAACAGCCCACGCAGACGCGCCAGCAGCGCGTAACGGTTGGCCCGTACTTTGGCATCTTCGGCGTTGACCATCACCGCCTCGAAAAACGCATCCACCGGTTCGCGCAGTGCCGCCAGGCGTGCCAGGGTTTCGCTGTACTGACGCGCCGCCGCCATTGGCTGGACCGCCTGGTCCGCCTGCTGGATCGCCGAGTACAGGGAAAACTCGTTGGCGTTGTCGAAGTACTTGGCTTCGACGGTGGCCGCGATGTTGCCTTCGGCCTTGCCCAACAGGTTCGATACCCGCTTGTTCACCGCTGCCAGCGCGGCGGCTTCCGGTAATTTGCGGAAGGCCTGCACCGCTTGTACGCGCTGGTCGAAGTCCAGGGCCGAACCCGGTTTCAGGGCTCGTACCGACAGGTAGGTGGCGACGTCGACGCCTTCATCTTCATAACGCGCACGCAGGCGGTCGAAGATGAATTCCAGCACCGCATCGGCCAGGCCGGCAGCCTTGACCTTGCCACCGAACGCGTTGACGGCGAACGCCACGGCGTCGTTCAGGTCCAGGTCCAATTGCTTGTCGATCAGGATCCGCAACACGCCCAGGGCCGCACGACGCAAGGCATACGGGTCTTTGCTGCCGGTGGGCAGCATGCCGATGCCGAAGATGCCAACCAGGGTGTCGAGCTTGTCGGCGATCGCCACGGCCGCACCGGTCAGGGTGGTTGGCAGCTCAGCGCCGGCACCGCGGGGCATGTACTGCTCGTTCAGCGCCAGGGCCACGTCCTGCGGCTCGCCATCGTTGAGGGCGTAGTAGTAACCGGCCACGCCTTGCATCTCCGGGAACTCACCGACCATCTCGGTGGACAGGTCGCATTTGGACAGGATGCCGGCACGGGCCGCACGCTGGGCGTCGCCGCCGATGCGTGGGGCGATGAACGCCGCCAGTTTCGAAACGCGCTCGGCCTTGTCGTAGACGCTGCCGAGTTTTTCCTGGAACACCACGTTGCGCAGGCGCTCGTTGAAGCTTTCCAGGGGCTGTTTCTTGTCTTGCTTGAAGAAGAACTCGGCATCGGTCAGGCGCGGGCGAACGACTTTTTCGTTACCGGCGATGATCTGCTGCGGGTCCCTGCTTTCGATGTTGGCAACCGTGATGAAGCGCGGCAGCAACTTGCCTTCGGCGTCCAGCAGGCAGAAGTACTTCTGGTTGTCCTGCATGGTGGTGATCAGTGCTTCCTGCGGCACTTCGAGGAAGCGTTCCTCGAACGAGCACACCAGCGGCACTGGCCATTCCACCAGCGCGGTCACTTCGTCCAGCAGGTTGGCCGGCACGATGGCGGTGCCTTCCTGCAGGGTGGCCAGCTCTTCGGTGCGCTTGCTGATCAGCTCGCGCCGCTCGTTGGCGTCGGCCAGTACGTAGGCGGCACGCAGGTCGGCCAGGTAGTTGGCCGGCGAGGTGATGCGCACGTTCTGGGGATGATGGAAGCGGTGACCGCGGGAGTCGCGACCGGCCTTCTGGGCCAGGATCGTGCAATCGATGACCTGGTCACCGAGCAACATCACCAGCCATTGGGTTGGACGTACGAATTCTTCCTTGCGCGCGGCCCAGCGCATGCGCTTGGGGATCGGCAAGTCATTGAGGGAGTCTTCGACGATGGTCGGCAACAGGCTGGCGGTCGGCTTGCCCTTGATGCTCTGGCTGTAGCGCAGCTTCGGACCGCTCTGGTCGATTTCGCTCAGGTCCACGCCGCACTTCTTGGCGAAGCCCAGGGCGGCCTGGGTCGGGTTGCCGTCGGCATCGAACGCGGCCTGGCGTGGCGGGCCGTCGAGGTTGATGCTGCGGTCCGGCTGTTGGGTCGCCAGGGCGGTGATCAGCACGGCCAGGCGGCGCGGCGCGGCGTACACCTGTTTGGCTTCGTAGCTCAGGCCGGCGGCTTGCAGGCCTTTGTCGATACCGGCCAGGAACGCATCGGCCAGGGTGTTCAGGGCTTTGGGTGGCAGTTCTTCGGTGCCCAGTTCAACCAGAAAATCTTGAGCACTCATTGTGCAGCCTCCAGCTTAGCCAACACTTCATCACGCAGGTCCGGGGTCGCCATCGGGAAGCCCAGCTTGGCACGGGCCAGCAGGTAGGCTTGCGCAACGGAACGCGCCAGGGTACGTACACGCAGGATGTATTGCTGGCGCGCGGTCACGGAAATCGCCCGGCGTGCATCCAGCAGGTTGAAGGTATGGGACGCCTTCAACACCATTTCATAGCTCGGCAACGGCAGCGGCTGATCCAGCTCGATCAGGCGCTTGGCTTCGCTCTCGTAGAAATCGAACAGCTCGAACAGCTTCTCGACGTTGGCGTGTTCGAAGTTGTAGGTCGACTGCTCCACTTCGTTCTGGTGGAACACGTCGCCATAGGTCACTTTGCCGAACGGGCCGTCGGCCCACACCAGGTCGTAGACCGAATCCACGCCCTGCAGGTACATCGCCAGGCGTTCCAGGCCGTAGGTGATCTCGCCGGTGACCGGGTAGCACTCGATGCCGCCCGCCTGCTGGAAGTAGGTGAACTGGGTCACTTCCATGCCGTTGAGCCAGACTTCCCAGCCCAGGCCCCAGGCGCCCAGGGTCGGCGATTCCCAGTTGTCTTCGACGAAACGAATGTCGTGCACCAACGGGTCGAGGCCGACGTGCTTGAGGGAGCCCAGATACAGTTCCTGGAAGTTTTCCGGGTTCGGCTTCAGGACCACCTGGAACTGGTAGTAGTGCTGCAGGCGGTTCGGGTTTTCGCCGTAGCGGCCGTCAGTCGGGCGGCGGCTGGGCTGCACATAAGCGGCGTTCCAGGTTTCCGGGCCGATGGCACGCAGAAACGTGGCAGTGTGGAAAGTGCCGGCGCCTACTTCCATATCGTAGGGCTGAAGTACCACGCAACCTTGCTCGGCCCAGTATTGCTGGAGGGCGAGGATCAAGTCTTGGAAGGTACGCACGGCTGGCGTAGGCTGGCTCACGAAATTCACCTGTTTCTTGGGCTGCGATTTAAAGAGCGGGAGTATACCCGATTCGTTCGTGCGCACGCCCCCTGGAGCCTTATGCCACGCTGCTTTTGGTGTTCTGACGATCCGTTGTACATGGCTTATCACGATCAGGAGTGGGGCACGCCGCTGCGCGATGCGCAGGGTTTGTTCGAGTTGCTTTTGCTCGAAGGGTTCCAGGCCGGGCTGTCCTGGATCACCGTTTTGCGCAAACGCGAGCGCTACCGGGAAGTGTTGTACGGCTTCGATGTGCAGCGCGTGGCGCAGATGAGCGACGCGGAAATCGATGAGCTGATGCTCGACCCGGGCATCATCCGCAACCGCCTCAAGCTCAAGGCCGCCCGTCGCAATGCCCAGGCCTGGCTGGCGCTGGAAGATCCGGTGGCGTTCCTCTGGTCGTTCGTGGACGGCAAACCCATCATCAACCATTTCAAGGACCGCAGCGAAGTGCCGGCCATCACGCCCGAGGCACTGGCGATGAGCAAAGGTTTGAAAAAAGCCGGGTTCACTTTCGTCGGGCCGACCATTTGCTACGCCTTGATGCAGGCCTCGGGCATGGTCATGGACCACACCCAGGACTGCGACCGCTACGCCGAGTTGGTAAACGGCGGTTAGAATAGCCGGCTCGCAACACGGCCCATACATTCAGGAGTGACCTGTGGATAAGTTGAAAGGCGCCTTGCTGGTCGGCGCTCTGCGGTTGTTTGCGCTGCTGCCCTGGCGAGCGGTGCAGGCGGTGGGCTCGGCGATTGGCTGGCTCATGTGGAAATTTCCCAACCGTTCCCGCGACGTGGTGCGGATCAACCTCGCCAAGTGCTTTCCCGAGATGGACCCGGCCGAGCGCGAACGCCTGGTGGGCCAGAGCCTCAAGGACATCGGCAAATCCCTGACCGAAAGCGCCTGCGCCTGGATCTGGCCGGCCCAGCGCTCCATCGACCTGGTGCGCGAAGTCGAAGGCCTGGAGGTGCTGAAAGAAGCCCTGGCCTCCGGTAAAGGCGTGGTGGGTATCACCAGCCACCTGGGCAACTGGGAAGTGCTCAACCACTTTTATTGCAGCCAGTGCAAACCGATCATTTTCTACCGCCCGCCCAAACTCAAGGCGGTGGATGAATTGCTGCAAAAGCAACGTGTGCAACTGGGCAACAAAGTCGCGGCCTCCACCAAGGAAGGCATCCTCAGCGTCATCAAGGAAGTGCGCAAGGGCGGCCAGGTGGGCATCCCCGCCGACCCGGAACCGGCCGAATCCGCCGGCATCTTCGTGCCCTTCTTCGCCACCCAGGCCCTGACCAGCAAATTCGTGCCGAACATGCTCGCCGGCGGCAAGGCGGTCGGCGTCTTCCTTCACGCCCTGCGCCTGCCGGACGGCTCCGGCTACAAAGTCATCCTCGAAGCCGCGCCAGAGGCCATGTACAGCACCGACACCGAAACCGCCTGCGCCGCCATGAGCCAAGTGGTGGAGCGCTACGTGCGGGCCTACCCGAGCCAGTACATGTGGAGCATGAAACGCTTCAAGAAGCGCCCGCCGGGCGAGGCGCGGTGGTACTGAGTTGCTTCATATGAGCGGGGGTTTGGGATTTGTGGTGAATGCAGGATCTGTGAGCACCCAAGTCCCTATGTGGGAGTCCCTATGTGGGAGCCGAGTTTGCTCGCGATGACGACGGCACACTCGCCATCGCTGCAAGCAGACCCACCGCTATCGCGAGCAAGCTCGCTCCCACCGTTTGCCGGGCTGTTTACAGACATTGCCTCCAACATAAATTCCTGTGGGAGCGAGTTTGCTCGTGATAGCGCCCTAACAGCCGCCACATAACTAACGGACCTCACCCCACGCCATCTCTCATCCTAAAGCTCGGTCCCCGGCTGTCGATAACCCGATGTATCCGCCAATCATGGACCGATGAAATGGAACTCTCCCTTAGCGCTGCCTCTATTGCACCCGCCAACACCCACCTCACCCGCTCCGATCAGACGTTGGTCACTCATCCACCAACAGGCTCTGTAAAAGAACTGGCAAGCGCTGGCCCAGCGGCCATCTACCATCCCAGTGAAGAAACCCAGACCGTGGAGCAACCGCTGGTGGCCATTACCACCTGGGTCGGTCGCTCCCAATCGCCAGATTTTCCTCGCTATGTCGCGATCACCGAGAGCGCGAAAAACACGTTGAAAACCTCCTTCGAGGCATTCCAGTCACAGCTGTCGGCGACCCACCCGGATTTGGCCAGCAAGAAATACGGCTTCACCGTCGAGGCCGATGGCAAGCTGAAAGTGCTCAACACCGCCGGGCAGCTCAGCACCTCGGAGACCCAGCGCCTCACCGATCTGCTCAATGAATCCAATGACTTGAAAACCGCAGCCAGCGCCTTCCGCGACGCTTCCATCGACATGGTGGATGCCGACTCGCCCTGGTCTGGCAGCTACCTGGGCCGCTACAACCTGACCAAGGAAAACTTCGCCAGCACCATCGACCTGGCACCGCTGCTCAAGCGCTCCGGCTCGGTGCCGCCCCAGGAGTTTTCGGACGGGCTGTTCTTCAATCAACTGGCGCACAAAGGCGAACTGGCGACCCAAGAGACGGAAGCCGCGATGCTTGAACGGCGTGCTGCGCAGCGATTCAGCGCGCAGGCCTGAATGACGAGGGAGTTTGCTGCCGAAATCCAATACAACTGCAACGAGCGCTCTAACCCTGACCATTTATCTGGAATTCTGCGGGTCTGTAAGTTCTTAAGGTAGCCACGCCGCCCTACCTGGCCCCTAATAACTTCGTCGACCCCTTTCCTGCGCGACGATCATGCTGCGTTGAAAACAGGCTCGGAATGCTCATTTACAACCAGTAAACTCCGCTTCCTCGCCTGTTTTCGCCTTGCCTGATCGCCGCTCGGCGACTTTTCGTACAAGCCCTGGGTGGCAAGATGCAAGGAAGCGCAGTGAAGACAGTTGTCACGATGGTTCTATCTTTGGGGTTATGCGGCTGCGTTTTCGATTCTCGCAGCTCTGCGCCGGCACTCTGGACAGATGGCATCATGCTGGAGCAGAAGAAGGCCACCGTGGATGATCAACACGCCAAAGTGATCATGCAGGCATTTGGCGATGTGGCCTATCCAATAGATTTTGAAGTGGTCCGAGGCAATGACCCGGATACACGCCCGGATCAACTCGGAACAGTGGTCGAACCGTTTCACAGTAAAGCCGGTGGATGGTTCAACCGTCTTAACAGCGCGGTCTTCAAGCATTTTCCCCAGTTGGAAATGCAGGCTGATCCTGGCCAGACTTTGCAAGTGGTCGGGTCATCGACGATCAGTCGTCAGATTCCGGCACCGGGTTATCGGACGCTTTACAACGAAGACCACGTTTTCAACCAGTCGAAGAACAAGTACGAGAAAAAGGTAAACGCCAATCCGACGGTCTCGTCGTATTACAGCTGTGGGCCGATCGCTATTACCTTTATTCCCGAGAAGCAAAAAGTCTATTTGGTGGAGTTCGTCTTTGTTGATCGGGGCGAAGGGTGTGAACTTCAGGTCTATGACATCACGCGACCCGAACTACGTGCTCCAGTCGTTGCCATCAAAGGAACGCAGCCTTCGTCTGGCAAATCGTACCGCTACCCCTAGGTTCTGTAAGAGCCTGCTTGACGGCGCCCAGTGAGTTTCTTTCAGCCCCTGATCCAATGACCGGCTAAAAGCCCATCCACTCGAACAAGGCAAGTCCATTGTGAATGCACCAGACGTCCTGGCGAACGAAACAGACCTCGGCAATTGCATGATGAAGGTTGACCATGCAGGTGAGCATGGCGCGATCTGTATCTACAGCGGTCAGTTGACCATGGCCCGGCTTTTCTTCCCGGATATGGTGGGTGAGCTCAGGGAGTTTCTTTCCCACGAGCGCCGTCACCGGGCCGTCTTCTTCGCGGAACTGCAACGTCGCAACTATCCCCGCTGCCGCAGTTACTGGCTGTGCGGGATGGGCGGCTTGGCGTTGGGACTGATCACTGGCCTCTGCGGCCGTAAAGCCATTCTTGCCACCACCGTCGCGGTTGAAAGTGTGGTGCTTAAACACCTGGCCCACCAACTTCAGGTTCTGGGCGATATCGATCCGCACGCAGTGGCGGCCATCGCTTCGATCGTGGAAGAAGAACAACACCATCATGACCATTCGGCAGCGCAGATTGATGCAAACGATCCTTGGTTCAGAGCGCTGGCACCGATGGTGATCGCTTGGACTGAAGCCGTGATATGGATGGGTATGCGTTCTTAGCAAAGGCGCAAAGATCGACTGGCCTTCCCCCACCAGCAAGTAGATAGACGACTGCTCCCTTCTGAGCGAAAGCGGTCAGCCGTTAATGCCCACAAGGAGGCGCAAAGTCTAAATCGCGTCCATGATTAAGCCCTTGGTCGAACGACCGTCAGCCAAAAACATCGCACAGCCCTCTGGTCCATGACTCAAGGAGTTCCTCCCATGAAAATCGACTTCACTGGCCGTCACGTTTTAGTCACCGGTTCCACCAGCGGCATCGGTTTTGCCACCGCCAAAGGCTTCCTCGAAGCCGGTGCCAACGTGGTCCTCAATGGCCGCAGCGACAGCAGCGTGCAGGATGCGTTGCAGCGCCTGGGCGGCCTCGCTTCCAAAGCCGAAGGCTTTGTTGGCGACCTCAGCAACGAGGCAGGCTGCCAGGCACTGATCGCCAAATACCCCAGCTTCGATATCGTCATCAACAACCTGGGCATTTTCAAACAACAAGACTTTTTCGAAACGCCGGACAGCGAATGGCAGCGCTTCTTCGAAACCAACGTGATGTCGGGTGTGCGGGTTTCCAGGGCTTACGCGCAAGGCATGGTCGAGCGCGGTTGGGGACGGATCGTGTTTATCTCGTCGGAATCGGGCGTGAACATTCCTGCCGACATGATCCATTACGGCTTCACCAAGACCGCCCAACTGTCCATCGCTCGCGGCCTGGCCAAGCGCCTCGCCGGCACGGGCGTGACGGTGAACTCGGTGTTGCCTGGGCCGACGCTTTCCGAAGGGGTTGCCCAGATGCTCCAGGCAGATGTGGAGCGCAGCGGGGAAAGCCTGGAAAAGGTGGCGGCGGATTTCGTCAACCAGCACCGCAGCACCTCGATCATCCAGCGCGCGGCGCGCGTCGAGGAGGTCGCCAACATGATTATCTACGCCAGCTCGGAGCAGGCCTCGGCCACCACGGGGGCGGCGTTGCGTGTTGATGGGGGTGTGGTGGATAGCATCGTTTAGGAACCTGTGACGCAAAAAAACGCCGCTTCCTCATGAGAGATAAGCGGCGTTTTTTATTCGTGGGTGAAGTGAGTTAGACGGTGACGTGCAATCGGACGTCAACGTTGCCGCGTGTCGCGTTGGAGTACGGGCAAACCTGGTGAGCCGCGTCGACCAGCGCCTGAGCATCGGCTTGATCCAGACCTGGCAGGTTGATGTGCAAGTCGATGTCCAGACCGAAACCGCCAGGGATCTGGCCGATGCCAACGTGTGCGGTGATCGAAGCGTCGGCAGGAATGCTGCGTTTGCTCTGGCTGGCGACAAACTTCAGTGCACCGATGAAGCAGGCCGAGTAGCCGGCAGCGAATAGCTGCTCAGGGTTGGTGGCTTCACCACCGGCACCACCCAAGGCTTTTGGCGTGGCCAGTTTTACGTCGAGAATCTTGTCGCTGGAAACAGCACGGCCATCACGGCCACCGGTGGAAGTTGCGACTGCGGTATAGAGAACGTTCATGGTGTTTCCTCTTGCTGAATGGGCTGATCGAGTATTTGTTTTGATTTGCGCTAAATGTTTGTGCGCTAATCAGTTGAGATAAAATTAACGCTCAAATACTTTGCGCGCAAGATAAATTTTCAAGAAATGATCAACCTTTAATTAACAGATTGATATTAAAAGGAAATTATTTTCAGTACAGGGCAAGAACACTCGCCGCGAGGTGAACCAAGGAGAAGCCAGAGGGATCAATGCCCAGGCGATTGCAGGCCTTTGGAGAGAGAGCGTTCAGGGTTCCCGCGCTCCCGAGTGGGAACGCCGCCGGGGGACGCTCCGCGTTCCGCTTCTGGAATATGACGTAGAGGTGGGGTTGATCAAATTCTGGCCAATGATGCAGAGCCAACCCGACTAAGCAACAGCCACTCGATTGCGCCCCAACGCCTTCGCCCGATACAGGGCTTTATCCGCATCGTTCATCAAGCTATGAAGATCCTTGTTACAGGCCTCCGTCGACGCGACGCCAAGGCTGGCGGTTATGCAGTGAACAGGCTCGATCATCAAACCCGCAATCGTATCGATGAGCTGTTCCGCAATCTGGGTGGCGACCTCGATGGACGTGTCCGGAAGCAGAATGGCGAACTCTTCCCCACCCAGCCGGCCGTGAATGTCCGTTGCCCGAAACGACGAACTGATGACCATCCCCATCTCGCGCAAAACCTGATCCCCGACCTGATGGCCGTAGGTGTCGTTGATGTGCTTGAAGTGATCCATGTCCAACATGACGGCGCACAACCCTAACCGGTTGCTCTTGCATTCGTCATAAAGCCGCTGGGCATGCTCGAAAAAAGCCCGCCGACTCTTCAGGCCGGTCAGTTCATCGGTTTGTGCGGCGCGGGTTGAAATGCTGTTCGCCTGCTCCATTTCACGGGTAAGACGAAAGGCGATTTCCAGTGCCTGGGACATTTTGTGCGTGGCGCGGGCCGCAAATGCCGCGAACACCAAGATCGAAAGGGCCATGCCAACTTGGATCGGGGACGGTTGAAACAGCAGCCAGACGGTGCATGGAAACAGCACCAGGCCAATGGAGGCCAGCGTCATATCGCGGTAGGCCGAGTAGCAGGACACCGCGCTGACGGTCATGCCGACGGTAAACAGCATGACCAACGCCTGGGACAGCAGATCGTCCGCCGGCATGACCACAAATGCACCGCCGCCCCAGATGCTGGCGGATAACACCAGCGTGACCCAGTATCTGCGCTCCCAGCGCTGAGGCGTACGCTCACTTTCGGCGCTGCGAAAATAGGCGACGAACATCGCGATACGCAACAACGTCGATGCGGTCAGGATGCCCAACCACCAAAGAATAGCGCTGTGCTCAAACCGATCCCAACACAGCCCACTCAGCATGATGGCAGCCAGGTAACTGCCGAAAACCGCAGAAACGGATTGGCGAAACAGTTGCTGCAGTCGATCAGTTCGCACCTGCTCGGCTATGAAAAAAGCTTGGCCGTTCCGAGATCTTGGGCCATCCATTTGATCCACCTGATCGTGATGCAACTAAAATGGCGATTGTGGCACCCTGCCACCAACGCAAACAACTGAATTACACCTACGGCCCCGATTGAACCAAAACCCCGTGGCGAGGGAGCTTGCTCCCACCATTCCTACAGTCAAACGGCATCATCTGCGTTACAGGATCAGGCTGGAATCAATCCTGCTTCCCGGTAGCTCAAAATCAGATCATCGAACAGGCCGACATCCGCCCGAGTCCGCGCGATTAACTGAGCACCCGCAACAGCGGTGTAAATGGCGCGGGCTCGGCGTTCACATTCTTCTGCGCTGCCTGTTCCCGCATCCGCCAGCACCTGGGCGAGCCACGTCACGTTAACGTCCGCAAAAGCCCTGACCTCTCGCGACACTTCATCGGGAAGGTCTTCGTATTCAGCTGCCATGAAGCTGGACAGACAAAGCCTGTTGCCGTCCTCAAGCGACTTTCGAAAAATGGAGGGGTACAGCCGTACACACGCCTTTGGATCGGTATGGGCGGCGCGTATCTCTTCGAGCATGCGCAGCGCATCCTGCCAGTAGCGTTCGGCAACCGCCGCAGCCAGGCCTGCCTTGCTCGGAAAGTGGTAGTAAATGCTGGCGTTCTTGATGCCCACCTGGTCGGCAATGCTACGGAAATTGATTCCGCTGTAACCGTGCAGTTGGGCAGCGGCTTTCGCTGCCGCCAAGATGGCTTCTCGAGCATTTTCGTTCACGTTGCGGCCTCGTTTCGAAATTCGACTCACTCAGGTAACCGCGATTCTACGCGCAGATGTGTATACCTGCCAATTGTCAGGTAGGGGATTGACAGCGCTGAATTGGCGGCTCAATCTTTACCTACCAATTGACAGGCAGGTACTCGAGTCATGACTTCTTCACAACAGCGCGTTGATGTTTCCACTGTTCCTACGATGAAAATCTACGATTGGTTCAACGGCCCCTACCCCGCCCGAGTGCGCATTGCGCTGGCGGAAAAAGGATTGCTGCCGAACATCGAATTCATACCGGTGAATCTCTGGGCCGGTGAGCACAAGAACCCCGAGTTCCTGGCCATCAATTACTCCGGGACACTGCCCGTGCTGGAGCTGGACGATGGGACGCGGATCGCGGAGTGCACGGCGATTACCCAGTATCTGGATAGCCTGGACGGTCATCCGACGCTGACGGGCGAAACGCCTGTTGAAAAAGGCATCATCCATATGATGACCAAACGTGCCGAGATCGAGTTTCTCGACGCCGTCAGCGTGTACTTCCACCATGCCACGCCGGGCCTCGGCCCCGATGTCGAGCTGTACCAGAATGCCGAGTGGGGCACCCGGATGCGCGATAAGGCGATCAGGGGCATGCGCTATTTCGACAACCTTCTCAAGGACCAGGCCTTTGTGGCGGGCGACAAGTTTTCGATGGCCGACATTGCGGTACTGGGCGGCATGATCTTCGCCTCGCTGGTGCAACTCTCCGTGCCTGAAGAATGTGCCGCACTGCGAGCCTGGCACGCCAGGATGCAGGAACGCTCCAGCGTCCAGGCATGGCGTGCCATGGTCGAGCGTGGTGCTGCGTAGCACTGATCATGACCAGCCTGCGTCAGGCATGAAAGAAGGGGCAAGGGCGAGTTGAGCCGCGATAGCAGGTGAACCCACCAAAGAAAAACCCGACGCTTTACGTCGGGTTTTCGAGGGATACGACTGCAAGCCCGACGTTGTTTACGGGTTACTCGACTTGCGACAGCTTGGCGTCGTCGCAACCGGCAGCACGGCACTCGCGCTCGACAGCTTTGAGTATGACGATACGCGCCTCGGTCTTCTCATTGGCACAGTCCAGGTAGAGCAGGCCATCGTTGGAACAGGCGCTGTCACGATTTTTGATCCACTGGATCTGAGCGGCTTTCACTTTTTTCTTTTGATCCGGGTTCAGGGCACTCATCGTCTTCTTGTACTGCTCGTTGATTTCCTGATCCGACTGAACCATTTTCAGCGACGCGCAATAGGTCCTGTCATAGGCGTTTCTAGGATTATCGCAACTCATCGCAGATGCCGATGCTGATGCCATTGCCAGCAATGCCCCAACCAACAAAGACTTGATCACTTACTTCTCTCCCTGAATGCCCTCTATTGATTAGAGGTCGCGGCGGGGAATTTATCATGAGGGTTGTTGAACAATGAAGCAGAACTGCAACGCCCTTGGCCGCCGCGCTTCCGGCGACGGCCTTTCGTCACAACTTTGACTTTCTCGACCAAAGTTCGAAGTCGCTGCTGCACGCCGCAACGATGTAGTTCCCACACCAGGAGAATCCGAACGCCCTCACGTGGTCCCTGTAGATCACCGTGCAATCTGCTTGATGACCTTCAATCAGCGCATTTTTGAAGGGTTTGCTCAGAATAAGACTGTTTTCAGGCCAATCCGGGGAAACCAACTCCAGTCCTTCCCCGGCGATGTTGCCGGTTGGCAAGCCACCGCCCTGAATGCCACACAGCGGTATGACTTCATCGGCGATCACGCCAATACCCTGGCAATGCAACCCGAGCTCGCTCAAGCCCGCATATTCTTCATAGTCGCGCTCAATTTTTTCTCCTGTGTCGCAGTGCACAACACTCCGCCCCGAGCTTGAGACGACCAGCAAGTAGGGACCTTTTTGCGAAAACCCAACCGATAGCAGCCCACCGACGGCTATCGAAGTAATATGAGTCCAACCCTCGGGGTTCTCATCGACAGGGATCTGGTCGATGAGTCGTATCAAGCGCTTTCGATTGTCTTCGCGTAATGAATTCATGAGTGCAGTCGGATAAGAAAGGGGCAAGTTTACTCTGCCTTCCGTCCCCCTTTACGGACCGAAAGACAAGCAGTTAACAGGCATTGAGCGGGGGCCGGTCAAACATTCGTGGCGAGGGAGCTTGCTCCCGCTGGGCTTTCCTTAATGCCGCATACCTCCGAGCAAAAAAAAACGGGCCTGCATTCCCACGCAGCCCCGTTTTTTCACCACCCGATCAGCTCAAAACGCCGGCAAAACCGCGCCTTTGTACTTCTCAAGAATAAAAGCCTTCACTTCCGGCGTGTGCAACGCCGCAACCAGCTTCTTCATCGCCTCACTGTCCTTGTCATCCTCACGAGCCACCAGGATGTTCACATACGGCGAGTCGCTACCTTCGATAACCAGCGCATCCTTGGAAGGATCCAGCTTGGCTTCCAGCGCATAGTTGGTATTGATCAACGCCAGATCCACCTGGGTCAGCACCCGCGGAATGGTCGCGGCTTCCAGCTCACGGAATTTCAAATCCTTCGGATTCTCGGTGATGTCCTTGGTGGTCGACAGGATGTTGTTCGAATCCTTCAACTTGATCACCCCAGCCTTCGCCAGCAGCAACAGCGCACGGCCGCCGTTGGTGGCGTCGTTCGGGATCACCACGTTGGCGCCGCCTGGCAGTTCGTCGAGCTTCTTGTACTTGCTGGAGTACGCGCCCAGGGGTTCCAGGTGCACACCGGCCACGCTCACCAGGTGGGTGCCCTTGGCCTTGTTGAACTCATCCAGGTACGGCTGGTGCTGGAAGAAGTTGGCGTCCAGGCGCTTTTCCGCAACTTGTACGTTCGGCTGGATGTAGTCGGTGAAGACTTTGACCTTCAGATCGACGCCTTCTTTGGCCAGTGTCGGTTTGACGAATTCGAGGATTTCCGCGTGCGGCACCGGTGTGGCCGCGACGGTCAGGGTGTCGGCGGCGTGGGCGGAAAACGCTGCGGCGGCGGCGAGGGCAACCAGTAGTTTTTTCATTCAGCTAACTCCTTGTGAGGCGCCTGCTCTTGGCGCCTGCCAGCGAATGGCCGGCTCATGGTTTAGTGGCGCGAGGCCTTATTTTCTAGAGAAATGCACAACCAGTTTGTCGCCCACGGTCTGCAGCACCTGGACCAGCACCAGCAGCAACACCACCGTGACCACCATGACATCGGTCTGGAAACGCTGGTAGCCGAAGCGGATTGCCAGGTCGCCCAAGCCACCGGCGCCGACCACACCGGCCATGGCCGTGTAGGACACCAGCGTAATCGCTGTCACCGTAATCGCGGCAAAAATGCCTGGACGGGCTTCCGGCAGCAAGGCATTGACGATGATCTGCCGCGTGGTGGCGCCCATGGCCTGGGTCGCTTCGATGATGCCGCGGTCGACTTCGCGCAGGGCCGTTTCCACCAGGCGGGCGAAGAACGGTGTCGCGCCGACCACCAGCGGTGGGATCGCGCCGGCCACGCCCAGGGAGGTGCCGGTGATCAATACCGTGAACGGGATCATCACGATCAACAGGATGATGAACGGCAGCGAACGCAGGATGTTCACGATCAGCGACAGCAGTGCATACACACCGCGGGCCTCGAGCAACTGGCGCGGGCTGCAGAGGAACAGCAACACGCCCAGGGGCAGGCCGAGCAGCACGGTGAACAACAGCGAACCGAACAGCATCAGGAAGGTGTCGCCGGTGGCCAGCCAGATTTCCAGCCAGTCGATGTTGGAGAAGAACGAACTCAACAGTTCCATTAGCGCAGCACCTCCATGTGGACATCGGCCGCGGTGAAGCGGGCGAACGCCGCCTCCATGTCACCGCCGGTGATGGCGAGGGTCAGTTGCCCGTAGGGGGTGTCTTTGATGCGGTCGATACGACCGGCCAGGATGCTGTAGTCCACACCGGTTTCCCGGGCGACGGTGCCGAGCAATGGCGCGTAGGTCGCGTCGCCCTGGAACGTCAGACGCACGATGCGTCCGGGCACGTGGGCGAAGTCGTCGCGCTGTTCGCTTTCGTCGATCTGCTCGTCTTCCTGGACAAAACGCTTGGTGGTCGGATGCTTGGGGTGCAGGAACACCTCGGCCACCGGGCCTTGCTCAACGATCACGCCGGCGTCCATCACCGCCACTTGATCGCAAACGCGGCGGATCACGTCCATTTCATGGGTGATCAGCACGATGGTCAGCTTCAGCTCGCGGTTGATTTCCGCCAGCAGTTGCAGGACCGAGGCGGTGGTCTGCGGGTCGAGGGCGCTGGTGGCCTCGTCGCACAGCAGGATCTTGGGTTTGGTCGCCAGGGCGCGGGCGATGCCGACGCGCTGCTTCTGGCCGCCGGACAGCTGCGCCGGGTACTTCTTGGCGTGGTCGGACAAGCCGACGCGGGCGAGCAGCTCGGCGACGCGCTGGTCGATTTCACTGCGGGACAATTCACCCGCCAGCGTCAGCGGCAGCGCCACGTTGTCGGCCACGGTCTTGGACGCCAGCAGGTTGAAGTGCTGGAAGATCATTCCGACCTGTTGACGGAAACGCCGCAGGCCGCTGGCGTCCAGGGCGGTGACTTCTTCGCCGTCGACGATGATCTTGCCGCCAGTGGAGTCTTCCAGGCGATTGATCAGGCGCAGCAGGGTACTTTTTCCCGCACCGGAATGACCAATCAGGCCGAAGACCTGACCGTTCTCAATCGTCAGACTGGTCGGATGCAGGGCGGGGATATCCCTACCGGCGACCCGGTAGGTTTTATGGACGTCTTGAAACTCGATCACGTAGCGAACCTTGTGGGGCGCGTTGGAAAAGGATCAGCGGTTAGCCGGGCGCGCATTTTAGCCTGTCCGTATAGAGGTTCTTAGCATTTATTTGCGATCGGACCAGTCATTTGGCAATAACGCGATCAAAGGACATAAAAAAGGAACACGGCCAAACGGCGTCGGTCACTCATTAAGCCACTCGAAATGCCGAGGTCATGTGCCTGCGGCGTCGAACTCAAGAGTCCTGGCCACGGCGAGGAACGTAAAGAGGAGTCATGCCTGATGAGTACCAAGAAGCCCACGGTCAACAAGAGCCAACTGGCCGGGACCGACACCCTGGATCGCGGCAACACCAACGCCAAGCTCGAAAGCCTGGAACAGTTCCGTTCCGACGCCACCGAACAGGCGTTGCGCACCAATCAGGGCGTGAAGATCGCCGATAACCAGAACACCCTCCGGGTCGGCGCCCGGGGCCCGTCGCTGCTGGAAGACTTCATCATGCGTGAAAAAATCACGCATTTTGACCATGAACGCATCCCTGAACGCATCGTTCACGCCCGCGGGACCGGCGCCCATGGCTACTTCCAGAGCTATGAAGCGCATTCGGCGCTGACCAAGGCTGGTTTTCTACAGGACCCGAGCAAGAAAACCCCGGTGTTCGTGCGCTTTTCCACCGTGCAAGGTCCGCGGGGTTCCGGCGACACCGTGCGGGACGTGCGCGGCTTCGCGGTGAAGTTCTTCACCGACGAAGGCAACTTCGACCTGGTGGGCAACAACATGCCGGTGTTTTTCATTCAGGACGCGGTGAAGTTTCCGGACTTTGTCCACGCGGTAAAACCCGAGCCCCATAACGAAATTCCTACAGGCGGCTCGGCCCACGACACATTCTGGGATTTTGTCTCGCTGGTGCCGGAATCGGCTCATATGGTGATCTGGGCGATGTCTGACCGGGCCATTCCAAAAAGCCTACGCACCATGCAGGGTTTTGGGGTGCACACCTTCCGCATGATCAACGCCGAAGGCAAAAGCAGCTTCGTCAAATTCCACTGGCGCCCTACAGCCGGGACGTGTTCATTGGTGTGGGACGAAGCCCAGAAGCTGGCGGGTAAAGACACCGACTACCACCGTCGCGATCTCTGGGAGTCGATCGAGATGGGCGACTACCCGGAATGGGAATTCGGCGTGCAGATCGTCGCCGAGGAAGACGAGCATAAGTTCGACTTCGACCTGCTCGACCCGACCAAGATCATCCCTGAAGAGCTGGTGCCCATCACGCCCCTGGGCAAGATGGTGCTCAACCGTAACCCGGACAACTTCTTCGCCGAAGTCGAGCAGGTTGCGTTCTGCCCCGGGCATATCGTTCCGGGCATCGACTTTTCCAACGACCCATTGCTGCAAGGTCGGCTGTTTTCCTACACCGATACGCAGATCAGCCGACTCGGTGGGCCGAATTTCCATGAGCTGCCGATCAACCGAGCCATCACGCCTGTGCACAACGGTCAGCGCGATGCGATGCACCGCACCACCATCGACAAGGGGCGCGCGTCCTACGAGCCGAACTCCATCGACGGCGGTTGGCCGAAGGAAACCCCGCCCGGCCCGGAAGACGGCGGCTTCGAAAGTTATCCAGAGCGTATCGACGCCCACAAGATCCGCCAACGCAGCGATTCGTTCGCCGACCATTTCTCCCAGGCGCGGTTGTTCTACAAGAGCATGAGCCCCCACGAAAAAGAGCACATCATCGCCGCCTACAGCTTTGAGTTGGGCAAGGTGGAGCGGGAGTTCATCCGGGCGCGGCAGGTCAATGAGATTCTCGCCAACATCGACCTGGAACTGGCCGGGCGGGTCGCCAAGAACCTGGGGTTACCGGCGCCTACCGCCGGCACCGTCGATGTGCCGAAACCCTCGCTGGAGGAGTCCCCGGCCTTGAGCCAGGCGAACCTGCTGTCTGGGGACATCAAGACGCGCAAAGTGGCGGTGTTGGTGGCCAACGGTGTCGATGGGTCGATCATCGATGCCCTCAAGCAGGCCCTGGAGGCCGAAGGCGCCCACGCCAAAGTGCTGGGGCCGACCTCGGCACCGGTCACGACGGCCGATGGGCAGGAACTGGCGGTGGATGCGTCCATGGAAGGGTTGCCGTCGATTGCCTTCGACGCGGTGTTCGTACCGGGTGGCGCGGAATCGATCAAGGCCTTGAGCGGCGATGGTGTGGCGTTGCATTACCTGCTGGAAGCCTACAAGCACCTGAAGGCCATCGCGCTGAATGGCGAAGCGCGGCAGTTACTGGTGTTGTTGAAACTGGAGGCGGATGCGGGGCTGATTCCTGACGCGGATGCTGGCAAGTTCCAGGCGTTCTTCGATGCGATTGCCCAGCATCGGGTGTGGGCGCGGGAACCTAAGGCGAAGGCGATTCCAGCTTGAGTGTCTGAAAGAGGCTGGTTGCCGGTAGGACGCTATCGCGAGCGAGCTCGCTCCCACAGGGTTAGGTGTCGATCACTAAACTGTGATCACCCTAGCTCCAATGTGGGAGCGAGCTTGCTCCGGGCGGCGTTCCGACGATGCTGTTAAGGCTTGCGCGGTGTCAGCACCATCTGCGCCGGCACATTGCGCAGGGTCTGCTTGCGTAGATTCAGTTCAGACCCCGGATCAAGCTTTTTAACCCGCTTGGTCAGCAAAGTCGCCAGCCAAGGATAATCATCGGTGCGCGGCGCCTGGATGCTGACGTCACACTGATAATTCACCACATCTGCGGCAATGGCGTCCAGTTGGCGCCGCATTTTCTGGATATCGCCGATATTAAGCGCAACGGTGGTGCTCTCGGCGCTCGGGTCGATCACTTTGGCGACCGGCTTGGCTTCGGCGGCCTTGAGGTCGGCCTCGGCTTTTTCCAGGTCGGCCTTGCGAGCTTCGGCAATGGCGCTGTTGACCTCGCCGGTGAGGGCCGGGGCCTTGGGCATCAACGCCCGGGCACGGCTCAGGGCGGTGGCTGCGGCGTTTACGTCGCCTTTTTGCAAATCGATCTGGCTGCGGCGTAAATACGCCTCGGCCAATTGCCGCTGGTAGGGTTCCAGCGACCGGTCTTCGGGCGACTGGGCTTGCAAGGCGGCCATCTGGTCTTCAGCGGTGGCCAATTCATTGCTGGCCAGGCTTTGCTCGAGCTGCGCGATGGCCGGGCCCCGCGTATCGGGAGCCTGGGTGACCGGCGGTGTACTCTGGCAAGCGCCCAGCAGCAGGGAAAATGCGACAAGGAGCAGATAACGGGAGGCGAACGGCTTCATTCCTGCGACTCTCTATTTGCGCAAAAAGCGAGCAAGTCTACACCCCTCGACGAGGCAGGACAAAACTCAGCAGAAACAACGCAGCGGCGCTGACCACGATCGACGGTCCGGCCGGGGTGTCCTTGAACCAGGAAAGTGCCAAGCCGCCACACACCGCGAGCATGCCCAGCACGCTCGCGCCGAGCGCCATCTGCTCGGGCGAGCGGGCGTGACGCTGTGCCGCGGCCGCCGGGATGATCAGCAAAGACGTAATCAGCAACACACCGACGATTTTCATCGCCACGGCGATAACCACCGCAATCAGTAGCATTAGCGCCAGTCGCAAACCCAGCACAGGCAAGCCTTCGACCCGGGCCAGCTCTTCGTGCACGGTGACGGCCAGCAATGGCCGCCAGAGCGCCACCAGCAACAGCAGCACCGCCGCGCTACCGCCCAGGATCCACGACAGGTCCGTCGGACTGATCGCCAGCAGGTCGCCGAACAGATAGGCCATCAGGTCGATGCGCACGTCATGCATGAAGCTCAGCACCACCAGTCCGAGGGACAAGGTGCTCGGCGCGAGAATGCCCAACAACGTGTCGGACGCCAGCGGCTGGCGGTGTTGCAGGGTCACCAGGACCACCGCCAGCAACAGGCAACCAACGGTCACGGCTACCGCCGGGCTGACATCCAGCAGGAACCCCAAGGCCACGCCGAGCAATGCGGCGTGGGACAAGGTGTCGCCGAAATAGGCCATGCGCCGCCAGACCACGAACGAACCCAGGGGGCCGGCGACCAAGGCGAGTGCCAGACCTGCGAGCAGGGCGTACAACAGAAAATCAGCCATGCTTGCAGCCATCTCCATGAACATGATTGGAAGCGGAAGGGGCGCTGACCACCGAGCCATGCAGGTCATGGGCGTGGTCATGGTGGTGGTGATAAATCGCCAGGCTTTGTGCGTTTTTTCCGAACAGCTCGACAAAGGCCGGATCGCCGCTGACCTGCTCGGGATGCCCGGAACAGCAGACGTGGCGGTTGAGGCAGACCACCTGGTCGGTGGTGCTCATCACCAGGTGCAGGTCGTGGGACACCATCAGCACGCCGCAGCCGTGACGGTCGCGCAGGCGCGTGATCAGGCTGTACAGCTCGGCCTGCCCCGCCACATCGACCCCTTGCACCGGCTCGTCGAGCACCAACAATTCAGGCTCGCGCAGCAGGGCGCGGGCCAGCAGCACGCGTTGCATCTCGCCCCCGGAGACACTTTGCACCGGGCTGTCGATCACCTGTTCGGCGCCGACTTCGTTGAGCGCGGCCAAGGCCCGTGCGCGGTCCACGCCCGGCACCAGGCGCAGGAAGCGCAGCACGGACAGCGGCAGCGTCGGATCGACGTGAAGTTTTTGCGGCATGTAGCCGACGCGCAACCTGGGCTTGCGCCAGACGCTGCCGCTGTCGGGCTTGAGCAAACCCAGCACGGCGCGCACCAGGGTGGTCTTGCCGGCGCCGTTGGGGCCGATCAGGGTGACGATCTGCCCCGGCTCGACGCTCAGGTGAATGTTGTCCAGCACGTTCTGCCCGGCGAACGTCACGGCCACCTGCTCGAGGCGGATCAGCGCATGGCTCATCAGGCCCCCTGGCAGCCGGAGCAGAGACCGACCACCTCGACGGTCTGGGTGTCGACCACGAAGCCGACGTCCTTGGCGCTGGCGATGATGGCATCGCTGATGGACTTCTGTTCCAGCTCGATGGCGGCGTGGCATTCGCGGCAGATCAGGAACTGGCCCTGGTGGGCGTGCTCCGGATGGTTGCAGCCGACGAAGGCGTTCAGCGACGAAATGCGATGCACCAAGCCGTTTTCCAAGAGGAAATCCAGCGCCCGGTAGACCGTCGGCGGCGCGGCACGGCGGCCGTCCTGTTCGCTGAGTACGGCGAGGATGTCGTAGGCGCCCAGCGGCTTGTGGCTTTGCCAGACCAATTCCAGCACGCGCCGCCGCAGGGCGGTCAGGCGCAACCCTTGGCGCGCGCAGATGGCGTCGGCCTCGGACAGCGCGGTGTGCACGCAGTGGGAGTGATCGTGGGGACGACTGGCAAGGGGCGTAATAGGCATGGGCAGCGACGAGTTTAGTGAGAGACGTTATTATGTTACCCGTTCTCGCCTCTTCGAGTGGTCATCGTGTCCCGATTTTTTTCGCTCTTTGTCGCTTTTATCGCAAGTTTTCTACTGATCGGCCCGGCCCAGGCCGACGTCAAGGTCCTCACCAGCATCAAGCCGTTGCAGTTGATTGCCGCCGCCGTGCAGGACGGCGTGGCTGTTCCGGAAGTGTTGCTGCCGCCAGGGGCTTCGCCGCATCACTATGCGTTGCGGCCATCGGACGTGCGCAAGGTGCAGTCGGTGGACCTGCTGTACTGGATTGGACCGGACATGGAAGGTTTCCTGCCGCGCGTGTTGAACGGTCGTACGCTGCCGTCGGTCGCGGTGCAGGCGCTGCCGGGGCTCAAGTTGCGTCACTTCGGCCAGGACAGCGCGTCCCACGAGGACGATGACCATGACGGCGATGAGCACGATCACGACCACCGACCCGGCACCGTGGATGCCCACCTGTGGCTATCTCCGCACAATGCGCGGGTGATCGCCGCGAAAATGGCGGCTGACCTGAGCGCGGCGGATCCGGCGAATGCGGCCCGCTACCAGAGCAACCTCACGGGTTTCAACCAGCGTCTCGACGCCTTGGACGCGCGCCTCAAGACGCGTCTGGCCGGGGTCGCCGGCAAACCGTATTTCGTGTTCCACGAAGCGTTCGACTATTTCGAAGACAACTACGGCCTCAAGCACGCCGGTGTGTTCGCCGTGGCCGCCGAAGTCCAGCCTGGCGCCCAGCATGTGGCAGCGATGCGCACGCGCTTGCAAGCGGTGGGCAAGACCTGCGTCTTCAGCGAACCGCCCTTGCGCCCGCGCCTGGCCGAAACCCTGGTGGCCGGGTTGCCGGTGAAACTGGCGGAGCTGGATGCACTGGGCGGCTATACCCCGGCGACGGCGCAAGGGTATGAGCAGTTGTTGGAGAAGTTGGGGAATGATCTGGCGGGATGCCTGGAGTCGCTGTAACCCCGTCGATGCACAAACCTGTGGCGAGGGGATTTATCCCCGCTGGGGCGCGCAGCGGCCCCCAAGAAATATCTTCCACCGCGGTCCGCCAGATCCAAAGCATGGGGCTGCTTCGCAGCCCAGCGGGGATAAATCCCCTCGCCACAAGAACAGCCCGCTTCGCGCTTGCCTGCTGTTACAGGGCGAACGGCAACAACGCATGAACCGTCTGCCGCTGCGCCAGGCGCTGCTGGAACTCCATCGGATCGTGAATCAACACATCCTGCCCGGCGAACGACTCGGCGGCGATCAACCGCGACAGCCAGAACCGCACGCACGCCACGCGCAGCATGGTTGGCCATAGCTGGGCCTCGGCGGCGGTGAACGGCCGCAGCGCCGCATAGGCACCCAGTAAAGCCCGCGCCCGGGGACCATCGAGCACACCGCTGTCATCCGAGCACCAGTCATTCAAGGCGATGGCGACGTCATACAGCATCGGCCCGGAGCAGGCGTTGTAGAAGTCGATCAACCCGGTCAGGTGCGTGCCTTCGAACATCGCATTGTCGCGGAACAGATCGGCATGGATGTTGGCGCGCGGCAGCGCCAGGATGCCAACCTTCTGCTGCGCGATTTCATCCAGCGCCGTTTCGAGCAGCCGACGCGGCTCAGCGTCGAGGTGCGAGAGCAGCTTGGCGCCCTCCTCCTGCATCCAGTCCAGGCCGCGATCGGTCTTGCGCTTGATCATATTGTCGCGGGTCGCCAAGTGCAGATGCGCCAGCAACTCCCCGACCTGGGCGCAGTGCTGGGCGTTGGCCTGCTTGATGTGCTTGCCCGCCAGGCGCGGTTGCAACAGCGCCGGCTTGCCCGCCAGTTCCCGCAGCGCGACGCCGTCGGTGGTGCGCAAGGCGTAAGGCACCGGCAGGTCGGCGTCATGCAGCACATCCAGCAGTTCGATGAAGAACGGCATTTCCTGCACCGGGCCGCGCTCGACCAGGGTCAGGACGAATTCGCCCTGCTCCAGGCTGATGAAGAAATTGGTGTTTTCGCTGCCGGCGGCGATCCCCTGGAAATCAAGCAGACGGCCAAGCCCGTAAGGGGCGAGAAAGGTTTCCAGCTCGGGCCGAGCCAGGGGCGTGAACACAGACATGGTTAAAACTGCCAGTACGGGCGCCCTTCAGCGGGCGCCGGTTGAAGTGCAGAGTGGGGCTACCACTCAAAGATTTTCCACGAAGGGATCAGCATATCCGGCTGGTCCGAGCGGATGAAGTTTGCATCAGTGCCATCGGCGCGTACCAGGAAATAAGGCTTGCCGTTCTTGGGCGTGACCTTGATCGCGTACAAAAATCCGTTTTGCCGATACTCCTGAATGGTTTTATCGCCTTCGGTGCGGATGGTGACATCCGGGTCCGCCGAGGGTGCGTCATCCGCTGCCATGACGGCCAACGGGGTGATTGCAAACAAGCCAGCCAGTAACAGGCGATTTAGTGTACGCATGATAACCTTGTCCCTTTGTCGTCAACGGTCCCGCTATTCTAGCCCCGGACCCGCCGAAAAGGTTGATCCTGCTCATGAGCCAAGCCCCCCTCGTCCTGGTGGACGGTTCTTCTTATCTGTACCGCGCCTTCCACGCGCTGCCGCCGCTGACCACGTCCAAAGGCCTGCCGACCGGTGCGGTCAAAGGCGTGTTGAACATGCTCAAGAGCCTGCGCAAGCAGTATCCGGACAGTCCGTTCGCCGTGGTGTTCGACGCCAAGGGCGGGACATTTCGCGATGCGCTGTACGCCGAATACAAGGCCAACCGCCCGAGCATGCCCGACGACATGCGCGTGCAGATCGAGCCGCTGCATGCCAGCGTCAAGGCCCTGGGCTTCCCGCTGCTGTGCGTGGACAACGTCGAAGCCGATGACGTGATCGGCACCCTGGCCCGCAGCAGCGCGGCGGCCGACCGCCCGGTGGTGATCTCCACCGGCGACAAGGACATGGCGCAGTTGGTCGACGGGCACATTACCTTGGTCAATACCATGACCGGTAGCGCCCTGGACGTGGCTGGCGTGAAGGAGAAGTTTGGCGTCGCTCCAGAGCAGATCATCGATTACCTGGCGCTGATGGGCGATTCGTCCGACAACATCCCGGGCGTTCCGGGCATCGGACCGAAGACCGCTTCCGGCCTGCTGGTGGGCGTCAATGGCGGCCTGACCGAGCTGTACGCGCAACTGGACATCGTCGCCACCTTGCCGATCCGTGGTGCCAAGACCTTGGCCGCCAAGCTCGAAGAGCACAAGGAAATGGCGTTTCTTTCCTACGAGCTGGCGACCATCAAGACCGACGTGCCGTTGGACATCGGCCTTGACGACCTGCAAATGGGCGCACCCGATCACGAAAAGCTGGCCGAGCTGTACACGTTGCTGGAGTTCAAGAGCTGGTTCGAGGAAAACCAGCGGGACGCCAAGCGTGCCGGCCAGGAGATCGTCGAAGTGGCCGAAGAACAGCCCGGTGCCGCCGAGGCCAAGTATGAGGTCATTCTCGAGCAGGCGCGCTTCGAGGCGTGGCTGGCGAAACTGGAGAAGGCGCCGTTGTTCGCTTTTGTCACCGAAACCAACGGCGGTGATGCCCAGCATTCGCAACTGGTCGGCCTGTCGTTCGCCGTGGCCCCTTTCGAGGCGGCCTACATCCCGCTGACCCACTCCTACATGGGCGTGCCGGAGCAACTGGACCGCGACACGGTGCTCACGGCGCTCAAACCGCTGTTGGAAAACCCGAACAAGCTCAAGATCGGCCAGCACGCCAAGTTCGAAACCAACATCCTGGCCAACTGCGCCATCGGCGGCGACCAGAACAACGGCATCCTGGTCCAGGGCATCGCCTTCGACACCATGCTCGAATCCTACGTGCTGGACTCCACCGCGACCCGCCACGACATGGACAGCCTGGCGCTCAAGTACCTGGGCCAGAGCAAGACCGATTTCCAGGACATCGCTGGCAAAGGGGTCAAGCAACTGACCTTCGACCAGATCTCCCTGGAACTGGCCGGCCCTTACGCCGCCGAAGACGCCGACGTGACCTTCCGCCTGCACCAGGCCTTGCAGGAAAGGCTGGCCGCCACGCCAAGCCTGGGCCCGGTGCTTAATGACATCGAAATGCCGCTGATGCCGGTCCTGGCGCGCATCGAGCGCCAGGGAGCGTTGGTCGATGCCAACCTGCTGGGCGTGCAAAGTGTCGAGCTGGGCGAAAAACTGGTGGCACTGGAGCGTGAGGCGTTTGCCATCGCCGGCGAGGAATTCAACCTGGGTTCGCCGAAGCAATTGGGCGTGATCCTGTACGAAAAGCTCGGCTTGCCGGTGCTCAGCAAAACCGCCAAGGGCCAGGCGTCCACCGCCGAAGCGGTGCTCGCCGAGCTGGCGGAGCAGGATTACCCGCTGCCCAAGGTGCTGATGCAGTACCGCTCCCTGAGCAAGCTCAAGAGCACCTACACCGATCGCCTGCCGGAACAGATCAACAGCCGTACCGGCCGCGTCCACACCAATTACCAGCAGGCCGTCGCCGCGACCGGGCGCCTGTCATCCATCGACCCGAACCTGCAGAACATCCCGATTCGCACGGCCGAAGGCCGACGCATCCGCCAGGCATTCGTCGCGCCGAAAGGCTACAAGCTGCTGGCGGCGGACTATTCGCAAATCGAACTGCGGATCATGGCGCACCTGGCCAAGGACGAAGGGTTGCTTCATGCGTTTCGTAATGACCTGGACGTGCACCGGGCCACGGCGGCCGAGGTGTTCGGCGTCGACTTGGACGCGGTCACCCATGACCAGCGCCGCAGCGCCAAGGCGATCAACTTCGGTTTGATCTACGGCATGAGCGCGTTCGGCCTGGCCAAGCAGATCGGCGTCGATCGCAAGCAGTCCCAGGCCTACATCGACCGCTACTTCACCCGCTACCCAGGTGTGCTGGCGTACATGGAACGCACCCGCGCCCAGGCGGCCGAGCAAGGTTTTGTCGAAACCATTTTCGGTCGCCGGTTGTACCTGCCGGACATCAACGCGAAAAACCCGGCCCTGCGCAAAGGCGCCGAGCGCACCGCCATCAACGCGCCGATGCAGGGCACGGCGGCCGACATCATCAAGAAAGCCATGGTCGCCGTGGATCGCTGGCTGACGGCGTCCGGGCTGGATGCGAAGGTCATCCTGCAGGTCCACGACGAACTGGTGCTGGAAGTGCGTGAAGACCTGGTCGATCAGGTGCGCGAAGAAATCCGCCAGCACATGAGCACCGCGGCCACGCTGGACGTGCCGCTGTTGGTGGAAGTGGGCGTGGGCAATAACTGGGACGAGGCGCACTGATTCCCAAGCCCTGAGGTCGAGGACCCTTCTGGCGGCCGATGCCTCTGCGGGGGAATGAAAGATGGTCATCGCGAGCAAGCTCGCTCCCGCAATGGGTTTTGTGTCGAGCCGAATACCGAGCCCGACACCCATTCCCTGTGGGAGCGAGCTTGCTCGCGATAGCTTCGGCCCAACCATCCCATGCCACATTGGCTCACTGAAAATCCAGGGGCGATGTCTTTAGTTCGGAAAATTCCTAAGGCTATTTCCAAAAATAATCTGAACTAAACCCGTGAATCGCCACTCAGAGATTCTGAATGGCTGGTGAAGCCCTTCAATGCTCCTATGTTGTGTTAAGTGTTGGCAGATATCTGGACCCCGCCCTAGCGGTCCGGAACTTGAACCCCGAACTTCCCCCTCCCCATAAGAAGTCCGGGGTTTTTTTTGCCTGCGATTTGGCTTATTCGGCCTCTTCGCTGCCCTTGTCCGCCAATTCCATCCAGTCGGCCAGCACCGTGTAGGCTTCTTCCAGGCCCATGCGCTTGGGCGCCGAGAACAACTGGATGGTGATCGCGTCGCCCCAGCCCTTGCGAATTTCCGATTGCACTTTGAGCAAGGTGTTTTTCGCCGCGCCGTAGGTGAGCTTGTCGGCCTTGGTCAGCAAGATGTGCATCGGCATGCCGCTGGCGACCGCCCAGTCGAGCATCAACAGGTCGAAGTCGGTCATCGGATGGCGAATGTCCATCATCAGAATCAGGCCTTTCAAACTCTCGCGGCTGCCCAGGTACGCTTCCAGGTGGCGCTGCCAGTGTTGCTTGAGCGGGATCGGTACTTTCGCGTAGCCGTAGCCGGGCAGGTCGACCAAACGCCGTTCATCGTCTAGCTTGAAGAAGTTCAAGAGCTGCGTGCGACCCGGGGTTTTCGAGGTGCGCGCCAGGCTCGCATGGGTCAAGGTGTTCAGCGCGCTGGATTTGCCGGCATTGGAACGCCCGGCAAAAGCCACTTCGAAGCCTTCGTCGTCTGGGCATTGATCGACTTTGGCGGCGCTGAGCATGAAGGTGGACTGTTGGCACAGGCCAAGGATGGGGTTCTTCAGTTGCATGGGATTTCCGATGTGGGCGGCGTCGGGAATGGACGCGGCAAGCTGTGTCGTTTCCGTTTCAGTGACGCCAGTATATAATGCCGCAGATTTTGTGTGCGCTTTGTCCCAGCGTAGGATGAAGCTCACGGGAGCGACCGACCGAAATTGCGCATTAGAACGCAGCTCGTTCCCAACCCTGAAAAGGTCGTTTTATGACGAAATGGCTGCTAGCTGCCGGTGTCTTGATGCCGCTTTACAGCGCTCAGGCTACACAGGATCCGGAAGCTGTGTACAACCGTGTTTGTGGTGCCTGTCATTCCGGCCAACTCCCCATGGCGCCCCGCAAGGGTGATCAGGAAGCTTGGACGCCGAGGTTGGCGAAAGGTATGGAGACGCTGGTGCAACACGTGACCCAGGGTTTCAAGGCGATGCCGCCGCGTGGTTTGTGCATGGACTGCAGTGCCGAGGATTACCGAGCCATCATCCACTGGATGAGCGAGTAAACCCGGTCCATAACTCTTTAACCCTTAGCCGTAGTTGGATTAGCTGATGAACAAACTGATCGTGAGTCTGCTGTTGACCTTGGGGATATCCGGCGTAGCCCACGCCGCTGGCGATGCCGCTGCCGGTCAGGCGAAAGCGGCCGTATGCGGGGCCTGCCACGGCCCGGATGGCAATAGCATGGCGCCCAACTTTCCGAAACTGGCGGGCCAGGGCGAGCGTTACCTGAACAAGCAACTGCACGACATCAAGTCCGGCAAGCGCACGGTGTTGGAAATGACCGGCCTGCTGACCAACCTGAGCGATCAGGACCTGGCGGACATCGCGGCCTATTTCGCCAGCCAGAAGGGCAGCGTCGGCGCCGCCGATCCAAAACTCGTGGCTCGCGGTGAAGCGCTGTTCCGCGGCGGCAACCTCGACAAAGGCTTGCCAGCCTGCACCGGTTGCCATTCCCCGGATGGCAAAGGCAACGCCGCTGCCGGTTTCCCACATCTGGGCGGCCAGCATGCCCAGTACGTTGGCAAGCAACTGACCGACTTCCGCAAAGAAGAAGGCGGCCGGACCAACGATGGCGACACCAAGCCCATGCAGAGCATTGCCAAAAAGCTGAGTGACGAAGATATCGCGGCCCTCTCCAGCTACATCCAGGGCTTGCACTAAGGGCGTTGGAGGGGATACACCTCTTGCAACGTTAACGCTCGATTAATCTGTCGATGCGAGCATCAAAAGGGTGGCTTTGGCCGCCCTTTTTTGTGGCCGCTACCGTTACACTAGAGAAACTGAACCCGCTACGGTCTGTCTTAAGAAGCAGGTCTTGCGAGGCCCCCTCATTGTCCAGGAGTAAAGCATGCGTAATCTGATCATCAGCGCCGCGCTCGTCGCCGCCAGCCTGTTCGGCATGACTGCCCAAGCGGCTGAAAAGCCCGCCGCCCCCTATGTCGAATTGACCAACCCCGTTGCGGTGGCAGAGCCTGGCAAGATCGAAGTCGTGGAGTTGTTCTGGTACGGCTGCCCGCATTGCTACGCGTTCGAACCGGTCATCAACCCATGGGTCGATAAGCTGCCGTCGGACGTTAACTTCGTCCGCATCCCCGCCATGTTCGGTGGCCCATGGGACGCTCACGGCCAGATGTTCCTGACCCTCGAAGCCATGGGCGTCGAGCATAAGGTTCACGCGGCGATATTCAACGCGATCCAGAAAGAAGGCAAGAAGCTAACCAAGAAAGAAGACATGGCCGATTTCCTGGCGACCCAAGGCGTGGACAAGGAGAAATTCCTGGCCACCTTCGACTCCTTTGCCATCCAGGGCCAGATCAAGAAGGCCCGTGACCTGGCGAAGAAGTATGAGATCACCGGTGTACCGACCATGATCGTCAACGGCAAATATCGCTTTGACATCGGCTCTGCCGGCGGTGCCAATGAAGCGCTGCAACTGGCCGACCAACTGATCGCCAAAGAGCGAGCGGCCACCAAGGCTGCCGCCAACTAAGCGCGGCCCACGCCCATGGCCCGCTGGAGTAGCGAACGCATCGTTGGCCTGCATGAACCACGGGTCAACGAGCACCATGTCACGTCCACGGGCCTGCCTGGCGACAGCCGCTTGCGGCTGCTCAGCTTCAATATCCAGGTGGGCATCAGCACCGAACGCTACCGGCATTACCTGACCCGCGGCTGGCAACACTTGCTGCCGCACACCGGGCGTGCCGGCAACTTGCAGAAAATCGGCGACCTGCTCAAGGACTTCGACCTGGTAGCCCTGCAAGAGGCCGACGGCGGGAGCCTGCGGTCAGGCTATGTCAATCAGGTGGAACACCTGGCCCAATTGGGTGCCTTCCCCTACTGGTACCAACAACTCAATCGCAACCTCGGACGTCTCGGCCAGCACAGCAATGGCGTGTTGAGTCGTTTGCGTCCCTGGGCGATCGAGGACCATCCGCTGCCGGGCCCCAAGGGACGCGGGGCGATTCTCGCGCGTTTCGGCGAAGGTCCGGAAGCGCTGATCGTGGTCATGATGCACCTGGCGCTCGGGGCGCGTACCCGGACGATGCAGCTGGCGTACATTCGCGAGCTGATCGGCGGCTACAAGCACCAGATACTGATGGGTGACATGAACACCCACGCCAACGACCTGCTGCAGACCTCGCCCCTGCGCGATCTCGGTCTGCTCGCACCCCAACTGGAGGCGACATTCCCCAGCTGGCGTCCCCAGCGTTGCCTGGACCACATCCTGTTGAGCCCGACCCTGACCCTCGAACGCGTCGAGGTGTTGGCCCAACCCATTTCCGATCACCTGCCGGTCGCGGTAGAAATTCGTTTGCCGGGTTCGCTCACGGTCGATGCATTCCCCGCGCTGAGTACTGCCCCTCGCGGATCCGATGAATGAGCGACGAAGCCGAACGCTGGAGAGAGAAATACTTCAAGAGCATCGAGCAGCAGGAAAAGCTCGAACGCCGTTGGGATGCTCGGCTCGACTTGCTGCGTCGTGGCCTGGTGCGCAGCACACTGGCCGCCGAGGGCACTGATCGGGTCGTCGACCAATGCATGAAAGAGATGCGCGAGGTGGTGCGCACCGATGACATGGACGCCGGCCTCGCCGCCCTGCTGCCGCGCCTGGAAAAAGCCGTACTCGATTCCGAGCAGCGCCGCGAAACCCGCATCGAGCAGATGAGCACCGCATTGACGGCCCTGGTGGCCCAGTTGCAAAGCCTGCCGCTGCCGAAGGAAGTCAGCCGGCCCCTGAAGAAATTTTCCAAGCAGTTGGAAGAGCGGGTCGGCCAGGCCCGGGAGATTCCGCTGCTGCTCAGCGAATTGAGCGGTTTGCAAGGCAAGGCCCTGAGGGTTCTGGACGCCCCTGTCGAACCGAGCCGCCCTGGATTGCTGCAACGGCTGTTTGGTGGCCAAGGCCATGAGGACGCGCCGCCCCAGCCTCACGAGCCTGCCCAGGCCAGCGTGGCGCCCGCGGCAGACACGTCCCTGCCGCTAGTCGTTGAGCCGGCAGTTCACACAGCATCCGTCGCACCAGCACCAGCACCAGCACCAGCACCGTCGGTAGCGGAGCAAGCACCCACGCTGGAGGTAACGCCCGAACCGGTCGGCCAGGTTACGCCGCAGGCCGAACCCGCGCCGGCGCCCGCCCTGGCACCAGCAGCCGAAGAGGCTCAGCCGATCGACGAGCCGGACGAAGCCGCCGAGCCAGTCCCCTTGCCCGCGCTGGTCGTCGCCGACGAGCTCCCGGTAGCGGCACCCACCCTGGAAAATCCCGACGAGCTGATGCCCGAGGAGGCGCCACAGGCCCTCTCCGCCCCCTCGGCACCTCCAGCAGAAGCCGAGCCTGACGCGCCCGCGCCCTTGACCGCCGCCGATGTGGCTGACGCCCAATACGCCCTGCCCGACTCGCCTGAACCGTCCTACAGCTCGGTCGCCAAGCACATCGAAGACACTTTGCTGGGCCTGTTGGGCGACCTGACCTTGCCCGAGCGTCATCGGCCACAAGCCGAAGCCATGCGTGAGCGGTTGCGAAATGGCTTGAACTGGTATGAACTGCTACCGATCCTCGATGATCTGGCGGTATTGATGCTGGCCATCACCGACACCGGCCAGCATGAGTTCGAAGCGTACCTGCAACGCCTCAACGATCGTCTCGAGTCCTTCCAGAGCAGCCTGCAGGCCGCCAGTGAAGACCATGCCGACAACCTTTCGGCCTCCCGGGAAATGGACACCCAGATTCGCGAACAGGTGGACGGCCTGCAAAGCAGCGTGCAACAAGCCGATGACTTGGAAGGCCTCAAGCAGGTGCTTGAGAATCACCTCGAAGGCTTGCTCGGGACAATGGACCAGCACCGCCGGCAACGTGATCAACGCGAGCAGGAAGTCTCGACGCGCCTGAAAAGCCTGGCCGATCGCGTCGCGCTGATGGAGCAGGACGCCCAGGTCGTGCGGGAAAATCTTGAGGAACAGCGGCAGAAAGCGCTGGTCGATCCGCTCACCGGGTTGCCCAACCGCGCCGCCTGGTCCGAGCGTCTGGAGCATGAAGTCGTCCAGTGGCAGCAGCACGGCAACAGCTTGCTGCTGGCCATGCTCGATCTCGATCATTTCAAGCGCATCAATGACAACTACGGCCATCTGGCCGGGGACCGGGTGTTGAAACTGATCGCCTCGGTCCTGCGCAAACGCCTGCGTGGCGGCGATTTCATTGCGCGTTTTGGTGGCGAGGAGTTTGTCCTGCTGGTGCCGGATACCCCCCTGGCGGCTGGCGCCAAGCTGGCCGAGGCGCTGCGCCTGGCCATCGAAGCCTGCCCGTTTCATTTCAAGGGCGAACCGGTGACGGTGACGGTCTCGGTGGGCATGACGGCCTTCAAGCCGGGCGAACACAGCGATTCGGTGCTTAAAAGAGCCGATCAGGCGCTGTACCGGGCCAAAAATGCCGGACGCAACCGCGTGGAGCTGGGCTGAGGGCTAATTGTTCCAATTTGTTTAATATCGTCCCACGTACCGGATCATCGCGGGGCGATACGTTACACTGTTGCATTACTTCCAGCGCGTAATGCCTTCCGCCATGAAATTTTTCTCGCTCATTGTTTCTTTATTTATCCTGGCCGGCTGCACCAGCGGCCCTCGGTTCGACACCAGTCACCCCTCCGTCAACCATGACAACCGCATTCAATTCGTGGTGGTGCATTACACCTCGGCGTCCCTGGAGCGTTCGCTGGCCCTGCTGACCCATGGCGAAGTCAGTGCCCATTACCTGATTGGCGACGATAAAGACGCGACGATCTACAAGCTGGTGGATGAAAGCCGGCGCGCCTGGCACGCCGGGGAAAGTGAATGGGAAGGCCGGACCTGGCTCAATTCCAGTTCCATCGGCATCGAAATCGTCAATCCGGGTTTCGTCGACACGCCCACCGGGCGTCTCTGGTATCCCTACAGCGAAGCTCAGGTCCAGGCCTTGACCGTCTTGCTCAAGGACATCATCCAGCGCAACGGGATCAGCCCGCGCAGCATCATCGGCCACAGCGACATCGCGCCCCTGCGCAAGCTCGATCCGGGGCCGCTGTTCCCCTGGAAGCGTCTGGCGCAAGCGGGCCTGGGGGTTTGGCCGGATGAACAGGCCGTCGCACGCCAGCAGGTTTTCTTCGCCACGCAGCTACCCCCTGCCAGTTGGTTCCAGGCCGAGCTGGCCCGTCTGGGCTACCCGACGCCCCAGACCGGCGAATGGGACGTAGCCACCCACCACGTGATGGCCGCTTTTCAGATGCACTATCGGCCGACTCGCTTCGATGGCATGCCGGACCCGCAAAGCGCGGCGATTCTGCAGGTACTCAACCAGACAAAATAATGACGCCCGTCCGACGAATCGGGCCAAATTCAAATCAGAAGCTATAACTCATTGGTAACTTTCGGATTACCCATGATGACGGCTGCGCGCGAAACCTTACAGAGCTGGCTCCATCGCCCCTTGTTCCTGGCGATGATGGCGGCTGCCCTGAGTACGCTCCTACTGCTGACGGGCAGTCTGTTCGTGGTCGTGGAGCAGATCCAGCAGCGGGAAAGCGACCAGATGAATGCCCAGGGCGAGCGCTTTCTGCAACGGCTGGAACAGCTTTTCGGGCAATTGCGTGAAAGCCTCGACGACCTGCAAAACCAGCCGTTGCGCGGCTGCGACGATGACATGATCGCGACCTTGCGAGAAGTCAGCTTCAATTACCGTTTCGTTTATGAGGCGGTGTACATCGATGGCAGCGGCGTCTGCTCCAATCGTCCGCGCCAAAGCGGGTTGTCGGTGGCCCGTCCGCCCGATCTTCGAGGCCCGACCTACAGCTATTGGCTCAATACCACCACCGAACCCAACGAAGACCGCGCTGCGTTGATGCTGGGCCGTGGCAATTTCCGAGTCGCCACCTCCCGGGGGCATTTGGCCGACGTGGTCGACCTGCCACCGGGCAGCAGCCTGCTGGTGGTCCTGGATCACGGCACGCGGGCGATTCCCGTGTTGGGCACCCAACAATACTGGCCGCCCACAAAGCCTTGGCCACCGAAAAGCCAGAATGCCTTGCAGGTGACGCAGACCCAGCTGATTTATCGGATGCCCACCGACAGCCCGGAATATCAATTGGTGCTGATCGCCCAGCGCAACGGTTTCAAGGTGCCGGCCTATGCCTGGTGGATGTTGCCCATCAGCCTGGTGCTGGGCCTGGGGATTGGTTTCCAGGTGTTTCTGCTGGCGCGCCATCGCCAGTCCATGGACGCCGAACTGCACGGGGCCATCCGGCGCGGTGAATTGCAGGTGCTGTACCAGCCGATTTTCGACCTGGACAGCCGTAACTGCGTCGGTGCCGAAGCCTTGCTGCGCTGGCGACGACCGGACGGCACCCTGACCAGCCCGGACTTGTTTATCCCGATGGCCGAAAACACCGGGCAGATCCGCCAGATCACCGATTTCGTGCTGCAGCGGCTGTTCGATCAATTGGGCCAGTTGCTGCGGGCCAATCCGCAGCTGTATATCTCGGTGAACCTGGCGGCCTGCGATGTGATGGTGCCGCGTATTGGCGAAGTGATAGCTCGCCTGCTGGCGTTGCATCGGGTCTCGGCGCACCAGATTGCCTTCGAAGTGACCGAGCGTGGGCTGATCGATGTGTTGGTTGCCCGGGATAACCTGCAATCGCTGCGCGACGTTGGGCATCAGGTGCTGATCGACGATTTTGGCACCGGTTATTGCAGCCTGGCCTACCTGCAAACCCTGCCGGTGGACTGCCTGAAGATCGACAAGGCCTTCATCGACGCCTTGGGTCACGATGCCGCCAGCAGCGGCGTGGCTCCGCACATCATCCGCATGGCCCACGCGCTGCGGCTCAAGGTGATCGCCGAAGGCATCGAGCATGAAGCCCAGGCCTCTTATTTGAGCAGCGAAGGGGTGAGGTTCGGCCAGGGCTGGCTGTTCGCCCATGCCCTCAGCGCGGTCCAGCTCATCGAATTGATTACCCGTGGCCGACGCCTGCGTGGGCGTCGCCTTGATGATGAAGCCTAGGTTCCCCAGGCCTTGCGCTCAGACCGTCAGCGCCATGTAGAACTGCGTGCCCTGCCCCGGCCTTGAATAAACGCCCATGCGTCCGCCGTGGAGCTGGACGATCTCCTTGCACAGGGCCAGACCGAGGCCGGCGCCACCCTTCTTGCGTCCGACCTGGACGAAAGGCTCGAAGATCCTTCCCTGTTGGCCGTAGGCAATGCCTTCACCGTTGTCTTCGACACTGATGATCACCCGCTCGCCGTGGCGTCGGGCCTGCAGGCGTATCTGGCCGTCTTCGCCGGTGTGGCGCATGGCGTTGTCGATCAGGTTATCGAGCACCCGGTCCAGTTGCGCAGCGTCGGCATGCAGCCGCGGCAATGGGCCCTGGATCGCCACCAGCAGCTCGATACCCTTGGCTTGGGCCTGCTCGGCGAACCGCAGCCGGGCCTCTTCCAACAGGTCGTCGATGGAACAAGGCGCCAGGGTCAGCTTTTGCAGGCCGTTCTGGTAGCGAGAGAAATTCAGCAGGTCGTTGATCAGTTGCATCAGGCGCTGCATTTCTTCCGTGACGGTGTTGAGCAGGTCGGCCTCGCGGGACTCCGGCGGGAAGTGCAGGCGCTCCTGCAGCAGGCCGAAGGCCATGTGCATGCCCGTCACTGGCGTGCGCAGCTCATGGGAGGCACGCAGGACGAACTCGCTGCGCACCCGTTCGAAGGCGCGCTGTTCGGTGACGTCATGCAGCACCATGACCGCGCCGAGGATGTGGCCCTGGGTGTGGCTGACCGGCGTGAGGCTGTAGGTCAGCACCCGCGACTCGCCATCGACCTCGATGGTCAGGTCTTCCGGCGCTCGCTCCAGGGTTCCGCCGCGCAGCACCAGGTGCAATTCTTCATCCAGCTCCAGGCGTCCCAGCGCCTCGCCGAGCCCTTGGCCCAGGCGCGCCTCATCCCAGCCCAATTGACGCTGGGCCACCGGGTTGAGGTGCTCCAGCTGGCCTTGGCGATCGATCATCAGCAAGCCGTCGTCGATACTGTCGAGCACCGCTTGCAAACGCTGCTGGCCGGCGAGCAGTTCATCGACATTGGTGGCCTGATGTTCGCGCAGTGCCTGGGCCATGACCCCGAAACGACGGGTCAGCAAATTCAACTCGGCGGCGGAAGAAACGGGCAGCGTGACCTCGAAATTGCCCTGGCCGATGTCATCCGCCGCTGCGGCCAGCGCCTCGATCGGTGCGCCGAAACGCCGGGCAAGGCCATGGGCCGTGATAAAACCGATGACCAGGACCGCAAACCCCACCAGCCCCAGCAACCCGGAAATCCACAAGGCGCGTTCGCGCGCGCGGTCCTGGGTTTCACCGATCTTGGTCAGGGCCTGGCGATAACCTTCGATCAGTCCATTGCGCAGCACGTTGAATTTTTCGGTGAGGTCCTTGATGCCCGTGAGCTGTCTCGGTTGCTGGCGAGACGCGGTGAAGGCCTCGAGAAATTCAACGTAGTCGGCCTTGGCCCTGCTGAAGCTGGTGGCCGTGTTGTCCAGCTTTCTTTCGTGGGCGATCCCTTGGTCGATCAACGCCAGGTATTGCCGCTCGGATGCCTCCAGAGCGGCCAGGTCGGGGTTGTCGTCGAGCATGATGATCAACTGATCGCCGAGGGTCTGGCGCAGCTTGAGACCCAGGTCCAACAGGATGAAGTTGTCGCGTACCGATTGTTCCTGGGTATTGGCCATTTGCATGACGCTGACCAAGCCAAGCACCAATCCCAGCAATGCCACGGTGATCAGGGCCGAAATACTGAGGAACAGCCGTGTACGCAGCTTCATCGCAAGTTTCATAAGGTGTCGCTCACAGGTTGTACTGCTTGCGTTTGCGATACAGCGTGGAGGCATCGATACCCAAGGTCTTGGCCGCCTGATCGAGCGTGTCAGCCGTGGCCAGTACTGCCCCGATGTGGGCCTTTTCCAACTCGTCGAGGCTCAGTGCGGCACCGATGCGCGGGGCATTGTTGACTGGCTGCTCGGCCATGCCCAGGTGACTGATTTCGACTTTTTCCTGCGGGCAGATGATGCTGGCGCGCTCGACCACGTTGCGCAATTCGCGAATGTTGCCGGGCCATCGGTAGCCTAGCAGCGCTTCGCGAGCCTCGTCGCTGAAGCCCCGGGCCGGGCGTGCGTATTCCTTGACGAAACGGGCCAGGAAGCGGTCGGCCAGGGTCAGGATATCTTCGGCGCGCTCACGCAACGGTGGCAGATGCAGGGTGATGACGTTCAGGCGATACAGCAGGTCTTCGCGAAAGCGCCCGTCGCGCACCATGTCCTCGAGGTTGAGGTTGGTGGCGGCGAGAATCCGCACGTCGGCGCGGCGAGTGACCGGGTCCCCTACCCGCTCATATTCCTTGTCCTGGATGAAGCGCAATAACTTGGGCTGCAACGTCAGGGGAAAATCGCCGATCTCGTCGAGAAACAGCGTACCGCCGTCGGCCTGGTTGACCCGTCCCAGGGTACTTTCGCTGGCGCCGGTGAAGGCCCCACGGCTGTGGCCGAACAATTCGCTTTCCATCAATTCGGCGGTCAGCGACGGGCAATTGATGGTGACGCAGGACTTTTTCGCCCGCTTGCTCCAGCCATGGATCGCCCGGGCCAGTTCACCTTTACCGGTACCGGATTCGCCGAGGATCAGGATATTGGCGTCGGTGCTGGCGACCTGGCGGGCGGTCTCCAGGACGACCTTCATCGCCGGGCTATGGGAATCGAGACCGTCCTTGGGTTTGCGTACTTCCCCTTCCAGGGCTTCGAGCCTTGCCGACAGCTGGCGCACTTCCAATTGCTTGGCGGTGGCCAGTCGCAGTTGATCCGGGCTGCAAGGCTTGACCAGATAGTCGGCGGCCCCGGCCTGGATCGCATCGACTGCGGTGTCGACGGCCGAGTGGGCGGTGACGATGACGACCCGCATCCAGGGCGCCTGGATGCGCATTTGTGCCAGTACATCCAGGCCGTTGTCCTCCCCCAGGCGCAGGTCGAGAAAACACAGGTCAAACACCTGGCGTTGCAGCAGTGTGTCGGCCTGGGCGGCGCTGTTAGCGGTGGCGACGGTATAGCCTTCGTCTTCCAGGCAGTAACGGAACGTACGCAGGATGGCGGACTCATCGTCTACCAGCAGAATGCGGCCTTGGTGCTCAGTGGCGGATTCCATTTTCCTACGCTCCTTTAATGAATGATGTTGGTTAGTGTCAGAAAAATCGGGCAAGTTGCATGGTCGATTCTGAGGGGATATTACCCATCGAACCTGCCTCTGTGGACGTGTGACTCCTAAAAGACTGATTTGAGTTCCTTTTTTTCTTGTTCGTAAGGGTCGGACGGTTCGCATCGCTGATTCCGACGGCTGCGTCTGACAGGAAATTCCAAAACAACCTTACGCCTTTTCCTTCCCATTCGTGCAATACGCACGACGTGCGCGTGGGCCATCGTGCAGGATGCGTTCCCCATGTCTCTCAATCATTTATTAACTAATTGATTTTAAAGGGATTTAACTCTTAAAAAATCCTGGCACGCCGACTGCAATGCTTTGGTCAACGTGGCGTGAGAGCGCCTCAACCAGATCACCACACCCGGGTGGGGAGGAATTTCAGGATGAATCGTCAATGTGCCGTGCAGTTTCGACTCTCTTCCTTGAACGTCCAGCAGGGCTTATGGGCTGCACTGGCCTTGCTGGTCACGCTCGTGATTGGCCAGCAATGGTTGCTCTGGCATGAACGTCAACAGCCAGAAGCGCCACAGGTGTCCATTTACCGTGCCCCACAAACCCATTTCACCGCCGTCAGCGTCGCAGAAGCCTCCGCTTCCATGCGCATGATGGATGTCGATCAGGCTCAGCCAGTGACCGATATGCCGCGTGAAGAGCGTTGGGTGTTTTAACTCGATGTACCGGTCGTCCACTGTGCCGGAACCATCACCGCGAGACCCTCACTAAATAGAAAAGCGTAAGGAGAATCACCATGTTGAGCTGGGCAATTACTTTCCTGATCATTGCCATCATCGCCGCCGTATTGGGCTTCGGTGGTATCGCAGGCACCGCCACGGGTATCGCCAAGATTCTCTTTGTCGTGTTCCTGGTGATGTTCATCGCTTCCTTCTTCTTTGGCCGTCGTGGCCGAGGCTGACCATGAGCGTTTCATTCAAAGGACTGGCCGCCGCCCTGTTGCTGGGCGGCAGTGCCGTGGCAATGGCTGCCAATGACGGACAAATGCGCGCCAACCAGTTGCTGGAGGCGGACCCGCAATACCGCGAGACTTGGCAGCATGTCGTCAAAAAAGAAGAACGCCTGCCCGAATGGGTGATGAACCTGTCAGGCGATTCGGAACAGATGAATGCTGTCGAGGAGGACGGCGACAAGTACCTGGTGGGGCCGCTGTGCGAAACCCAGGCCACGTGTCGCAGCAAGCGGCTGATCGTCGCCTTCAGTTTCGACAAGGACGAGGCCTACGCCATGTTGGTGGAAGTCCCCGCCGGACTGCCGGCCGACAAGTCGCCGACCCGTCATGCCGACTACCGTTTTCTCGGTGATCCCGATGAAGGTATGCAAAAACTGTTAATGGAACAACTCAAGAAAGACCCGAACTGGTACTGATTTTGAAATGATTTTGAAAATGGGAAAAGCAGCCTTGCTTTTCCCTGTTGCACAGCCCGAGGAGGGCCCGTGCATGACCAAGGGGCTGGGACGTTCTGGCGGATGGGCGTCGGAGTGACCTACGGGCACAAGGGGTGCCTGCGAAAGGGCCGGGTCAGGTAAAAGCTGCGACGCAAGTTCGCAAAGCCCTCACGGCTTGGCGAACTTGCGTAGAGCTTCGTCTCACACCATGCATGCCCAGAGCGGTTGCTCGATGCTGGCGTCGCAAGCAGGCCGCGATGCGGCATTTTGTCTCCTTCGGCCAATTTATTGCCCTTTCCCTGACCGTATATCGGAGAATACCGAGACGATTTCACTCCTGGGTCGCGTCTCGATCCGTTGCCGTTTCATCGACTCCTCACGCCTGGAAGAAAAAGCCCGGCTACGCTGAAATGGCCGGTTCACGGCACTTATGCCAGCAAGAATGTCGCATTCGAACCGCTCGTAATGCGGGTTTCGTTTGGAAATTCTCATGCCGATTCGGCATAGGGTAGGCGTTTACGGCATTAGACGAGCCCCCCTGGCATCGCAATAGTTGCGCCTTTTTTCGCCTGCCAGTAAGCCGCTCATGCGCTCGGGGTGACCTTATACGGGGGCGGTGGCGCAAATGTCTTTTCGTCAGCGACGAGCCGTTCGCGCCACTGCCCGAGTCCAACTGAAGTAAGGGTAACGATATGAAGAAGGCACGACTAAGCCTCGCCTGGCAGATCCTCATCGGTCTGGTGCTCGGGATTGCATTGGGCGCGCTGCTCAACCATTTCAGTGCCGAAAAGGCCTGGTGGATCAGCAATGTGCTGCAACCGGCGGGCGACATCTTTATCCGTCTGATCAAGATGATCGTGATCCCGATCGTGATTTCCTCGCTGATCGTCGGCATTGCCGGGGTCGGTGACGCGAAGAAACTCGGGCGTATCGGCCTCAAGACCATTCTCTATTTTGAAATCGTCACCACCATCGCCATCGTCGTCGGCCTGCTGCTGGCCAATTTCTTCCAGCCGGGCAGCGGCATCGACATGAGCACCCTGGGCACGGTGGATATTTCCAAGTACCAGGCCACCGCCGCTGAAGTCCAGCATGAGCATGCGTTCATCGAGACCATTCTCAACCTGATCCCGTCGAACATCTTCGCAGCGGTCGCCCGTGGCGAGATGCTGCCGATCATCTTCTTCTCCGTACTATTCGGCCTGGGCCTGTCCAGCCTGCAATCGGACCTGCGCGAACCGCTGGTGAAGATGTTCCAGGGCGTGTCGGAAAGCATGTTCAAGGTCACACACATGATCATGCAATATGCGCCAATCGGTGTGTTCGCCCTGATCGCGGTGACGGTCGCCAACTTCGGCTTCGCATCCCTGCTGCCGCTGGCGAAACTGGTGATCCTGGTTTACGTCGCCATCGCCTTCTTCGCCTTCGTGGTGCTGGGCCTGATCGCCCGTCTGTTCGGCTTCTCGGTGCTCAAGCTGATGCGCATCTTCAAGGATGAGCTGGTGCTGGCCTACTCCACCGCCAGCTCCGAAACCGTACTGCCGCGGGTGATCGAGAAGATGGAAGCCTACGGCGCTCCGAAAGCCATCTGCAGCTTCGTGGTGCCCACCGGTTATTCGTTCAACCTCGACGGCTCGACCCTGTACCAGAGCATCGCGGCGATTTTCATCGCCCAGTTGTACGGTATCGACCTGTCCATCAGCCAACAATTGCTGCTGGTGCTGACCCTGATGGTCACCTCCAAAGGCATCGCCGGCGTACCGGGCGTGTCGTTCGTGGTGTTGCTGGCTACCCTGGGCAGCGTGGGCATTCCCCTGGAAGGCCTGGCCTTCATCGCCGGTGTCGACCGCATCATGGACATGGCCCGTACCGCGCTGAACGTCATCGGCAACGCCCTGGCCGTGCTGGTCATCGCCCGTTGGGAAGGCATGTACGACGATGCCAAGGGCCAGCGCTACTGGAACTCCCTGCCGCACTGGCGCAGCAAGGAGCCGCTGCCGGCGGGAGAACCTTCCAGCCATTGAGATCCATTGTGGGAGTTTGGGCCAGCAGCCAAGTGCCTGAACAACCCCGACCAATGTGGGAGCCGAGCTTGCTCGCGATTGCGGAGTGTCAGCCAACATCCATGCTGACTGATCCGACGCAATCGCGAGCAAGCTCGCTCCCACAGGAACTTTTGTCAGGCGCAGAGATTCTGAACAACCCTGGCTCCCACAGGATTTTCTGCCATAGGACTTTTGGTAGTCCCTGCGCAGCGCCAAGCGAACCCCGGAGAAATCCGGGGTTTGTCGTTTCTGCCAGCCCCGCTATCATTCGCCGCATCTTCCGGGGGATTTGACCGATGCTCAATGGCCTGTGGCTTGGCTTCTTTATCGTGGCAGCCGTGTCGGCGCTGGCGCAGTGGCTGATCGGTGGCAACGCCGGGATCTTCGCGGCCATGGTGGAAAGCATTTTCGCCATGGCCAAGCTGTCGGTGGAGGTCATGGTCCTGCTGTTCGGCACCCTGACCCTCTGGCTGGGCTTCCTGCGCATCGCCGAAAAGGCCGGCATCGTCGACTGGCTGGCCAAGGCCCTCGGCCCGCTGTTCTTGCGCTTGATGCCGGAAGTGCCGGCCGGCCATCCGGCGATCGGCCTGATCACCCTCAACTTCGCCGCCAACGGCCTGGGGCTGGACAACGCGGCCACCCCCATCGGCCTCAAGGCCATGCGTGCCCTGCAAGACCTCAACCCCAGCCCGACCATCGCCAGCAATGCGCAGATTCTGTTCCTGGTGCTCAACGCCTCGTCGCTGACGCTGCTGCCGGTGACCATCTTTATGTACCGCGCCCAGCAAGGCGCGCCGGACCCGACCCTGGTGTTCCTGCCAATCCTGATCGCCACCAGCGGCTCGACCCTGATGGGGTTGTTGTCCGTGGCATTCATGCAGCGCCTGCGCCTCTGGGACCCGGTGGTGCTGGCCTACCTGATCCCCGGGGCGCTGGCGCTGGGCGGCTTCATGGCGCTGCTGGCGACGCTCTCGGCCACGGCCCTGGCGGGGTTGTCATCGATCCTCGGCAACCTGACCCTGTTTGGCCTGATCATCCTGTTCCTGGTGGTGGGCGCGCTGCGCAAGGTCAAGGTGTACGAGGCCTTCGTCGAAGGCGCGAAAGAAGGGTTCGACGTTGCCAAGAACCTGCTGCCGTACCTGGTGGCGATGCTCTGCGCCGTCGGCGTGCTGCGGGCATCTGGGGCGCTGGATTTCGGCCTGGACGGCATCCGCCACCTGGTGCAATGGGCCGGCTGGGATACGCGGTTCGTCGACGCCTTGCCGACCGCCATGGTCAAGCCGTTCTCCGGCAGCGCCGCCCGGGCGATGCTGATCGAGACCATGAAGACCTCCGGCGTGGACAGCTTCCCGGCCCTGGTGGCGGCGACTATCCAGGGCAGCACCGAGACCACGTTCTACGTGCTGGCGGTGTACTTCGGCGCCGTGGGCATCCAGCGGGCGCGCCACGCCGTGGGTTGCGCGCTGTTGGCCGAACTGGCGGGCGTCCTGTCGGCGATCGGGGTCTGCTACTGGTTCTTTGGCTGAGGCCTTCAGGGGGCCGGCGTTGCGAAACGCTGGCCCTGCTCCAACGTCCAGTTCACCACCTCTACGGTCAGCCGGTCGCTGGCCCGACCAAACCCGTCCACCACCGCTGGCACCTTCACGTCGTTCAATGGCTGGCGCACTTCGAAACGGCGGCTGGCCAGGATGCGCTGGTCGAACCCTCGCACCAGCAACGCGTCCAGGCGAACCACCACGCTGGCGGCGTTGCCCTGGTACTCGGTCTGGAACGCCTGCAATTGCCCGCCCAGCTCCAGGTCGGCTTGCAGGTTGCTGTCAGCGACACTCAACAGCCGGACCCGCCCGTCCTGGGCAAAGCCGTCGAGCAGGCGGTTGCGCACCAATACCGGGGCGGGGTCGCTCCAGCGCGAGGCGGCGTAGCTGCTGAACAGGTTGCCTTGGGGAATGACCGCGATTTTCGGGCTGTTGAGCACTTCGCTGGCCTGCGGGCTGGCCAGGCGCAACGACCAGCTCACCGGCGTGCCGGCGGAGGCCGCTGCCTGGGCGGCGGGCAAGCGATAGATGTCCGAAGGCTCGGCCTTGGGCAGGATCGAACAACCGGCCAACAGGATAAACCCCGCCAGCACCAGGCCCGGACAGACGAATCGATGGAACGGTTTCATGGCGTGAATTCCTTGTCCTTGTCATTGCCCAGCAAATAGCCGCTGGGGTTGGCATCCAGGCGTCGGGATATACCGCGCAGGGCACTCAGGGTTTCGCGCAGCTCGCGCACGGCTGGTGCCAGGGCATTGAGGCCCTGCATGCCGTTGTTCAGCGAATCGCGGTTGTCGTTCAGCAGTTTGTCGAGAGTCGCCGTGCTGCGGGCCAGAGAATCCATGGCCTGGCCGGCGCTGCCGAAGGCCTGTTTGCCCTGGTCGTTGAGCAGCCCATTGGCATTGCGCATCAACGCCGTGGTCTGCTCCAGCGTGGCGCTGGCCTGTTTGCCGACGGCCGCCAATTGCTGCATGGCCTGGCGAATATCGCCACGCTGATCGGCGATGACCCCGGTGGTTTGCTCCAGATGATCGAGGGTACTGCTCAGGCGCTGGACGTTGTCCGAGGAAAACACCTCATTGGCGTTGTGCAGCAGCAGGTTGATGCTGGTCATCAAGTCATCGCTGTTGTTCAAAAGGCGGGCGATCGGCGAGGGCGCGGCGATGATCACCGGCGGTTCGCCGTCGTGCCCGGTCAATGGCGGGCTCTGGGGTGTGCCGCCGCTGAGCTGGATGATCGAGGTGCCGGTGATGCCGGTCAGCGCCAGCTTGGCCTGGGTGTCTTGCTTGATCGGGGTCTCACCGCTCAAGCGCACCCGCGCCAGCACCCGGCGCGGGTCGTTCGGGTCCAGGCGCAGGTTCACCACGTCGCCGACCTTGATGCCGCTGTACTCCACCGAGCTGCCCCTGGACAAGCCGCTGACGGCCTCGTTGAACACCACTTCGTAATCCTTGAACTCGCTGTCCACGCTGGACTTGGCCAGCCAGAGGCCGAACAGCAGGGCGCTGACCACCACAATGACGGTGAACAGGCCGATCAGCACATGATGGGCTCGGGTTTCCATGTCAAACCTCGTTGGACTGTGTAGCGGCGGATAAAGCCGCGCGGCCGCGAGGGCCATGAAAGTATTCATGAATCCAGGCGTCGTCGGTTTCCGACACCTTGTCGATGACATCGGCCACCAGCACTTTTTTCTGCGCCAGCACCGCCACCCGGTCGGTGATGGTGTAGAGGGTGTCCAGGTCATGGGTGACCAGGAACACGCTCAGGCCCAGGGCGTCGCGCAGCGTCAGGATCAACTGGTCGAACGCCGCCGCGCCGATGGGGTCGAGGCCGGCGGTGGGTTCGTCGAGAAACAGGATGTCCGGGTCCAGGGCCAGCGCACGGGCGAGGGCGGCGCGCTTGATCATGCCGCCGGACAGCGAGGCGGGGTACTTGTCCGCGGCCGAGAGCGGCAGCCCGGCCAGGGCGAGTTTCACCGCCGCCAGGTGTTCGGCATCGGCCCGACTGAGGCCGGCGTGCTCGATCAGGGGCAGGGCGACGTTTTCTGTCACGGTCAGGGACGAAAACAGCGCGCCTTTCTGGAACAGCACGCCAAAGCGCCGTTCCACCCGCGAACGCTGCTCCTGGGACAGGCTCGGCAAGTCCTGGCCGAACACCCGCACCGAACCCTCGCTGGGCTGGTTCAGGCCGACGATGCTGCGCAGCAGCACCGACTTGCCACTGCCGGAGCCACCCACCACGGCGAGGATCTCGCCCTTGTAGACGTCCAGGTCGAGGTTTTCATGCACGCTCTGGCGGCCAAAGCGGTTGCACAGGCCACGCACCTGAATCACCGCCTCGGCGGGCGTCCTGGAAGGTCGACTCACCAGCTCATCTCCATGAAAAACAGCGCGGCCACGGCATCCAGCACAATCACCACGAAAATCGACTGCACCACGCTGGAGGTGGTGTGGGCCCCGACCGATTCGGCGCTGCCGCTGACCTTGAAGCCTTCCAGGCAGCCCACGGCAGCGATCAGGAAGGCGAAGATCGGCGCCTTGACCATCCCCACCACGAAGTGCTGCACGCCGATGTCCGATTGCAGCAGTGACAGGAACATGGCCGGGGAGATGCCCAGCGACAGCGCACACACGACACCGCCGCCAATGATGCCCGAGAGCATGGCCACGAACGTCAGCATGGGCAGCGCCACCAGCAGGGCCAGCACCCGCGGCACCACCAGCAGCTCGACGGGGTCGAGGCCAAGGGTGCGGATCGCGTCGATTTCTTCGTTGGCCTTCATCGAGCCGATCTGCGCGGTGAACGCGCTGGCGGTGCGGCCCGCCATGAGAATCGCCGTCAGCAACACGCCGAATTCCCGCAGGAACGAGAACGCCACCAGGTCCACGGTAAAGATACTGGCGCCGAAATCCGCCAGCACCGTCGCCCCGAGAAAGGCCACCACCGCGCCCACCAGGAACGTCAGCAAGGCCACGATGGGCGCCGCGTCCAGGCCGGTCTGCTCGATGTGCACGACCATTGGCGTAATGCGCCAGCGCCGCGGGTGAAACAGCCCGCGGGCCAGGGTTTCCAGGATCAGGCCGACAAAACCGAGCAATTGCAGGGTGTCCTGCCAGACCTTCTCCACGGCGCGACCGATGCGCGTCAGCAACTGGGTCACGACGCTGACTTTCGGTTCTTTGTCCGGTACGCAGAAATCCGTCAGCGAGCAGTACACCGTCTGCAACAACGCGCGCTCGGCTGCCGGCAAACTGCAGTCCGGGTGTTCGGTGGTCTTGCCCAGCCGTTCGGAGCCCAGCAGTTCCACCAGTAACGAGGCCCCGGCGGTGTCGAGGGCACCGAGGCCGTTGAGGTCGATCCGGGTGTTTTCGTCGTACTGGCCGCGCAGCGATTCACCCAGGCGCTTGAGCTGGGGGTAATGGGCCAGCGTCCAGTCGCCGCTGATCCACAGCTGCGCCGGCGAGCCGGACGTGTCGAGTCGGGCACTGCCCATGTGGGGGCTGGGGGTCATAAGTTCCATGCTCGTTCGGCTTGAACAGCGCTACCTGATAGCACAATCGCCATTATTTTGCTTCGGGTGCAGCGGCGCTCACGTTGAAACGCAGCACACCGATCATCTGGCCATTTTCCGTCAGCACCCGCACCTGCCATTTGCCTGTCGGGTCGTCCGGGAAATTCTGTTTGTGCGTCCAGGCGCGATAGCCTTCCTTGCGCCCGCCATGGATGTCCAGGGCGATACGATCCACTTCCTTGCCGTTGAACTGCCAGACGTGATAGATCCGCTCGTCGAGCCCACGTGGTGCGTTGATCGCGGTGTAGGCGTACAGGCCGTTGCCGCGGATCTGGGCGGCGCTGACTTCCTTGAGGCTGGCTCCGGGGGTGCGGTCTTCCAGTTGGGTGCTGATCGCCACCTTGGTCATCCACAATGTCGCTGGCGGCACCCAGGAGCGCAGCACCCAGCCGGCGGCGCCAATCCCGACGGTGATACACAAAATGGCCAGGGCGTTGCGTACGGTGCGGATCGGGAAGATCGAGGCCAGGCTGGGAAACGACAGCAGCATGGCAATGCCCAGGGCCAGCTTGAAACTCTGGTCGGTGGTCAGGTGCAGGATGACCGGCAACGCGGTGAGCAGGGCGGCGAACAGCGTCAGCGTGTGCAACGCCAGGAACGCCCAGCGCCGCGGTGCAAGCCATTTGTAGTACAGCGGATCGGTGATCGAAATCAGCGCCGCGATGCTCAGCAGGCCGGTGAAAATCAGTTGGCTGCTGTTCCAGGTGGTGGTGATGAAGAAAAACGGCAGGACGAAAAACAGGCTTTCCTGGTGGATCATCTGCGTGGCGTAGCGCAACAGCGGCTGGGGGATCTCCCGTTTGAAAATCCGCGTGAACAGCCGGGTCATGCTGTTCTCGACCATCAGCCAGAGCCAGCTCACCAGCATCATGATGGCGATCCAGGTCGCCAGGCCCTGCTGGCGGTCCACCAGCATGAAACTGCCGACCCCGGAGATGAAACCACCGAGCGCAATGACCCCTGGATAGCGCTTCATCAATTCAAGGATGCGCTGGATATACACCGTCAGGTTTTGCATTCGGTAGTTTCACAGTAAGTCGTGGGAAATATCCCTGACAGAGTATCGCCAGGACATCGATGTGACGAGCACTCTTGTGGTGAGGGAATTTAGCGAAACGCCGCACTACCCTGTAGGAGCTGCCGAAGGCTGCGATCTTCTGATCTTTCGCTTGCACCTCAAATGCCAGCGGAAAGATCGCAGCCTCGTTGCACTCGTCAGCTCCTACGTTGTCGGCGTACCTGCCACACCACCAATCCGAGCAGCAACAACCCCAGCAAGCCGCCCAGCCCCCAGACGAGCTCATCGTCACTGAGCAACGGCTTCTCGATGCGCAGGTAACCCGGATCCTTGAGCAGTTCGCGCAGGGCCACGTTGGCCTGTTCCAGGCTCACCTCCTGCAGGCGCACGGCCGGGTTGGCGAAGCGACCGTCTTCGTAGTCGCCCAAGGCGCCCCAGTAGTAGTCGGCCAGCGCGCTGTTACCTTGAACCGCCCAGGACTGATGGGCGATGGCCGCGCGTTTGATGCGCACGAAACTGGCGGGGTCGAGGCCATCCTTGAGCAAGGTCTTGCGCAGTTCTTCCAGCGCCTGTTCGGCTTCGGGCAAGTCTTCGCGGGACAGGTCGGCATTCAGGCTGAAGAAGCCGACGCCGCCGAACACTTCGCGCTCGGTCCACGGCCCGTAGGACAGGCCGCGGGCCAGGCGCAGCTGGCGATAAAGTGCCCAATCCAGGTAGTCCTTGAGCAGGTCGAAGGTTTCGTCATGCTGCTCGTCCAGCACCGGTTCCGGGAACAGCCAGTGGAGCTTGGCACTGTCGCCGGCCAGGCCACGGATCAGGTTGCGCTTGGTGACCGCCTTGTAGCGGATCTGTGGCAGCGCCTCGTGGGCACTGGGCTCCACCGGCTCGAGTTCGCCAAAGGCGCGTTCCAGGTAGGCGGGCAGCAGTCGGTCGAGATCCCCGACCACGATCAGCGTCATGTTGTTCGGCGCATACCAGGCCTTGCGCACTTGTTCGAGGCGGGCGAGGGTATGGCGCTGGACCTCGGCCCGTTCCGCGCAGCGCAGGCCCAACTCGACCGCCAGTTGGTTGCTGGCCTTGTGGCCCAGGTCCTGGTGATCGAGCCAGCGTTGCAGGTGGGTGTAGTGACCACCGTCCTCGCGCTCCACCACCCGCTTGGCCGCCTCCAGGGCTTTTTCGTCGATACGGGTGCGGGTCAACAGCGTCAGCAGCAGGTCCAGCACCTTGCGTTGATTGCGCGCCGGCGCCTCGATGACGAACGTGGTGTCGGCGTTGCTGGTGAAGGCATTCCATTCGCCACCCAAGGCCTGCATGCGCTCTTCCAGGCCGCCTTCGCCACTGTCGTCGACGCCGCTGAACAGCAGGTGTTCGAGCAGGTGCGGCAGTTCCTTGTCGGCGCAACTGAAGTCGTCCAGGCCCACGCCGACCACCAGCCGGATCGCCACATGCCCGCGTTCGGTGCCGGGCTTGAGCATCAGCTGCATGCCGTTGGGCAGCGTATAGCCTTCGACCTGGAACCGGTCCAGGGCAACCACGGGCAGCGAGCCGAGCAAAAGAAAGGCGAGCAACAGACAACGCATAAGGGCTTCCTGGCGGCTGGGTGGAGGTCCATGGTGCCGGGCAGGCCGTCATCGGCGGATCGCGCCCGGAGTTGGCTCGCTCCCCCTATCGAATCTATGCAGTATTCATGACAACGGGAGCAGGCGGGCCGCTGAACGGTTTCAGGCCCGAGCCATTGTTACTGACTGACCAATGCGCCAGTTGTTCAAGGCGAATGGGTAATGTCGGAAATTTCATCCGCCGCCAGCGCACCGATCTCGGCCGTCTCCAGCACCACATAGGCGCTGCCGCAAAACAGCGAATTGAGGCGCCTCATGTCGGCAATCAGCTCCAGGTGCAGGGAACTGGTCTCCAGGCTTTGGACGACTTTGCGTTGCAGGCGGCTGACATGGGCATGGGCCATGCGCCGTTCCTGCGCCCGAAAACGACGTTTCTCACGCAGCAACTGGCGGGCGCTTTCCCGGTCGGCGCTGAGGAATACCGACAACCCCAGCCGCAGGTTGGCGATCAGGTGGCTGTGCAGCCCCGCCAACTCTTCCAGGCCCACATCGGAAAAGGAACGGCGCTGCGAGGTCTTCTGCTGCTGGACCTTGCGCAACATGCGCTCGATCAGGTCGCTGGCCAGCTTGAGGTTGATCGCCAGTTCGATGATCTCGGCCCAGCGGCGGCTGTCCTGTTCGCTGAGGTCTTCACGGGGCATTTGCGCCATGTACAACTTGATTGCACTGCACAGCGCCTCGACGTCATCGCTCATGCGCCGCACGTCCTGGGTCACCGCGGTCTGCTGGCCGCGCAGCACGTCCAGCATGGCTTCGAGCATGTTTTCGATCAGGTCGCCAATGCGCAGGGTTTCACGGGCCGCGTTGGCCAGCGCCAGGCTCGGGGTGGCGAGGGCCGTGGGGTCCAGGTGGCGGGGCTTGGCCGTGCCGTTGGTCTCGGGCCGTTCCGGCAGCAGCCAGCTACAGAGCCTGGCCATCGGGTCGACGCTGGGCAGCAGCACCAGGCATCGCACGGTGTTGTAGAGCAGATGAAAACCGATCACCGTTTCCTGGGGGCTGAAATCCAGGCTGTCGAGCCAGCCCACCAGCGGATCGAGCACCGGAATGATCAACAACAGCCCGATCAGCTTGTACAGCAGGCTGCCCAGCGCCACCTGGCGTCCGGCGGTGTTCTGCATGCTGGTGCTGAGGAACGCCAATACGCCGCTGCCGATGTTGGCGCCGATCACCAGGCCGATGGCCACCGGCAGGCTGATCACCGCGGCACCGGCCAGCGTCGCGGTCAGCAGCACGGCGGCCAGGCTGGAATAGGAAATCATCGCGAACAGCGCGCCGACCAGCGCATCGAGCAGGATGTCGCCGGTCAGTGAGGCGAAGATCACTTTCACGCCTTGGGCGTGGGTGATGGGCGCGGCGGCTTCGACGATCAATTGCAGGGCCAGGATGATCAGGCCCAGGCCGATACTGACCCGGCCCATTTGCCCGACGCGGGTCTGTTTGCGCGAGAGGAAAAAAATCACCCCGAGGAAGATCAGCAGCGGCGACAGCCACGACAGGTCGAGGGTCAGCACCCGTGCCATCAGTGCGGTGCCGACATCGGCGCCCAGCATGGTCGCCAGGGCCGGCGTCAGCGCCATCAGGCCCTGGCCAACGAACGAGGTGACGAGCATGGCCGTGGCGTTGCTGCTCTGGACCATGGCCGTGACCATGATCCCTGCGATAAACGCCAGCCAGCGCCGGGACATGTTCTGGCCAATGACATGGCGCAGGTTCGAGCCGTAGACCCGCAAGATGCCGGTACGCACGATATGCGTGCCCCAGATCAGCAGGGCCACGGCGGAGAGCAAATTCAGCAGGGTCAGCATGAGAGGCCCCCTGTTAGCGTTCCAAAGGAACAAATTGACGATGCCACATGCTTCTTTCTTGTACTTAAGCTGTAGTTGGCGAACGGTTCGGGCGCCAGCATTGCACAGCTAAAGAATCGTTTGAAACAAAACTGTCATAAAAAACACCCCGCAGCCCCTGTGGGAGCGAGCTTGCTCGCGATGGGGCCCTGACATTCAACATCTTCTTTGGCTGACAGACCGCTATCGCGAGCAAGCTCGCTCCCACAGGGTTGTGCGCACCGGCCTTTCCTGGGGCATGAAAAAGGGGCTCCAAAGAGCCCCTTCATTCATTGCCCCGAGCCGTTACTGACCCGGTACGTCCTTGCGCAGTTTCACCGGATCCTGCTGCTTGCGCTTGCGTGCGATCGCGGTGCGCATCTTGATGTTGACCGCTTCCACCGCCAGGGAGAACGCCATGGCGAAGTAGACGTAGCCTTTTGGCACGTGCACGTCGAACGACTCGGCGATCAGCACGGTACCGACCACCAGCAGGAACGACAGCGCCAGCATCTTCAGCGACGGGTGCTTGTCGATGAACGAGCTGATGGTGCCCGAAGCCAGCATCATCACCAGTACGGCAACGACGATGGCGGCAACCATCACCGGTACATGGGAGACCATGCCAACCGCGGTAATGACCGAGTCCAGGGAGAACACGATGTCGATGATCGCGATCTGGATGATGGTGTAGATGAAGTTGCCGCCCTTGCCCGAAGGTTCGTCGTTGCTTTCATCTTCGCCTTCCAGCGCGTGGTACATCTCCTGGGAGCTTTTCCACAGCAGGAACAGGCCACCGAAGAACAGGATCAGGTCGCGACCTGAGATGCCCTGGCCGAACACTTCGAACAAATCCGCCGTCAGGCGCATGACCCAGGTGATGGACAGCAGCAACAGGATCCGCGTGACCATGGCCAGCGCCAGGCCGAAGATCCGGGTGCGCGCCTGCATGTGCTTGGGCATGCGGCTGACCAGGATCGAGATCATGATGATGTTGTCGATGCCCAGGACGATTTCCAGGGCGGTCAAGGTAAAGAAGGCAACCCAGATTTCCGGGTTGGTCAGCCATTCCATGTGAGTTCCTTTGAGCGAGTGTTAGGCCACGCCGCGCCGTCTTGTCAGACCGGCACGGCACAGCGAGCGTTGCTTTTATAGAGTGCTGAACAGCGGAAAAATCCCCATCAGCAAGGCGGCAAACATTATGCACAGGCAAACCAGTACTGCCCACTTCAAGGTGAAGCGCTGGTGATCGCCGAACTCGATCCCGGCCAAGGCTACCAGCAGGTAGGTCGACGGAACCAGCGGGCTCAACAGGTGGACGGGCTGGCCGACGATGGAGGCACGGGCCATTTCGACGGCGGTGATGCCGTAATGGCTGGCGGCCTCGGCGAGAACCGGTAACACCCCGTAATAAAATGCGTCGTTAGACATGAAGAAAGTGAAGGGCATGCTCACCAGCGCAGTGATGACCGCCAGGTAAGGACCGAGGAAGTCCGGGATCACCGCCAGCAGGCTCTTGGACATGGCGTCGACCATGCCGGTACCGGACAGGATGCCGGTGAAGATACCCGCGGCGAAAATCAGCCCGACCACCGCCAACACACTGCCGGCGTGCGCCGCGACGCGGTCTTTCTGCTGTTGCAGGCACGGGTAGTTGACGATCATCGCGATACTGAAGGCCACCATGAACAGCACCGGCAGCGGCAACAGGCCGGCGATCAGGGTGCACATCAGGGCCAGGGTCAGCGCGCCGTTGAACCAGATCAGCTTCGGACGACGGGCATCCGGGAACTGGGACACGCTGATTTCGCTGTGGTCGATCTCGTCGCCGGCCAGGTGCAGTTCACCCAGGCGTGCGCGTTCGCGTTTGCCGTACATGTAGGCGATCGCCAGGATCGCCACGACACCGGCCAGCATCGCCGGAATCATCGGCACGAAGATGTCGGACGGGTCCACATGCAGCGCACTGGCCGCCCGGGCCGTCGGGCCGCCCCACGGGGTCATGTTCATCACGCCACCGGCGAGGATGATCAGGCCGGCCATGATGCGCGGGCTCATGCCGATGCGGCTGTAGAGCGGCAGCATCGCGGCCACGCAGATCATGTAAGTGGTCGCGCCGTCACCATCGAGGGAAACGACGAGCGCCAGAACGGCGGTACCGACCGAAACTTTCAACGGGTCGCCCTTGACCAGCTTGAGGATCTTGCGCACGGCCGGGTCGAACAGGCCGGAGTCGATCATCAGGGCAAAATACAGAATCGCGAACATCAGCATCACCCCGGTCGGGGCGAGCTTGGTGATGCCTTCGAGCATCATCGGGCCGATCTTCGGCGCGAAGCCACCGAACAGGGCGAACAGGATCGGGATGATGATCAGGGCGATCAGCGCGGACAGGCGCTTGGTCATGATCAGGAACATGAACGTGATGACCATGGCGAAGCCAAGGAAAGTCAGCATGGGAAATACTCCAGGCGTAGCGCGGCTATGAAAGACGAACCGGACAGGTCAGCGCGAAATGCAAAGCACGAGGGGGACGGATGGAGTGGGTGCGGCGGGACGGGTAGCAGCGGACATCAGAATCACCATTGTTGTTGTTAAAAGGGCCGAACGAGCCTTGAAAACTCGCTTTTGGCCGACCGGTCTTTTGCCGGAAGTGAGGTGATCCTAATCGCGCTAGCTTTCAGCAAGCTTTCGCAGGGTAAATGGGCGACGAGCCGTAGATGATGACCTGTCGAGCAGCACTCCTGTGGCGAGGAGATTTATCCCCGCTGGGGCGCGAAGCGGCCCCGAAACCCGTCATCCTGCACTATCTGGAGAGTGCATTCTGTTCCTTTGGGCCTGCTGCGCAGTCCAGCGGGGATAAATCCCCTCGTCACAGAACCATGTCTCTGGTCCATGCAAAGCAATCAGGTGCTTGCCTTGAACGCTGAAAGATTCAACGGCCGTACCGCGCCCATCCAGATCGCATGCTCGGTGTGGTCCGTCAGGTCATCGCCGGTCTCCGGGTGCAGGAAAATCACCAGACCCTTGCGATTCAGCGCCAGCCACGGCAGGACCACGCCGATGTACTGCGGATCGAACGCCAACTGACAGCTCCAGTCCGGGTGCGGGCCGACCGGACGTTGATGGACACGGCCCATTTTCAGCGGGAACAGCCGCGCCGCTTCTTCGCACAGGGCCCGCGCCTGGTCGAGTGTGCTGGCGTCGAAATACACGTGGGCGTGGTAGCCCTTGATCCGCTGCATCTGTACTCCTTGGAAAAGAGGCCGAACCCTCGCCGTTTGCCGCGGGTCAGAGCCTTTACATGCGCGTTAAAGAGGAAAACAGCCATGAAAAACGCTGAAACCCCGGTCATCAAAGTGGTGCTCTATGGTGCCATGAGCAGCCTCGGCAGTGCGTTGATGGCTGAAATGCTGCGGCGCCAGCATGAGGTCATCGCCATTCTCGACGATCTTACCGCCCTGGCTCCACGCCCGGGCCTGCGGACCAAGACCGGCGATCTTTTCGACCCGGAGCGGGTCAAGCAAAGCGTTGCCGGTGCCAGCGCCGTGGTGTGCCTGTTGAACGCGCCGGGGTTGCCGATGAACAGCGAACAAGTGGAGCGCACCTTGATTCCTGGCCCGGTGGAGCAAGTCTTGGCGGTGGATGCCCTGATCGCCGGCATGCAGGCGGTGAACGTGCCCCGGTTGTTCCTGATCGGCGACTTCGCCGTGCTCGACGAAGAGCAGGCCGACGACGATTTGCAGCGCCATGCCGCCGAAGAAGTGCTCGACGCCCTCAAGAACAGCACCTTGCAGTGGACCTTGGTCAACGCCCCTTACGCCGCGCCTGGCCTGGGCATCGAGCATTTCAGCCAGGTCAGCACCAGCCTCGAACCCGGCATGGCCGAATCCCTGGAGCGGCTCAACCGCGTGGCGGTCGGCATCGCTGACGAACTGCACTTGAACCTGCATGTGGGCGAGCATGTCAGCTTTGTCGCCGCCCACTAGCTGTCGACATCCGTGGCGAGGGAGCTTGCTCCCGCTGGGCTGCGAAGCAGCCCCAAAAACATGGCGCTCGCCACGGCCTCAAACCGCAATCGAAGGCAACGGCAATCCCGTGAGCGATTCAGCACTGTTGGCCTGTTCTTCCATCAGCCAATCGACGAATTGCCTGATCAACACACCGCGTCGTTTACGCTGGGGCAAGACCACGTAATACCCCAGCCGCGACAGCACCGTTTCGGCGATCGGACGACACAGCAGCCCCTGGGCCAATAAGTTATCCACAAGGTGTCGCCAGCCGATGGCGACGCCTTGGCCACCAATCGCCGCCTGGATGAGGAGCGTGTAGTTGTCGAAGCGCAATTGCCCGGGGGCTGGCGGCGAGGTGATGCCCAGCTCGCGGAATACGCCGCTCCAATCGAACCAGCTGTTGCTGTTGCTCGCGCGCAGGTGCAGCAATGGAAATTCCGCCAAGGCCCGGGCGGGCAAGGGCAGGGGACGCTCCTTGAGCAGCAGCGGGCTGCACACCGGAAAGACTTCTTCGCTGAACAGCCAGCGACTTTCGCCTTGTTTGAAGCGACCGTCGCCGAACAGCACGGCAACGTCGATATCGGTCCGCAGCATGTTGTGGTTGCGTTCGCTGGTCACCAGGCTCACGTCCACCTGGGGGTTGGCGGCGTGAAAGCGATGCAGGCGCGGCATCAGCCAGTAAGCGGCGAAGGCGAAGTCCGTGGCGACCTGCAGCACCTCATGCTGCTGTTGGGCGGTGATCGCGCTCAGCCCGGCATCGATGCTTTGCAAACCGGCCTGCACCTGCTCGAACAGGATCGTCCCGGCCTCGGTCAGTTCGATGCCCCGGTAGATCCGGTCGAACAGCCGTGTGCCCAGTTGTTCTTCCAGGCGCTTGATCTGCTGGCTGATGGCCGGTTGCGTGGTGCCCAGCTCAATCGCCGCCGCCGTGAAGCTTTGTTGGCGGGCCGCGGCTTCAAAGGCACGGAACAGTTCCAGGGACAGGCTACCCAGGGCGTCATACATAAGCTGTGCTTATCCTAGTCATTATCCTGCATGGGCTTTACCCCAAAACCCGGGGGCTACATGCTCGATCGCAGCACTATCGCATAACTGCCTACTATGGAATGCCGCGAATACATGAAGCGCAAGAACATTCTTTTCATCATGGCCGATCAAATGGCCGCGCCAATGTTGCCGATCTACGGTCCTTCGCCGATCAAGCTGCCGAACCTGTCGCGCCTGGCCGCCGAGGGCGTGGTGTTCGACGCCGCCTATTGCAACAGCCCGCTGTGCGCGCCGTCGCGTTTCACGTTGGTGAGCGGCCAGTTGCCCAGCAAGATCGGCGCCTACGACAACGCGGCGGATTTTCCTGCGGACGTGCCGACCTACGCCCATTACCTGCGTCGCCTCGGCTATCGCACGGCGTTGTCCGGCAAGATGCACTTTTGCGGTCCCGACCAACTGCACGGCTACGAAGAGCGCCTGACCAGCGACATTTACCCGGCAGACTACGGCTGGGCAGTGAACTGGGACGAGCCGGACGTGCGGCCGAGCTGGTACCACAACATGTCGTCGGTGTTGCAGGCCGGCCCTTGCGTGCGCACCAACCAGCTGGATTTCGATGAAGAAGTGGTGTTCAAGGCCCAACAGTACCTGTTCGACCACATCCGCGAAGACGGTGACCAGCCGTTCTGCCTCACCGTATCGATGACCCACCCACACGACCCGTACACGATTCCCAAGGCGTTCTGGGATTTGTATGACGACAACGACATTCCGTTGCCGCAGACTCCGGCGCAAACGGACCTCGATCCACATTCCCAGCGGCTGCTGAAGGTCTATGACCTGTGGGACAAGCCGCTGCCTGTGGATAAGATCCGTGATGCCCGCCGCGCCTATTTCGGCGCGTGCAGCTACATCGACAGCAATGTCGGCAAGCTGCTGCAGACCCTGGAAGATACCGGTCTGCTGGACGACACGATCATCGTCTTCTCCGGCGATCATGGAGACATGCTCGGCGAAAAAGGCCTGTGGTACAAAATGCACTGGTTCGAAATGGCTGCCCGCGTACCGTTGCTCATCAGCGCACCGGGGCAGTTCGCCAGCGGTCGGGTGGGTGCGGCGGTGTCCACCGCCGACCTGCTGCCGACCCTGGTGGAACTGGCCGGCGGTACGCTGGAACCCGGCTTGCCATTGGATGGCCGTTCGCTGGTGCCGCATCTGCAAGGGCAGGGCGGGCATGACGAAGTCTTCGGTGAATACATGGCCGAAGGCACCATCAGCCCCCTGATGATGATCCGTCGTGGCCCGTGGAAATTCATCTACAGCGAAGATGACCCGTGCCTGCTGTTCGACGTGCGCAACGATCCCAAGGAGTTGGAAGATCTCAGCCAGTCTCCCGAGCATCGATCCCTGTTCGCCGATTTTCTCGCCGAGGCGCGCGCCAAGTGGGATATTCCGGTTATTCACCAACAGGTGCTCGCCAGCCAGCGCCGCCGCCGTTTTGTCGCCCAGGCGCTGACCCTGGGCAAACTCAAGAGCTGGGACCACCAGCCGCTGGTGGACGCCAGCCAGCAGTACATGCGTAACCACATCGATCTCGACGATCTGGAGCGCAAGGCCCGTTATCCACAACCCTGCCAAAACCAATAACGTAAGGGCAAGCACATGCAAAAGTTATCCACAGTACTGACCGCTGGGCTGTTGGCGTTGAGCAGTGTTTCGGCGTTGGCCGAGCAGAGCTGCGAGACCGTGAAAATGGCTGACCCGGGCTGGAGTGACATCGCCGCGACCAACGCCATTACCGGTTTTCTGTTGGATGGCATGGGCTACAAGGCCAAGGTCGACACCCTCGCGGTGCCGATCACCTTCGGTGGCCTCAAGGACGGCCAGGTGGATGTGTTCCTGGGTAACTGGATGCCGGCGCAGCAGGGCTTCTATGACAAATTCGTGGCCACGGGCGATGTCACGCAACTGGCCAAGAACCTCGACGGCACCGAATTCACGCTTGCGGTCCCGGATTATGTCTGGGACGCCGGTGTGCATGACTTTGCCGACCTGAACAAATTCGCCGACAAGTTCGAGAAGAAGATCTACGGCATCGGCTCCGGCGCCCCGGCCAACCTCTCCCTGAAAGAAATCATCAAGACCAATGATTTCGGCATGGGCGAGTGGAAACTGGTGGAGTCCAGCGAGCAGGCGATGCTGGCGGAAGTCTCCCGGGCGGTGAAGAAACAGAAGTTCGTGACCTTCCTGGGCTGGACGCCGCACCCGATGAACGTGCAGTTGAAAATGCATTACCTCAAGGGCGGCGAGAAGTATTTCGGCGATACGGGCAGCGTCTATACCCTGACCCGCAAGGGTTATGCACAGGCCTGCCCGAACGTTGGCAAGCTGTTGACCAACCTCAGCTTCACCCAGGAAATGGAGAACAGCATCATGGCCGAGGTGGTGAACAACAAAGTCAGCAACGCCGATGCGGCCAAGGCCTGGATCAAGGCCAACCCGGCGGTGCTGGACAAGTGGCTGGACGGCGTGAAGACCGTGGATGGCAAGGATGCGTTGGCGGCGGTTAAGGCCAAGCTGTAAAGCCGATGTGCCGGTGAGTTGCGCTTGTGGCGAGGGAGCTTGCTCCCGCTGGACTGCCCTGTAGGAGCTGCCGAAGGCTGCGATCTTTTGATCTTTCGCTTGGGACTTAAGTGTCTGGGGAAAGATCGCAGCCTCGTTGCACTCGTCAGCTCCTACACAGCTCCTGCGTAGTGCCTACAGGCCGAGCGGGAGCAAGCTTGGCTCACCTGATACTCTTGCGCCAAACCCCATCCTTGAGGCCCCATGGCAATCCCCACGCGCCATTCACTCTTTCCGTTCCTGAGCTGGCTGCCCCGGCAAACCCGCGCCAGTGTCGGCCGTGACCTGATCGTCGGCCTGAGTGGTGCGATTCTCGCGTTGCCGCAGTCCATTGCCTACGCCCTGATCGCCGGCCTGCCACCTGAGTACGGTCTGTACGCGGCGATTGTTCCCGTTTTGATCGCCTGCCTCTGGGGTTCGTCGTGGCACTTGATCTGCGGCCCAACGGCGGCCATCTCCATCGTCCTGTACGCCACCGTCAGCCCTCTGGCGGTACCCGCCAGCCAGGACTACATCACCTTGATCCTGCTGCTGACAGTCCTGGCGGGGATTTTCCAGTGGCTGCTGGGGCTGTTGCGTTTCGGCGCGCTGGTGAATTTCGTCTCCCATTCGGTGGTGCTGGGTTTCACCCTGGGAGCGGCGGTGGTGATCGCATTGGGGCAACTGCCGAACCTGCTGGGCCTCGATTTGCCCAATGAAGCCACGGCATTGAAGGGCCTGCTGACGTTGGTCAGCCATATCGAGGCTGTGGATAAACCGTCATTGCTGCTGGGTTTGGGCACGCTGCTCCTGGGCGTGGTGCTCAAGCGCTTGCTGCCGCGCTGGCCGAGCCTGTTGATAACGTTGGTCATCAGCAGCCTGGTGGTCTGGTTGTGGCCGGCGATGTTCGGGCATGTGGCGCTGGTCAGCGCCTTCGCCGGGCGCCTGCCACCGCTGACGTTGCTGCCGCTGGACCTGGAACTGATCCTGCGCTTGCTGCCTGGGGCCGTCGCGGTGGGCATGCTCGGGCTGGTCACCAGCCTGTCCATCGCCCGTTCGTTGTCGGTACGTTCCGGGCAATTGCTCGATGCGAATCAGGAGGTGAGGGCGCAGGGGCTTTCCAACCTCATTGGCGGATTTTTCTCTGGATCCTTGTCGGCCGGTTCCTTCACCCGTTCCGGCCTCAGTTATGAAGCCGGCGCCTGCTCGCCCCTGGCCGGGGTGTTCTCGGCCTTGTGGGTGGCGTTGTTCGCGGTCGCCGGGGCGAAACTGATCGCGCACATCCCGATTCCGGCCATGGCCGGCAGCATCCTGCTGATCGCCTGGGGGCTGGTGGACCACCGTGGTATCCGGGCGTTGTACCGCGTGAGCCGCGCCGAATTCATGGTGATGATCCTGACCTGCCTGGCTACGTTGCTGCTGGAACTGCAGACCGCCATTTACGCCGGCGTACTGGCTTCGCTGTTCTTCTACCTCAAGCGCACCTCACAGCCGCGGGTGCAGCACTTTCGCGAGGGGGAGGCGGAGATCCTGCGAGTGGGGGGCTCGATCTTTTTCGGCGCCAGCCATTACCTGCAAGTACGCCTGCAACGGTTGCAGGCGCAGCGGGTGGTCATCGATGCCCAGCAGATCAACTTCATCGATTATTCCGGGGTGGAAATGCTCCACCAGGAAGCCCGGCGCCTGCGCGGCCAGGGCCGTAGCCTGACCTTGCGCAAGGCCAGGCCCCAGGTGGTGGAGGAGTTGTTGAAGCTGGAAGGACCGGAGCGTTGCCCGATCCATTTTGAGGATTAAAAACTGTAGGGGACTTGAGGCAGCACATACCTGTGGCGAGGGGATTTATCCCCGTTGGGGCGCGAAGCGGCCCTGCTTTTTTGGGACTGCTTCGCAGTCCAACGGGGATAAATCCCCTCGCCACAACAGCCTGAAGCCTAAAGCGCGAGCTGGCGGCGCAGCTCGGCCAGCACCGGCGCGGTGTCCGGGCGTACCCCGCGCCACAGGTAGAACGCTTCGCCCGCCTGTTCGGCGAGCATGCCCAGGCCATCCATCGCCACCGCCGCCCCGTGCGCACTGGCCCAACGGCAGAATGAGGTCGGTTCCTTGCCATACATCATGTCGTAGCAGACCGTCTTGCCGGGCTCGATCAAGCTGGCGGCAATCGGCGGTACCTCCCCCGACAGGCTCGCGGAGGTGGCGTTGATGATCAGGTCCACCGGCTCTTGCAGCCAATCGAAGCCACTGGCCGAGACCGGGCCCAGGTCGGCGAACGATTCGGCCAGCCATTCGGCTTTTTCCACCGTGCGGTTGGCGATAATCACCGAGGTCGGCGCTTCGGCCAGCAGCGGCTCCAGGGCGCCGCGCACCGCGCCGCCGGCCCCCAGCAACAGGATGCGCTTGCCCTGGAGGCTGAAGCCGGCGTTGACGGTCAGGTCCCGGACCAGGCCGGCGCCGTCGGTGTTGTCACCCAACAGGCGGCCGTCGGCCAGTTTGCTCAAGGTATTGACCGCCCCGGCCCGCTGGGCCCGCTCGGTCAGGGTGTCGGCCAGGCGGAAGGCGTCTTCCTTGAACGGCACCGTGACGTTCGCCCCACGCCCCTCGCGGAAAAATGCCCGGGCGCAACCGGAGAAATCCTCCAGCGGTGCCAGCAGCGTGGTGTAGTCCAGCACCTGCCCGGTCTGATCGGCGAACAGGCGATGGATCAACGGCGACTTGCTGTGGCCGATCGGGTTACCCATTACAACGTAGCGATCCATGGAATATCCCCGTTCAGGCCGTTGCCAGCCAATCGCGATCCTGCAGGAAGTACTCGGTCAGCCGCGCCTCTTCGCTGCCCGGCTCGGCTTTCCAGTCGTAGCCCCAGCGCACTTGCGGCGGCAGGGACATCAGGATCGACTCGGTACGCCCGCCCGATTGCAGCCCGAACAGGGTGCCGCGGTCGTAGACCAGGTTGAATTCCACGTAGCGCCCACGGCGAAATTCCTGGAATTCCCGTTGCTTGGCGGTGAACGCGTCGTGCTTGCGGCGACGCACGATGGGCAGGTAGGCATCGATGTAGGCGTCGCCGATGGCGCGGATGAAGGCGAAGCAGGTGTCGAAACCCCACTCGTTCAGGTCGTCGAAAAACAGGCCGCCGATGCCCCGGGGCTCGTTGCGATGCTTGAGGTGGAAGTAGCTGTCGCACCAGGCCTTGTAGCGCGGATACACCTCGGGGCCGAACGGCGCGCAGGCTTGCTCGGCGACGCGGTGCCAATGCACGCAATCCTCTTCGACGCCGTAGTAGGGCGTCAGGTCGAAGCCACCGCCGAACCACCAGACGGCTTCTTCGCCTTCCTTTTCGGCGATGAAGAAACGCACGTTGGCGTGGGAGGTCGGTACGTGGGGGTTGTGCGGGTGGATCACCAGCGACACGCCCAGGGCTTCGAAGCCGCGTCCAGCCAGTTCCGGCCGATGGGCGCTGGCCGAGGGTGGGAGACCGCTGCCAAATACGTGGGAAAAGTTGACGCCGCCCTTTTCGATCACCGTGCCGTTTTCGATCACCCGCGTGCGACCGCCACCCCCGGCCGGCCGGGTCCAGGCATCTTCGACGAAGCGCGTGCCGCCGTCCTCGGTTTCCAGGGCGGCGCAGATTCGGTCTTGCAGGTCGAGCAGATAGGCTTTCACGGCCTCGGTACGAGTGGACATGACGTCACCTTGATCAGGGCTACGCTACGCGGCGTATAGCGGGCCGGTGGCAAATGGGCGCACAGGATACCACCGCACTTGCCCACGCCACAGTTGACGACGGTCAAGGTTAGGAGTCCGATAGCAGGCTTGGTAAAAGTCTGCGACAAGGAGAAAGTGAAGATGGCCAAACGTATCCAGTTCCGTTCCAACGGCGGTCCCGAAGTGCTCGAGTACGTCGACTATCAGCCGGCCGAGCCGGGCCCGCAGCAGGTACGCGTCAGCAACAAGGCGATCGGCCTGAATTTCATCGACACCTACTACCGCAGCGGTCTTTATCCGCTGCCGGCGCTACCTTCGGGCCTGGGTGCCGAGGGCGCGGGCGTGGTCGAGGCCATCGGTCCAGGCGTCACGCGGTTCAAGGTCGGCGACCGGGTGGCGTACGGCAGCGGACCGCTGGGGGCCTACAGCGATGTGCATGTATTGCCCGAAGCCAACCTGGTGCATCTGCCCGAATCCATCAGTTTCGAACAGGCCGCCGGCGTGATGCTCAAGGGCCTGACTGTGCAATACCTGCTGCGCCAGACCTACGAACTCAAGGGTGGCGAAACCATCCTGTTCCACGCCGCCGCCGGTGGCGTGGGCTCCTTGGCCTGCCAATGGGCCAAGGCCTTGGGCGTGAAGCTGATCGGTACCGTCAGCTCGCCGGAAAAAGCCGCCATTGCCAAATCCCACGGCGCCTGGGAAACCATCGACTACAGCAAGGAAAACGTCGCACAGCGCGTGCTGGAATTGACTGACGGCAAGAAGGTGCCCGTGGTGTACGACGGCGTTGGCAAGGACACCTGGTTGACCTCCCTGGACAGCGTCGCCCCCCGTGGCCTGGTGGTGAGCTTCGGCAATGCCTCGGGTGCCGTGGACGGTGTGAACCTGGGGATTCTTTCGGCCAAGGGCTCGCTGTACGTCACCCGCCCGACCCTGGCGACGTACGCCAACAATGCCGAAAACCTGCAGCGCATGGCTGATGAACTGTTCGGGATGATCAGTAGCGGCAAGCTCACAGTGGACATCAACCAGCGTTATCCACTGGCGGAAGCGGCCAAGGCCCAGACCGAGCTGTCGGCGCGGCGGACGACGGGGTCGACCATTCTCCTGCCTTGAGATTTGGTGGTTCAGATTGCTTGAAAACCTGTGGGAGCGAGCTTGCTCGCGATAGCGGTGCGTCAGTCAACATCAATGCTGGCTGACCTGATGCCATCGCGAGCAAGCTCGCTCCCACAAGG
>NZ_FNOA01000028.1:0-67260 GCF_900106885.1 Pseudomonas sp. NFACC14
AGCCTGCTCGCGATAGAGGTGTGTCAGTTACCATAGAGGCTGGAGGGTCGACGCCATCGCGAGCAAGCTCGCTCCCACAGGGGTATGTGGTGTTTCTAAAGGGCGTGCGGGGTCGAACGGGTAACGATGGCTTCGACATTCAAACCCCGAGGCAGGGCACCGTACGCCCGGCCGGTCGCACCCAGGCGACTGGCGATAAAAGCATCGCTGACCTCACTGTTCCCCGCCTCCAGCAACAGCTTGGCTTGCAGGCCGACGGCGATGTCTTCGGTCAATTGCCGGGCGCGGTACTGGATGTCGTCGGTATCCTTGAAAGCTGCCTGCAATTGGTGGATGTGGCCGGCCAGGCGCTTGTCGCCGTGGCCGTCGCCCAATTCGCTGAACAAGACCTCCAGCACACCCGGCTCCTTGGACAGGGCACGCAACACATCCAGGCACTGCACGTTGCCGGAGCCTTCCCACGTCGAGTTGACCGGTGCTTCACGGTACAGGCGCGGCAGGATGCTGTCTTCGACGTAGCCAGCGCCGCCCATGCATTCGGCGGCTTCGTTGATCATTGCGGGGGCGCGCTTGCAGATCCAGTACTTGCCCACCGCCGTCACCAGCCGGGCGAACTTGGCCTCATGCTCGTCATTCAGATGGTCCAGCGCCCGCCCCATGCGCAGGCTCAAGGCCAGGGCGGCCTCGCTTTCCAACGCCAGGTCAGCCAGGACGTTCTGCATCAGCGGCTGTTCGCTCAACAACTTGCCACCGACCTTGCGGTGCGCACAGTGATGGCTGGCCTGGGTCAACGCCTGGCGCATCAGGGCGCTGGAGCCGACCATGCAATCGAAGCGGGTCATGGCCACCATCTCGATGATCGTCGGCACGCCTCGGCCTTCTTCACCGACCATCCAGGCCAGTGCGCCACGGAACTCGACTTCGCTGGAGGCGTTGGAACAGTTACCCAGCTTGTTCTTCAAGCGCTGGATGTAGAACTGATTGCGCGTGTCGTCGGGGCGATGGCGCGGCAGCAGGAAACAGGTCAGGCCCTTGTCGGTCTGGGCCAGGGTGAGGAAAGCGTCGCACATCGGCGCCGAACAGAACCATTTGTGTCCCACCAGTTCATAGGCCTGGCCCGGGCCGCTGGCACCCACCGGATAGGCCTTGGTGGTATTGGCCCGGACATCGGTGCCGCCCTGTTTTTCGGTCATCGCCATGCCCAGGGTCACCCCGGCCTTGTGGGCCATGCCGACGTTGCGCGGGTCGTACTCGGTGGCGAGCACCTTCGGCAGCCAGCGTTCGGCCAGATCCGGTTGCAGGCGCAGCGCCGGCACGCTGGCGAAGGTCATGGTCAACGGGCACCCCGTACCGGCTTCGGCCTGGCTGTGCAGATAGGTCATCGACGCCCGGGCGACATGGGCGCCGGGCTGTGGATGGGCCCAAGGCAAGCTCGGCAGGCCATGCTCGACGGCGGTGCGCATCAACTGATGATAAGCGGGATGGAATTCCACCAGGTCGATGCGATGGCCGTAGCGGTCATGGCTGGAAAAAACCGGTTTGTTCTGATTGGCCAGGAAGCCCGCTTCCATCAACGGCCCGCCGGCCAGCGCCCCATACGCATCGATCCGCGCCTGCGCCCAGCCAGCCCCAAAGCGTTGCGACCACTGCTGCAACGGCAGGTCGATGCGGTACAGGTTAGCGCCATCCAGAGACGGCGGTTGATTGGTGACGTCGTGGGTTTCAGCGAACTGGTGCAGGTTCATGACAGGGCTCCTCGATCGGCCAGGGATTCAGTTAAGCACCGCCTCCAGGCCGAACAAAGTGTCATATACGCCTAAATATCGGCGCTTTCGCCCTGCCTCGGGCAAAGCACCCGGCGCTGGAGCGTGGCCTGCAATGCGTCGAATTTCACCGGTTTGCTCAGGTAGTCGATCAACGCGCCCGAGGGACAGTGCTCCTGTCCCAGGTTCGGGCTGACCACCAGTACCGGCAGCTCTTCGCAACCAGACAACGCGCGGATCTGGCAGCAGACCGACACACCGTCCAGCGGCGGCGACTGGCAATCGAGCAGCACCGCGTCAAAACGCTCGCCGTGCAGCAGATCCAGCGCGGCGCGGCCACTGTCGGCGGTGCGCACCCGATAACCCAACTTGAGCAACATGCCACGCATGACCAACTGATCGATGTTGTTGTCATCCGCCAGCAGCACCGTGCAATCCTGGGGCTGGCGCGAGCCCTGGCGGCCACCGAAGGAAAACGGCGTCGGGACCGCCGCCGGCAAGGCCACGTCGAACTCCACGTCCAACTGGAACCGGCTGCCGCGACCGGGCTCGGACGTGTGGGTCAGGCGCCCGCCCAGCAGTTCCACCAGTTGCCGACAGATGGCCAGGCCCACGCCGAGACCGCCATATTCGCGGGTCATCGAGCCGTCGAGCTGGAAGAAGCGCTGGTACAAGGTCGCTTCCCCCAGGTCGGTAAAGCCGATCCCGGTGTCGATGACGGCAAAGGACAACACCAGCCGATCGAGCTCCGTCGGCCGACCGCTGACGCGCAGCGCCAGGCCGCCCAACCGGGTGAACTTGATCGCGTTGTCCAGCAAGCATTCCAGGCATTGGGCCAGTTTGCCGCTGTCGCCGATCAACCGGTCCGCCAGGCCCGGGGACACGTCGACCTTGAAATCCAGGCCCTTGGCCGCGGCATTGGCGCCGAACTGCACCTGCAGCGCATCGATCACCCCACGCAGGCTGAACGGCGCCGGATAGACCTTGAGCTTGCCGGCCTGCAACTCGGTGAGGGTGAGGATGCCATTGACCATGCGCATCATGTCCCGCGCCGACCCGGCGGCGGTCTGTTGATACTGGGTCAGTTCCTCGTCCATCTCGACGGTTTCCATCAACTCCAGGGAACCGATCACACCATTCATCGGCGTGCGCAGTTCGTGGGTCAAGGTGGCGAGGAATTCATCCTTGAGCTTGTTGCCGTGGGCCAGTTGCTGGTTGAGCACTTCGAGTTTCTGCCCGGCGTCCAACAAGGTCTGGGCCTGCTGCTCGCGCATGGCATTGATGCGGTCGGCCAAGGCCAGGGACAACAGCGCCACTTCGATGGCCGAGCCGATCTGGCTGGCGTACATGGTCAGGAAGACGTTCGGCAGGTAGCCCAGCACCATCAAGGTATTGACGATGCCCCCCAGCAGAAACGCCGACCAGGCAATGATGAAATAGCGCGCCACCCGCAGGCCACGCCACCAGGCGAACAGCCCCGCGGCAAAGATCGCCACCGTGAACACCAGCGCCAACGCCGTCGCCAGGCGCAGGGCCAGGGCATAGCTGGTCATCAGCGACAGGCTGATGACCACGGCGCTGTAGCCGATCAGTGCCAGCAGCATGCGGTCCATCCAGCGGCCATGCCGGGCGGTTTGCAGGAAGCTGCGGGCGAACTGGCTGCCAAACAGGCCCGCGCAGCCGATGAAGAACGGCGTCGCGGCGTTGGCCCACCAGGGGTTGTCCGGCCAGAAGTACTCCACGGCGGCACCATTGACCGACAATTGGTACAGGCCGAACGAGGAGATGTAGAAAATGTAATAGAGGTAGCTGGTATCGCGCACGCTCAGGTAGATGAACAGGTTGTACACCAGCATCCCCAGCAGCACGCCATAGATGATGCCCAGCACATACAGGCGCACCGGCTGTTGCTCGAGGTACGCGGTGCTCGACCACAGCGTCAACGGCGCCTGGATCGAACCCTGGCTTTGCAGGCGCAAATAGACGGTCTGTTGCTGTTCGGGCTTGAACGCCAGGCTGAACAGGTAATTGTTCTGGCGGATCTCGCGGCTAGCGAACGGCAACGCATCACCGGTCTGGCGAACCAGGCGATAAGTCCCCGCCGCGTCGGGCAGGTACAAGTCGAGGTGGTCCAGCGGCGGGTATGCCAGCTCCAGCAGCCAAGTGCGCTGGGCATCCGGATTGTCCGGGCGATAGTGCAGGTCGATTTTCAACCAGAAGGCTGATCGCGAGTAACCGGCGTTCAGCGTGGCTTTGTCGTGGGGCTTGAAAGCACCCGCCGCGGACTGGGCCAGGACCTCATCCAGGGTGGCCGTGCCGCCGGCGTCCTCGAACACTTGCAAGGCATGGCCCAAGGGTAGGCTTTGGGTGAATTCATCGAATTCCAGGGCACTTGCCAGAGGGGACAAGCACAGCAGTAACATCAGCAAATAGCGCATTTAAGCCCCAGCGTGGCCTGTCCGGTTGAGTCAGGAAGCCCCCCATTCCCTGAGTAGACGTAAAACCGGCATTACCTGTTATGTGTTGGATCCATCTCTAGCATAGCCGCTGATGGCCAATTTGCACTATTGAAATTTTTCCTACAGAAGGCTCTAGAACGGGCGTTTCAGAGAAAAGCATTGAGATAGAGCTGTTGCTTTGGTCAGGTTGGCACCGGACTGGACAAATGTGGCGAGGGAGTTCGCTCCCGCTGGGTGTAGGAGCTGGCGCAGCCTGCGATCTTTTGATCTTGATCTTTCGCTCCTCGATTCAATTGGCAATGGAAAGATCGCAGCCTCGCTTCGCTCGACAGCTCCTACACAGCTCCTACAAGGATCGTGCGCCCGATAATGGGTTTGGTGGTAAGCTCGCGCACCATGAATATCTACAGCTCTCGCCCCGTAGTCCTCTGTCTCTCCGGCCACGATCCCAGTGGTGGCGCCGGTTTGCAGGCAGATATCGAAGCCCTGCTCGCCCAGGGCTGTCATGCCGCCCCGGCCGTAACCGCATTGACCGTGCAAGACACCGTCAACGTCAGCGATTTCCGCGTACTCGATCGCGAGTGGGTGCTGGCGCAAGCCAATGCCGTGCTCAACGATTCGCCGGTAGCGGCGGTCAAGCTGGGAATGCTCGGCTCACTGGAAATGGTCGACACGGTGGTCGAACTGCTCCAGGCCCACCCGCATCTGCCGATGGTCTGCGACCCGGTGCTGCGCGCCGGCGGTGGCGGGCGACTGGGCAAGGATGAAGTCGGCTACGCCATGCGCGAACGCCTGCTGCCCCTGGCTATCATCGCCACCCCCAACCTGCCCGAAGCACGCATCCTCGCCGAACTGCCCGAGGGCAGCGCCGACGCGTGCGCGGAAAAACTGCTGCCCTTCGTCAAACACCTGTTGATCACCGGCGGTCACGGCGACGAACATGAAGTCCATAATCGCCTGTACAGCCGCGATGGCCGCCGTGAAACCTTTACCTGCCAGCGCTTGCCCGGCAGCTACCACGGCTCCGGCTGCACCCTGGCCAGCGCCCTGGCCGGTCGGCTGGCCCAGGGCGAACAACTCGCCAGCGCCGTCAAGACAGCGCTGGATTACACCTGGCGCACCTTGCGCGATGCCGAACAGCTGGGCAAAGGCCAGTTCGTGCCGCGTCGGTTGCCGCTGGATTTCTGCTCGTAGCACCGGAGGCCTGTGGAATGAAATTACGTGGCCTGTACGCCGTCACCGATAGCCAACTGCTGGCCGGCAAGTTCCTCGCTTATGTCGAAGCGGCGCTGGAAGGTGGCGTGACCCTGCTGCAATACCGCGACAAAAGCAGCGACGAAGCCCGCCGCCTGCGGGAGGCCGAAGCCCTGCGCAACCTGTGCGAGCGCTACAAGAGCCAGTTGATCATCAACGACGACGCCGAACTGGCCGCGCGCCTGGGCGTCGGTGTGCACCTGGGCCAGACCGATGGCCCGTTGGCGCCGGTGCGGGCGCTGCTAGGGCACAAGGCGATCGTCGGCGCCACCTGCCACGCCAGCCTGGCCCTGGCCGAACAGGCCGCCAGCGAAGGCGCCAGTTATGTCGCGTTCGGGCGCTTCTTCAACTCCAACACCAAGCCCGGCGCCCCCAGCGCAAACCTTGAACTGCTCGGACAGGCGCGCATCAAACTGCATATTCCGGTATGCGCCATCGGCGGCATCACCCTGGAGAACGCCGCTCCACTGGTGGCCCACGGGGTCGACCTGCTGGCGGTGGTCCACGGCCTGTTCGGCGCCGACAGCAGCGCTGAAGTGACGCGCCGCGCCCGCGCCTTCAACGAGCTGCTGCAGATCAAATAGTCCATTTTTCGTTTTCGAGAGCCCAACCATGTCCCGTTCCGAAACCCTGTTTGCCAATGCCCAGAAACACATCCCCGGCGGCGTGAACTCGCCTGTTCGTGCGTTCAAGAGCGTCGGCGGCACCCCGCTGTTCTTCAAGCACGCCGAAGGCGCGTACGTCACCGACGAAGACGACAAGCGTTACGTGGACTATGTCGGCTCCTGGGGCCCGATGATCCTCGGCCACAGCCATCCCGACGTGCTGGATGCGGTGCGCAACCAATTGGTCCACGGCCTGTCCTACGGCGCCCCGACCGCGATGGAAACCGAGATGGCCGACCTGGTCTGCTCGATCGTGCCGTCGATGGAAATGGTGCGCATGGTCAGCTCCGGCACCGAGGCGACCATGAGTGCGATCCGCCTGGCGCGGGGCTACACCGGTCGCGACAGCATCATCAAGTTCGAAGGCTGCTACCACGGTCACTCCGACAGCCTGCTGGTCAAGGCCGGCTCCGGCGCACTGACCCAGGGCGTGCCGAGTTCGGCCGGTGTGCCGGCGGCGTTCGCCAAACACACCCTGACCCTGCCGTTCAATGACCTTGAAGAAGTCGAGAAGATGCTCGGCGAAGTCGGCCAGGAAGTGGCGTGCATCATTGTCGAGCCGGTGGCCGGCAACATGAACTGCGTGCCGCCGGCGCCGGGTTTCCTCGAAGGCCTGCGCAGCCTGTGCGACCAGCATGGCGTGGTGTTGATTTTCGATGAAGTGATGACCGGCTTCCGCGTGGCCCTCGGCGGCGCCCAGGCCCATTACGGCGTCACGCCGGACCTGAGCACCTTCGGCAAGATCATCGGCGGCGGCATGCCGGTGGGCTGTTTCGGCGGCAAGCGCGCCATCATGGAATGCATCGCACCGCTGGGCCCGGTCTATCAGGCCGGCACGCTGTCGGGCAACCCGTTGGCCATGGCCGCCGGCCTGACCACCCTGCGCCTGATCAGCCGCCCGGGCTTCCACGCCGAACTGACCGACTACACCACTCGCCTGCTCGACGGCCTGCAGATCCGCGCCGATGCGGCGGGTATTCCCTTCGTGACCACTCAGGCCGGCGGCATGTTCGGCCTGTATTTCAGTGGCGCCGATGACATCGTCACCTTCGAAGACGTCATGGCCAGCGATGCCGACCGGTTCAAGCGCTTCTTCCACCTGATGCTCGACGGCGGTGTGTACCTGGCCCCGAGTGCGTTCGAAGCCGGCTTCACCTCCATCGCCCATGGCGAGACCGAGCTGAAGATCACCCTCGATGCAGCCGAACGGGCCTTCGCGGCACTGAAGTAAGCCTGTGGATAACTGACGCTGGCTGAAGCTGGCGTCAGTGATTGCTGACACCCCCCCGCCCTTTTCCTACGTATTTATGCCCGAAGCTGCTATTAGCATTCCCGTGCAGCAGAAAAACGAGTAAAGACTTTGTAAGGATGGCCCCGCTTATTTCATAATGCGCGCTTATTGGATCCCCCGGAGGGTCCGCGCGCCCCTCAGAGGTAAGTCGATTCCCATGAACCGCACCGGCCGCACCCTTGCCTTGGGCTGCCTGTTGCTCCTTCAGCCGCTGCTGGCGAATGCACAGGCAGGCGGCAACTCGTTGTTGATCCCGGCGCTGGGCCGTTGCACGCTCAATACCCAGCCACAAGATCTCGCACCGGCACTCGACGCCTGTCAGAAAGCGGCGGACGCAGGCGATGCACAAGCGCAATACGAGTTGGGCGAGTTCTACTACGAAGGCAAGGCTGCACCCCGCGACCTCAAGCAAGCCCTCAACTACTTCGAAAAAGCTTCGCTGCAAGGCCATGCCCAGGCGCAATTCAAGCTCGGCGGCATGTTCTTCCATGGCGAAGGCGTGCCGGCCAACAACGTCCAGGCCTACATCGTCTTGAAGATGGCCGCGGTCAACGGCGCCGAAGATGCCCTGGACACCGCCGACGAAGTCGCCGAACAGATGCCCCGCGACGAGTTGGAAGTGGCGACCCAGGTGCTGGGCCAGATCTTTCGCAAATACCTGATGGAATTGCAGAACGCCGATGGGCGTACGCCTTTTTCGCCGCTGCCCTGAATCCCACAGTCTCTTGGCCGATGTAGGATGTAGGATGTAGGAGCTGTCGAGTGCAACGAGGCTGCGATCTTTCCCCAGGCAATTGAATCGAGAGCGAAAGATCAAAATCCAAGATCAAGATCAAAAGATCGCAGGCTTCGCCAGCTCCTACAGAGCCCGGCGCAGCAATAAAATTATTTCCTACTTCTCAGGCATCGGCATCGGAAACGGCATCACGTTGCCGACCGCGCCGCGGGCTTCGCTGATTTTCGGCGTGCCCAGGCGTTCGACTTCGTCGATGCGCACGATCGAATGCATCGGCACGAAACTGCGCACCACGCCTTCGAACTGCGCCTTGAGCTTTTCTTCGCTCGGATCGACGACCACTTGCGTGCGCTCGCCAAAGACGAACTCTTCCACTTCCAGGAAGCCCCACAGATCACTTTGATAGATCTGCTTGGCGTACATTTCGAACACCTGGCCCTGGTTAAGGAAAATCACCTTGTAGATTGGAGCTTCACGTTTGGTCATGGCTGGCGAAACACATCGGCGGGTAAAAATGAGGGCGCGAACTATAGCATAGCCACTGCTCGCACAGCGGTAGGAACCGGTGGACTTGTTCCCTATAATGCGCGGTTCTTTGAATCACGTGATGACTCCGTCCATGGCCAAGAAGCTTTACATCGAAACCCACGGTTGCCAGATGAACGAGTACGACAGCTCGCGCATGGTCGATCTGCTGGGTGAACACCAGGCCCTGGAAGTCACCGCCCGCGCCGAAGACGCGGACGTGATCCTGCTCAATACTTGCTCGATCCGCGAGCGCGCCCAGGACCGGGTGTATTCCCAGCTGGGCCGCTGGCGCGAACTGAAGCTGGCCAACCCGGAAATGGTCATCGCCGTGGGCGGTTGCGTGGCCAGCCAGGAAGGCGCGGCCATTCGTGATCGTGCCCCGTACGTGGACGTGGTGTTCGGTCCGCAGACCTTGCACCGCCTGCCGGAGATGATCGACGCCGCGCGCGCCACCAAGCTGCCGCAAGTGGATGTCTCGTTTCCGGAAATCGAAAAATTCGACCACCTGCCCGAACCGCGCATCGACGGCCCAAGCGCCTACGTGTCGGTGATGGAAGGCTGCAGCAAGTACTGCACGTTCTGCGTGGTGCCCTATACCCGCGGCGAGGAAGTCAGCCGACCGTTCGACGACGTGATCGCCGAAATCATCCACCTGGCGGAAAACGGCGTGCGCGAAGTGACCCTGCTGGGGCAGAACGTCAACGGCTATCGCGGCCTGACCCATGACGGGCGCCTGGCGGACCTCGCCGAGCTGATCCGCGTGGTGGCGGCGGTGGACGGCATCGACCGCATCCGCTACACCACGTCCCATCCGCTGGAGTTCTCCGACAGCCTGATCCAGGCCCACGCCGAGGTTCCCGAGCTGGTCAAGCACCTGCATTTGCCGGTGCAATCGGGTTCCGACCGGATCCTCGCGGCCATGAAGCGCAACCACACGGCGCTGGAGTACAAATCCAAGTTGCGCAAGTTGCGCGCGGCAGTGCCGGGCATCTGCATCAGCTCGGACTTTATCGTCGGTTTCCCCGGCGAAACCGAGAAAGACTTCCAGCAGACCATGAAGCTGATCGAAGACGTGGGCTTCGACTTCTCCTATTCCTTCGTCTATAGCCAGCGCCCTGGAACCCCGGCGGCCGACCTGGCGGACGACACCCCGGAAGAACTGAAAAAAGAGCGGCTCAACGCCTTGCAGCACCGCCTCAACCAGCAAGGTTTCGAGATCAGCCGACAAATGGTCGGTTCCGTCCAGCGGATTCTGGTGACCGATTATTCGAAAAAAGACCCCGGCGAGCTGCAAGGACGTACCGAAAACAACCGTATCGTCAATTTCCGTTGCGACACGCCGGCCCTGATCGGCCAGTTCGCCGATGTGCACATTGACGCCGCGCAACCGCACTCCCTGCGGGGTTCGCTGATTCAGTAACCCCGTACTTCCCGTGGGAGCGAGCTTGCTCGCGATAGCGGCATGACAGTCAATACTCATGTTGAATGTAAGGCCCCCATCGCGAGCAAGCTCGCTCCCACAGTGAATCGTGCCAAGCCTTGTGATCGGATTCGCCTGTTTAAGAGCTTTCGCACCCAGCCTACTGGCGCTATCCTTGGTTTCATCTCAATTGCCCCTGGGCGGCTAAAAACGACCTTGAACGCACCCATCGAACCACATCGCTTTATTCTCGAGCCCTTTGAGGCTCGCCGCTTCGCCAATCTGTGCGGGCAATTCGACGAGCACCTGCGCTTGATCGAACAGCGCCTGGCCATCGAGATCCGCAACCGCGGAAACCAGTTCGAGCTGATTGGCGAACCCAAGCACACCACCTCCGCGGAAAACCTGCTGCGCCGTCTCTACCGGGAAACCAAGGGGAGCGAGCTGTCGCCGGATACGGTCCACCTGTTCCTGCAGGAATCGGCTGTCGAAGAACTCGACAACCACGCCCCGTCGGAACCTGCCGTGGCCCTGCGCACGAAAAAAGGCATGATTCGCCCGCGCGGCTTGAATCAGCAGCGCTACGTGAAGGAAATCCTGGGCAACGACATCAACTTCGGCATCGGCCCGGCCGGTACCGGCAAGACCTACCTGGCCGTGGCCTGCGCCGTCGATGCGCTGGAGCGCGAACAGGTGCGGCGCATCCTGCTGGTGCGACCGGCAGTCGAAGCGGGTGAAAAACTCGGCTTCCTGCCCGGCGACCTGGCCCAGAAGATCGACCCGTACCTGCGCCCGCTCTATGACGCGCTGTATGAAATGCTCGGCTTCGAATACGTCGCCAAGCTGATCGAGCGGCAGGTCATCGAGGTCGCGCCGCTGGCCTACATGCGCGGTCGTACCCTGAACAACAGCTTCATCATCCTCGACGAAAGCCAGAACACCACGGTCGAGCAGATGAAAATGTTCCTGACCCGGATCGGCTTCGGCTCCACCGCCGTCATCACTGGGGACATCACCCAGGTCGACTTGCCTAAAGGCACCAAGTCCGGGCTGAACCATGTGATCCAGGTGCTCAAGGACGTGCCGGGCATCAGTTTCACGCATTTCATGCCCAAGGACGTCGTGCGCCATCCGTTGGTGCAGCGCATTGTCGAAGCCTACGAGCGCTTCGAGCATCGCGCCGAGGAAGAGTCGCTCGACAGCAAAGGCAATGGCCGCAATGCTTGAACTCGACCTGCAGGTGGCCAGCGAACGCGCCGCCCCCAGCGAGGCCCAGTTCCGCCAATGGTGCGAACTGGCCCTGCGCCAGCGCAGTGCCGACTCGGAGCTGACGATCCGCCTGGTGGACGAGCCCGAAGGCCGCGAGCTGAACCACACCTGGCGGCAGAAGGACTACGCCACCAACGTGCTGTCGTTCCCCGCCGACGTGCCCGACGAACTGCTCGACATCCCGCTGCTGGGCGACCTGGTGATCTGCGTCCCGGTGGTGGAGCGTGAAGCGGCGGAACAAGACAAGACCCCTGAGGCCCACTGGGCCCATCTGGTGATTCACGGCTGCTTGCATCTACTGGGTTACGACCATATAGAAGATGACGAAGCCGAAGAAATGGAAACACTGGAACGGACGTTGCTTGCAGAGCTGGGTCATCCCGACCCTTACGCCGGCGACGAACACTGATACATCAACTGTAACGACAAAGGATTCAGAGTAATCGCTATGAGCGAAGATCGATCGAGCAACGGGCAGAAGTCATGGCTGGGCAAGCTCACCCAGGCTTTTGCCCATGAGCCGAAAAACCGCCAGGAGCTGCTGGAGCTGCTGCGCGATGCGCACCAGAACAAACTGCTGGACAGCGAAGCGCTGGCCATCGTCGAAGGCGCCATCCAGGTCGCTGACCTGCAAGTGCGGGACATCATGGTCCCGCGCTCGCAAATGGTCAGCATCAAGGCGACCCAGACCCCCCGTGAATTCCTGCCCGCCGTGGTCGACTCCGCTCACTCGCGCTACCCGGTCGTTGGCGAGAGCCATGACGACGTCATGGGCGTACTGCTGGCCAAGGACCTGCTGCCGCTGATCCTCAAGGAGAACGGCGACAGCTTCAACATCAAGGACCTGCTGCGCCCGGCCACTTTCGTGCCCGAGTCCAAGCGCCTGAACGTGCTGCTGCGTGAATTCCGCGCCAACCACAACCACATGGCCATCGTCATCGACGAATACGGCGGCGTGGCCGGCCTGGTCACCATCGAAGACGTACTCGAACAGATCGTCGGCGACATCGAGGACGAGCACGATGTCGAGGAAGACAGCTACATCAAGCCGCTGCCCAGCGGTGACTTCCTGATCAAGGCCCTGACGCCGATCGAGAACTTCAACGAATTCTTCGACAGTCAATTCTCCGACGATGAGTTCGACACTGTCGGCGGCCTGGTGATGAGTGCTTTCGGGCACCTGCCCAAGCGCAACGAAACCACGGAAATCGGCTCCTGGCGCTTCCGCATCCTCAATGCCGACAGCCGCCGGATTCACTTGCTGCGCCTGTCACCCATTGGCCGATAACCCCTGCGAGACCCGCTAAGGATATACATGCGCTGGATAACCCGCCCCGGCTGGCCCGGTAACCTGCTGGCCGTGGCGGCCGGTGCGATCACCACCCTGGCCCTGGCGCCGTTCGACCTCTGGCCGCTGGCCTTGCTGGCAGTCGGCTTGTTCTATGCCGGGCTGCGCGAGCTTTCGCCGCGTCAGGCCCTGGGCCGTGGCTGGTGTTTCGGTTTTGGCCTGTTCGGCGCCGGCACCAGTTGGATCTACGTCAGCATCCATAACTTCGGCGGCGCCTCGGTGCTGCTCGCCGGGCTGTTGATGCTGCTGTTCATCGCCGCCATCGCCTGGTTCTTCGCCCTGCCCGCCTGGCTGTGGGCGCGCTGGCTGCGCCGCAACGAGGCGCCCTTGGCCGATGCCCTGGCGTTCGCCGCGTTGTGGTTGGGCCAGGAAGCCTTCCGCGGCTGGTTCCTCACCGGGTTCCCGTGGCTGTATTCCGGTTACAGCCAGCTCGACGGCCCCCTGGCCGGCCTCGCGCCGCTGGGCGGGATGTGGCTGATCTCCTTCACCCTGGCCCTGACCGCCGCGCTGCTGTACAACGCGCCCCGGCTGATCCGCGGCGCCCGCAAAGGTTTTATTGCCGCGGGCGTGCTGCTGTTGATCGGCCCGTGGGTGGCCGGCATGGCCCTCAAGGGGCATGCCTGGACCAGCCCCTCGGGCGACCCGCTGAGCGTCGCGGCGATCCAGGGCAACATCGAACAAAGCATGAAGTGGGACCCCGAACAGCTCAACGCGCAGTTGGCGCTGTACCGCGACATGAGCTTCGCCTCCAAGCGCGTCGACCTGCTGATCTGGCCGGAAACCGCGGTGCCGGTGCTCAAGGAATCCGCCCAGGGCTACCTGGACATGATGGGCAGTTTCGCCGCCGAGCGGCATTCAGCGTTGATCACCGGTGTGCCGATTCGGCAACTGGTGCACCACGAGAAGCGTTACTTCAACGGCATCACCGTGACCGGCGAAGGTGACGGTACCTACCTGAAGCAAAAACTCGTGCCGTTTGGCGAATACGTGCCGCTACAGGACATCCTGCGCGGCCTGATCGCCTTCTTCGACCTGCCCATGTCGGACTTCGCCCGGGGCCCGGTCGACCAGCCGTTGCTGCAAGCCAAGGGTTACCAGATCGCCCCGTTCATCTGCTATGAAGTGGTCTACCCGGAATTCGCCGCCAGCCTCTCGGCGCGCAGCGACCTTTTGCTGACCATCAGCAACGACACCTGGTTCGGCACCTCGATCGGCCCGCTGCAACACCTGCAAATGGCCCAGATGCGCGCCCTGGAAGCCGGCCGCTGGATGATTCGCGCCACCAACAACGGCGTGACTGGCCTGATCAACCCCTTCGGCCAGATCACCGCACAGATCCCGCAATTCGAACGCGGCATCCTGTATGGCGAAGTGGTGCCGATGCACGACCTGACCCCGTACCTGCAATGGCGCTCGTGGCCACTGATCATCTTGTGCGTGTTGCTGCTGGGCTGGGCGTTGGTGGCGAGCCGGATGGCCAAGACGGTTTAACACTCTGTAGGAGCTGCCGAAGGCTGCGATCTTTTGATCTTGAGCTTTTGATCTTCGCTCGCGACTCAATTGTCTGGGGCAAGATCGCAGCCTCGTTGCACTCGGCAGCTCCTACGGACACATTCCAGCGGGATAATCCCTCGCCGCAACAGTGCTCAGCGATAGAACAACCAATACCCCACCAACCCCATCGCCTCATTCATCAACTGCCCGGACTGCCAGATCGACTTGAACTCCGGCATCCAGCCACCCAGTGGCCGGGCGTTGTCCGGGCCCAGGAAGCCGACAGGCGCCGGCACCACTTCAAATCCTGACCGCTCGAAACTCCAGACCGCCCGTGGCATGTGCCACGCCTGGGTCACCACCACGACCCGCTTGATGCCTTCCGGCAGCAGGATCTCGGCACTCATCCGGGCGTTTTCCCAGGTCGTGCGGCTGCGCGTTTCCTGCCAGCGTACGGTGACGCCGAAGTCGTCCTGCATCGAATCGGCCATCAACTTCGCTTCACTGGGTGGGGTGCCGTAGTGCAAGCCGCCGGTCGTCAGCACGGGCAAGCCCGAAGCCTTGGCCAGTCGCGCCGCATAACGCTGGCGTTCGAGGCCGACACCAGTGGGCTGGTCGGAACCCCAGGCCAGGTCACCGCGCTCGCGACCGGACCCCAGCACCACGATGGCGTCGGCACGCTGGGCCAGGGTCGCCCATTCGCTGCGCGGCAACGGCGGTTCACGCTCCAGTGCCTTGGCGCTCCACTGCACCACCACCGGCAGGCTCATCAGCCAGAAGCCGCCCAGGCCCGCGGCGAAACACAGGCGAGCCAGGCGCGGCCGCGAATGACGCCACCACCAGGCAAGGGCCAACAACAGCAAAAGAATGCCGGGCGGCAATAAAAGTTGTTTGATGAAATAGCGAAACGGCATCGGGCATCTCCATAGATGCCCGAAGCCTAGGTGGGTTGACGCAAAGCGACAACAGATTCGAAAAAACCTTGAATCGAAAAAAGCGACACGCGTGAATCCGGCGTTACTTGAACTGCAGTGACCGGACCTTTACAGCATCCTTGTCAGGCGTCCGGTCCTTGAGCCATACAACCTTGGCCGAACGGGGCGCATCGAGACGCTTGATTACCTGGGCCCCACTGGCGGGGGGTTGATGTCCGGCCTGTTCGAGGTAAGCCTCGACCAGTTCGAACTCTGCGGGGCTCAAGCCACGCAGCTCCAGCTCTACCGGACGCTCATCACGCAAGCGGCCGGCGGTTCTTGCAGCGTCCAGGGCCACCCCGAGACGATCGATCAGTTTTTCATACAACTCAGGTGTAGCGACTTTTCGTTGTGATTCAACCATCCCTCACCTCATTGAAGATAAGACTCACTCCCCATTGAGAAGCTTAGCTTCGCTGGGCAAACCGGCAGGGCGCCGCGACCAACGGCCCTGGACACGGGTTCCGGCCAGCGATCGTCGACGGCCAGCACGCAATCAGGGTTTCCCTCGGTAGAGCACGGTCATGTATGCTACGGCGCTTCCTGTAACTCCACTTCCAGCTTGGCTGGGCATCGAAAACGCCGCATTCGGCGTCGTCTGCGTCCAGTATGGCCACGAAGAGGATTGGGCCACCCCATTCAGTACAAAAGTAGCCATGCACGAACACTACCAGCCCCGTGAAATCGAAGCCGCCGCCCAGTCGTTCTGGGACGAGCAAAAGTCCTTTGAAGTCAGTGAACAGCCAGGCAAGGAGACTTACTACTGCCTGTCGATGTTCCCTTACCCCAGCGGCAAGCTGCACATGGGGCACGTGCGCAACTACACCATCGGCGACGTGATCTCCCGCTACCAGCGCATGCAAGGCAAGAACGTCCTGCAACCCATGGGTTGGGACGCCTTCGGCATGCCGGCGGAAAACGCCGCGATGAAGAACAACGTGGCCCCCGCCAAGTGGACCTACGAAAATATCGCCTACATGAAGACCCAGCTGCGCAGCCTGGGCCTGGCGGTGGACTGGTCCCGCGAAGTGACCACCTGCAAGCCGGACTACTACCGCTGGGAACAATGGCTGTTCACCCGCCTGTTCGAAAAAGGCGTGATCTACCGCAAGAACGGCACCGTGAACTGGGACCCGGTGGACCAGACCGTACTGGCCAACGAACAAGTGATCGACGGCCGCGGCTGGCGCTCCGGCGCGCTGATCGAAAAGCGCGAGATCCCCATGTACTACTTCAAGATCACCGCCTACGCGGATGAACTCCTGGAGAGTCTCGACGAGCTGACCGGTTGGCCCGAGCAGGTCAAGACCATGCAGCGCAACTGGATCGGCAAGTCCCGGGGCATGGAAGTGCAGTTCCCGTATGACGTCGCCTCCATTGGCGAAGCCGGCACCCTGAAAGTCTTCACCACCCGTCCGGACACGTTGATGGGCGCCACCTATGTGGCCGTGGCCGCCGAGCATCCGCTGGCCACCCTGGCGGCACAGAACAACCCCGAGCTGCAGGCGTTCATCGCCGAATGCAAGGGCGGCAGCGTCGCCGAAGCCGATGTCGCCACTCAAGAGAAGAAAGGCCTGGCGACGTCGTTGTTCGTCGAGCACCCGCTCACCGGCGAGAAGCTGCCGGTATGGGTCGCCAACTACGTGCTGATGCACTACGGCGACGGCGCGGTGATGGCCGTGCCGGCCCACGACGAACGGGATTTCGAATTCGCCCACAAGTACAACCTGCCGGTCAAACCGGTCGTGCGCACCAGCGCCGGCGACCAGACTCCGGCACCTTGGCAGGACGCCTATGGCGAACACGGCGAACTGATCAACTCCGGCGAGTTCAACGGCCTGGACTTCGCAGGTGCATTCGATGCCATCGAAGTCGCCCTGATCAAGAAGAACCTCGGTGCCTCGCGTACCCAGTTCCGCCTGCGGGACTGGGGCATCAGTCGCCAGCGCTACTGGGGCTGCCCGATCCCGATCGTGCATTGCGACACCTGCGGTGACGTACCGGTGCCGGAAGACCAACTGCCCGTGGTCCTGCCAGAAGACGTCGTGCCCGACGGCGCCGGCTCGCCCCTGGCACGCATGCCCGAGTTCTACGAGTGCAGTTGCCCGAAATGCGGCGCACCGGCCAAGCGTGAAACCGACACCATGGACACCTTCGTCGAGTCCTCCTGGTATTACGCGCGCTACGCCTCGCCGCACTATGAAGGCGGCCTGGTGGAAAAATCCGCGGCCGACCACTGGTTGCCGGTGGACCAGTACATCGGCGGCATCGAACACGCCATTCTCCATCTGCTCTACGCACGCTTCTTCCACAAGCTGATGCGTGACGAAGGCCTGGTGAGCTCCAACGAGCCGTTCAAGAACCTGCTGACCCAAGGCATGGTGATCGCCGAGACTTACTATCGTCGCGAAGCCAACGGTGCCTACACCTGGTTCAACCCGAGCGACGTCGAGCTCGAACGCGACAGCAAGGCCAAGGTCATCAGCGCCAGGCTGATCGCCGACGGCCTGCCGGTGGAAATCGGCGGCACCGAGAAAATGGCCAAGTCGAAGAACAACGGCGTCGACCCACAGTCGATGATCGACCAGTTCGGCGCGGACACCTGCCGCCTGTTCATGATGTTCGCCTCGCCACCTGACATGAGCGCCGAATGGTCCGACTCGGGCGTCGAGGGCTCGCACCGCTTCCTCAAGCGCGTCTGGCGCCTGGCCCAAGCCCACGTCACCCAGGGCCTGCCGGGCAAACTGGACATCGCCGGCCTGAACGATGAGCAGAAAGCCGTTCGTCGCTCGATTCACCTGGCCATCAAGCAGGCCAGCCATGACGTCGGCCAGAACCACAAATTCAACACCGCCATCGCCCAGGTGATGACGCTGATGAACGTGCTGGAAAAAGCCGCGCAAGACACCGAGCAGGATCGCGCGCTGATTCACGAAGGCCTGGAAGCCGTGACGCTGCTGTTGGCGCCGATCACCCCGCACATCAGCCACGAGCTGTGGAATCGACTGGGTCACGCCGACCCGGTGATCGACGCTCGCTGGCCGGTGGTGGACGAAACCGCGCTGGTGCAGGACAGCTTGACCCTGGTCATCCAGGTCAATGGCAAGCTGCGCGGCCAGATCGAAATGCCCGCCGCCGCCACACGTGAAGAAGTCGAAGCCGCTGCGCGGGCCAATGAAAACGTGCTGCGCTTTGTCGATGGCCTGACGATTCGCAAAGTGATCGTCGTGCCCGGCAAGCTGGTCAACATCGTCGCAAGCTAATTGGATCGGGCGCGAGGCTCAAGCCTGGCGCCGAATACAACCTGCGGGGTCGCATGGTCGACCCCCATAGGGTTCAAGGGGAGCAACAAGATGATCAAACGTAATCTGCTGGTAGTGGGCCTGGCGGTCCTGTTGAGCGCCTGCGGCTTCCAACTGCGCGGCACCGGCACCACCGAGCTGGCGATCAAGGAACTGGACCTCAGCGCACGGGACGCCTATGGCGAAACCGTGAAAATGCTGCGCCAGACCCTGGAGAACAGCGGCGTGAAAGTCTACAACGGCGCCCCGTACAAGCTGGTGCTGGCCAGTGAACAGCAAAGCCAGCGCAGCCTGAGCTACGCCGGCGCCGGTCGTTCGGCCGAGTACGAACTGACCAACGTGCTGAACTATGAGATCCGCGGCCAGAACGACCTGACACTGCTGGACGACAAGCTCCAGGTGCAAAAGGTCTACCTGCACGACGGCAACAACATCACCGGTTCCGAACAGGAGTCCATCGAAGTGCGCGGCGAAATGCGTCGTGAGCTCGTACAAAGGATGATGCTGCGTCTGCAACAGCTGAGCCCGGCCCAACTGGACCAGTTGCAACAGACCGCCAACGCCAAGGCCAAGGCCGAGGCCGAAGCCCTGGAAGCGGCGCGCAAGGCTGAAGCGGAAACCCCGCAACAGTCGCCGATGCAGATCCCGGCTGAATAAGCCTTGCGGGGCGCTCCGGCGCCCCGCTCGCTTTCTCTTATGAAGCTCGCTCCCGCCCAACTCGGCAAACACCTGCAAGGCGCCCTCGCGCCGGTCTACGTCATCAGTGGCGATGACCCGCTGCTGTGCCAGGAAGCCGCCGACGCCATCCGCACGGCTGCACGCCAGCAAGGTTTCGACGAGCGCCAGGTCTTCGCCGCCGACGCCAGTTTCGACTGGGGCACGCTGCTACAGGCCGGGGCGAGCATGTCGTTGTTCGCCGAAAAACGCCTGCTGGAACTACGCCTGCCCTCCGGCAAACCCGGGGACAAGGGCGCCGCCGCGCTGATCGAATATTGCTCACGCCCGGCCGAGGACACGGTGCTGCTCATCAGCTTGCCGAAACTCGACGGCAGCGCGCAGAAGACCAAATGGGGCAAGGCCCTGGTCGAAGGCCCGCAGACCCAGTTCGTGCAGATCTGGCCGGTGGATGTCAGCCAGTTGCCCAGCTGGATCCGCCAACGCCTGTCCCAGGCCGGACTCTCGGCCAGCCAGGACGCGGTGGAGCTGATTGCCGCCCGGGTCGAAGGCAACCTGCTGGCCGCCGCCCAGGAAATCGAAAAACTCAAGCTGATGGCCGAAGGCGGGCAGATCACCGTGGAAACGGTGCAGGCTGCCGTGGCCGACAGTGCGCGCTTCGATGTCTTCGGCCTGACCGATGCGATCCTCAACGGTGAAGCCGCCCATGCCCTGCGCATGCTCGAAGGCCTGCGGGGCGAAGGCGTCGAGCCGCCGGTGATCCTCTGGGCCCTGGCCCGGGAGTTGCGCCTGCTGGCCAACCTGTCCCTGCAATACAGCCAGGGCGTACCGCTGGACAAAGCCTTCAGCCAGGCCCGCCCGCCCGTCTGGGACAAGCGCAAACCCCTGATGAGCAAGGCCCTGCAACGCTATTCGGCACCGCGCTGGGCACAATTGCTGCTCGAAGCCCAGCGCATCGATGCGCAGATCAAGGGCCAGGCCGCCGGCTCGCCGTGGATGAGCCTGAGTCGGTTGTCGTTGTTGATGGCCGGGCAGCGGCTGACTCTGCCAGCAGAATAAAAGATCGCAGCCTTCGGCAGCTCCTACAGAGGTGTGCATTTCATTGTAGGAGCTGCCGAAGGCTGCGATCTTTTCCGCTCTTGATCCTACAAATATCACCTCCATTTATCCTATGGACAACACCCCAACTCTGTCCCATGATTTGCCCCGCAAAACCATCCCCACGAGAGATCCCATCATGAGCAAAAAGCCATCCAGGCATGGCCCCAACAAGGCCAAGTCCATCGTCGCCCAGCCCCTGTTCCGCAGCCGCCAGGAACGACCCGCCAAGGGCAAAGGCAGCTACCGCCGCGAAGCCTTCCAGTCTGACCACTGGGAGGCTTCTTGCTTTCTGGCCGCTTGAAACACTCGGACAAGCCCTACGCCCCTTTCGCATGTTAAGGTCAGCACCTGATTTGTATTTCTGGACCCGTGCATGCCCTTCTGTCTTTCCCATCGTTGGCCACTGCGCCAAATGATTGTTGCCGCAAGCGTTGTCCTGCTTGTCGCCTGCGCCGAAAAACCTACCGCCGCCGACGCCCAACCGCTCCAGACCATTCCCGCCTCGACCGCTCCAGCCATCGTGCCGCCCGTGGTGCCCACCGGCGATGACCTGGCCATTGCGCCCACCCAGACCTTCGCTGAATGGCAGGCCGGGTTTCGCAAGGAAGCCCTGGCCGCCGGGATCCGTGCCGACTTGTTCGATCGTGCGTTTGTCGGCGTCAGTCCGGACATGAGCGTGATCAAGGCCGACCGCAGCCAGCCGGAATTCACCCGCCCCGTGTGGGAATACCTCGATGGCGCGCTGTCGCCACTGCGGGTCAACAAAGGCAAGAGTCTGATCCAGCAGAACGCCCAGGTCCTGCAAAGCATCGAGCAGCGTTACGGCGTCGATCGCGAAGCGCTGGTGGCGGTGTGGGGCATGGAGAGCAACTTTGGCCAGTTCCAGGGCAGCAAGTCGGTGATCAACTCCCTCGCGACCCTGGCCTACGAAGGACGACGCCCGGGCTTCGCCCATGCGCAATTGATCGCCGCGCTGCAAATCCTGCAACAGGGCGATATCACACCGGAAAAAATGCTCGGTTCCTGGGCCGGCGCCATGGGCCAGACCCAGTTCATCCCCACCACGTACAACACCCACGCGGTGGATTTCGATGGCGACGGCCGCCGCGACATCTGGGGCAGCTCCACCGATGCCTTGGCCTCGACTGCGCATTACCTGCAAAGCTCCGGCTGGCAACGTGGCCAGCCGTGGGGGTTCGAGGTCAATCTCGCCGAGGGCTTCGACTATACGCTGGCCGATGGCACGATCCGCAAGCCCGTCTCCGAATGGATCCGGCTGGGGGTTTCAGAATATGGCGGCTTGCCGATCGCCCCGGATGACAGGCAGCTATCGGCGTCCCTGCTCCTGCCGGCCGGCCATCGCGGCCCGGCGTTCCTGATCTTCGATAACTTCCGTGCCATCCTCAAGTACAACAACTCGTCGTCCTATGCCTTGGCGGTCGGGCTGTTGTCAAAGCGCTTTACCGACGGCGGGCTGATCTACGGCCAGTGGCCCAAGGAAGACCTGCCCCTGAGCCGCAGCGAGCGCATCGAACTGCAAACCCTGCTGGGCAAGCACAACTACGACGCGGGCAACCCCGACGGCATCATCGGCGCCAACACCCGCAAGGCCATCCGCAGCGCCCAGCAGTCGTTCGGCTGGCCGGCGGATGGGTATCCGACCCAGCAGTTGCTGGAGGCGTTGCGTAACCGCTGAATTGCCGTATGGCGGCTACCGCTATCGCGAGCAAGCTCGCTCCCACAGGTTGACCGGAAACACCTGTGGGAGCGAGCTTGCTCGCGATGGCTGATTCGCAGGCGCTACATGACTAGCGACTGACCACCACATCCTGCTCCAATACCAACCTCTTCTCCCCCGCATCCAGCGTCACCAACGCCCCCATGGGCAAGGTCAGGTTCGGATCGCAATGCCCGCTGCGCCAGCCGGACAGCACCGGGATTCGCAACGGTGCGAAGGTCTGCTTGAGCAATCGATTCAACGCCTCGACGTCGACCCCGGCCACGTCCCCCATCAAGACACCGCGCAGCTGCGCCAACGTGCCGGCCAGGCGCAGCTGGGTCAGCAGTCGGTCGATGCGATACAGCGGCTCGTTGACGTCTTCGATGAACAGGATCGCCCCTTCGGCGTCGATCTGATAAGGCGTGCCCATGGTCGCGGCGATCATCGACAGGTTGCCGCCCAACAGACGTCCGTGGGCGATGCCTGGCTCGACGGTGGTCAACGGGTAGGCTGCGGGGTGGTTCAGCTCGCTGCCGGCCTTCAACTGTCCACGCAGCAGGCTGAAAAACGAGGTGACGGTTGGGGGTTCCTTGTCGCCCAGCAGATCGGCGTTGAGCAGCGGGCCGTGGAAGGTCACGAAGCCTGCGTAACGGCTGATGGCCAGGTGCAGGGCGGTGATGTCGCTATAGCCTACGAATGGCTTGGGGTTGCGTCTTAGGAGTTCAAAGTCGATGCGGTCCAGCAGGCGTGGTGTGCCGTAGCCGCCCCGCAGGCAGATGATGGCTTTGACTTCTGGGTCGGTGAAGGCGGCGTGCAGGTCGTCGAGGCGTATTTCGTCGCTGCCGGCGAGGTAGCCGTTTTTTTCGTAGACGCCTGGGAGGATTCGCAGTTCATGACCTCGGGCGCGCATCCATTGGATGGCTTTTTCCGTGTCCAGGGGGGCGGGACCGGCGGGGGCGATCACGGCGATCAGGCCTTCGGATGGGAGAGCTGGGACGGGGTGATGTGGGGTTAGGTCCATGCGTTTCCCGCTTTTTCGGCTTGTTATGTGTGTATATCCGTTTCTTGTGTAACGGCTACTTATGGTTCCGCTCTTACAGCGGGTCACTTTTGGAAAAGCGCCAAAAGTAACCAAAAACGCTCTTGCCCCACCACTCGGTGCCTCGCCTAGGCTCGGGATGCCCACTACGCAATGCCTGCGTTCGGCCAGCGTGGTTTAACGGGGCGCCTAGATCAAGATCAAGATCCAAAGCAAAGCGCGACACATCCAGCATCTGTGTAACTGAAGCACCGCTATCGCGAGCAAGCTCGCTCCCACAGGGCCTGGCGGTGTTCACAATATCGGGGCAGGTGCAAAAACCTGTGGGAGCGGGTGATCACAGCATCTGCACACGGCACAAAAAACTGTGGGAGCGAGCTTGCTCGCGATGACGTCAGCACAGCCAACATCACCGCAAACTGATCCTCCTCTATCGCGAGCAGGCTCGCTCCCACAGGAGGAACGCGCTCATCCCGAACCAGGCCGGCTATAAGGCCGCCTCGCTTTGGCTTTTGATCTGGGGCGCCCCGTTAACCACGATGGCCGAACGCAGGTATTGCGCAGTGGGCACCTCGGCATGGATGCCGAGGTAGCCGCGCTGGGCCATGGATGGCCCTTCGCGGCGGGCCCACGGAGCAATGCCGGAGTGAGGGCACACCGAGCCTAAGCGAGGTGCCGAGTGGTGGGGCAAAGCGTTTTTGGTTACTTTTGGCGCTTTTCCAAAAGTGACCCGCTGTAAGAGCGGAACCGCCAGTGGCCGTTACCGCAGCAACGGATATTCACACCGACCCACCACCAAAAAACCGCTAAATCAGGCCCCCAAAAGCTCAGCCTTGACCAACTTAGCCTGCTCATCCGCATGATACGAAGACCGCACCAACGGCCCCGAAGCCACGTTCTTGAACCCCATCTTGTACCCTTCCTCGGCAAACCAGGCAAAGGTATCGGGGTGCACAAAACGCTGCACCGGCAAGTGACTACGGGATGGCTGCAAGTACTGCCCCAAGGTCAGCATATCGATGTCATGCTCACGCATGCGCTTCATGACCTCGATAACTTCCTCATCCGTCTCACCCAGGCCCAGCATCAAGCCGGACTTGGTCGGAATGTGCGGCATCATCTGCTTGAAGCGCTGCAGCAAGGTCAGCGACCACTGGTAATCCGACCCCGGACGCGCGGCCTTGTACAGGCGCGGCACGGTTTCCAGGTTGTGGTTGAACACATCCGGCGGCTCGGCGGCGGTGATTTCCAGGGCGATGTCCATGCGGCCACGGTAATCCGGCACCAGGGTTTCCAACTGTACGTTCGGCGACAGCTTGCGGATCTCGCGGATGCAGTCGGCAAAGTGCTGGGCACCGCCGTCACGCAGGTCGTCACGGTCCACCGAGGTGATGACCACGTACTTGAGCTTCAGGTCGGCAATGGCGATGGCCAGGCTTTCCGGCTCGTTGGTGTCCAAGGGCTTCGGACGGCCGTGGCCGACGTCGCAGAACGGACAACGACGGGTGCAGATGTCGCCCATGATCATGAACGTGGCGGTGCCGCCGGAGAAGCACTCGCCCAGGTTCGGGCAGGACGCTTCCTCGCAAACGCTGTGCAGCTTGTGCTTGCGCAGCAAGGCCTTGATGCGGTCGACTTCCGGGGAAACCGGGATGCGCACGCGGATCCAGTCGGGTTTCTTCGGCAGTTCGGTGGTGGGGATGATCTTGACCGGGATGCGTGCAACCTTCTCGGCGCCGCGCAGCTTGACGCCGGCCTCTACCTTGGCACGCGGGGCCGGACGCTCGGTGACGTCCAGCGTCGGGATCATGGTTTGCACTGCATCAGTAGTCATATCAGTCGATTCCGCCCGTGAGGGTCGTCTGCTCAGCATAGTCGAGGTGTTTGACGAGCTGCGCGCGCAGCCGGGCACTTACCTCGGCAAATTCAATCGATCCTGCGTGCTCGCTCAACTGGGTCATCGCCAGTCCCGCGTAGCCACAGGGATTAATCCGTCGGAATGGCCCCAGGTCCATGTCCACGTTCAGCGCCAGGCCATGAAACGAACAGCCATGGCGGATCCGCAAGCCGAGGGAGGCGATTTTCGCCCCATCGACGTAGACGCCCGGCGCATCCGGCTTGGCCGCCGCCGTCACACCGTAGCTGGCCAGTAGCTCGATCAGGCACGTTTCCATGCGGGTGACCAGCTCGCGCACGCCAAACCCCAGCTTGCGCACATCCAGCAACAGGTAGGCGACCAGTTGGCCAGGGCCATGGTAGGTCACCTGCCCGCCCCGGTCGACCTTCACCACCGGGATATCCCCCGGCAGCAACAGGTGCTCGGCCTTGCCGGCCTGGCCCTGGGTGAACACCGGTGGGTGTTCCACCAGCCAGACTTCATCGTCGGCGGTGGTGCCGCGTTCGTTCGTGAAGCGTTGCATGGCATGCCAGACCGGCTCGTAGGCCATCGTGCCCAGCTCGCGAAAGCCCAGCGTGCCCGGCATCACAACACCATGTGCACGAAACCGGTCGCTCGCAGCTCGCTGTTGATGTCGTAGAGCTGTTCCTGACCGGTGGCAATGATGTGCAACTGGATCGTCGTGTACTTGCCGTTGGTACTCTGGCGCTCGGCCAGGGTCTTGTGGTCGACGGTGGCATGTTTTTCAAGGATCGCGATGATCTTGTCCTTGAACCCCACGCCGGTGTCGCCGATTACCTTGATGGGATAATCCGCGCAGGGAAATTCGATTTTTGGCGCCTTTACTTCAGAGTCTGTCATGGCGTAACGGCCTCGTAAGCCGTGGTAACGCACATGGCCCCGCTCCGAATGGGAACGAGGCCATGCAGGTCAACACTTCGATCAGTTGAACAAGCCGTAGAAGAATAGACGGATGCTATCCCAGATGCGGCGGAAGATACCACCTTCCTCGACCGCGTCCAGAGCGATCAGGTCAGCGCTGTGCACCACTTTGTCGTCCAGTTTGACTTCGACTTTACCGATCACGTCGCCCTTGGCGATGGGAGCGGTCAGTTGCGGGTTCATGGTCATGCTGGCGGCGAGCTTCTTGAGCTGGCCTTTGGGCAAGGTCATGGTCAGGTCCTGGGCCAGGCCGGCCTTGACCTGGCTGCTCGAACCTTTCCAGACCTGGGCCTGGGCCAGTTCGGTGCCCTTCTGGTAGAAGGTCTGGGTTTCGAAGAAGCGGAAGCCGTAGGTCAGCAGTTTCTGGGTCTCGGCGGCACGGGCCACTTCGCTGCTGGTGCCGAAGACGACGGCGATCAGGCGCATGCCGTCACGCACAGCCGAAGACACCATGCAGTAGCCGGCTTCGTCGGTGTGACCGGTCTTCAGGCCATCGACGGTCTTGTCGCGCCACAGCAGCAGGTTGCGGTTAGGCTGCTTGATGCCGTTCCAGAAGAATTCCTTCTGGGAGTAGATGGCGTAGTGGGCCGGGTCTTCATGGATGATTGCCCGGGCCAGCAGCGCCATGTCGTGAGCCGACGAATAGTGCTCAGGGTTCGGCAAGCCGGTGGGGTTCATGAAGTGGCTGTTGGTCATGCCCAGGTCGGCCACGGTTTTGTTCATCATGTCGGCGAACGCATCTTCGCTGCCGGCGATGTGCTCGGCCAGGGCGACGCTGGCGTCATTGCCGGACTGGATGATGATGCCGTGCAGCAGGTCGCTGACGGTCACTTGCGAACCGACCTTGATGAACATCCGCGAACCGCCGGTGCGCCAGGCGTTTTCGCTGACGGTCACCGGATCGTTCTCACCGATCTGGCCGCGACGGATTTCCAGCGTGGCGATGTAGGCGGTCATCAGCTTGGTCAGGCTGGCCGGTGGCAGGCGCTGGTCACCGTTGTTCTCTACCAGCACCTCGCCGCTGCTGGCATCCATGAGCACAAAGGATTTGGCGGCCAATTGAGGAGGAGCCGGCATCATCTCGACCGCGAACGCGGCCGGTGAGAGAAGCAGCGGGACTAGCAGGCAAAGGCGTTTGGCAAAGGTGGTGATGTTCATCCGTCTCTCGAAATCGCTAATGGGACTGCCCGAAGGCAAAACTGAAACAGGCGGCTTTCTAACGAGCCGCCGCGTATTTAAGTTGCTCACTCACTGCCCTTGCCGGGCTTTTATTATTCATGGAGCCAACAACCTGACCCGCTCCAACCGCCAGCGGGCCTCATTCAATCACTCAGCGGTGACCAGGCTCGGCGAACCGAGATTGGCCAGGCGCACGCTGTTCTGCACCTGCTGGACTTCACCCGGAGAACCGATCGGCCCCAGGCGCACCCGATGCAGTGTCTGCTGGTTGCGCACGATCGAGCTGATGAACACCGGGGCGCTCACCATCGAGCTGAGCTTCGACCTCAGCAGCTCGGCAGCGTCCGGGTTGGCGAACGCGCCCACTTGCAGAAACTGGCCAGACGCTGTTGCAGAAGCGTTTTTTTTTGCATCGATCTGCACGGGCAGCACGGCCGCGGCGTGTTGCTGCGGCGGCGGTGTCCACTGCTCGACCGTGCCGGTGGACGCCGTCACGGTCGGCGCGGCATTTTGCGCCACTTTTGGCTCGTTGAGCATCAAAGGCGCCGGACGGCCACGTTGGGCCCACCATTCCTGCGGGTCGATGCCTTCGACCTTGACCCGGGCGGTGCCGATTTCAGCGTAACCGAGTTTTTTCGCCGCCGCATACGACAGGTCGATGATGCGGTCGGAATAGAACGGCCCACGGTCATTGACCCGCAGGATCACGCTCTTGTTGTTGTCCAGGTTGGTCACCCGCACATAGCTGGGCAGCGGCAGGGTCTTGTGGGCCGCGCTCATGCCATACAGGTCATAGACCTCGCCATTGGCGGTGTTCTGGCCATGGAACTTGGTGCCGTACCAGGACGCCGTGCCCGAGGCCACGTAGCGCTTGGAGTCGGACAGCGGGAAATAGGTCTTGCCCAGCACCGTGTAGGGGTTGGCCTTGTAGGGACCGGTGTGCAGGGTCGGCGTGGCGTCGGGGATGCGCGAGACATCCACGTCCCACCACGGCGCGCCGTCCTTGTGGGCCCGGTTGATGTCCAGGCCCGGCATCGCGCGTACGGCGGTGGTGTTTTTCTGGGCCGGCGCGCGGCTGGTCGAACAACTGACGACCAACAGCGACAGCGCGGCCAACGCCACGAGCTTCAGGGGTTGATAGGTAGGCAATGCCCGCATTATTTGACGCCCCGTGCTTTGACCAGCTCTTCAGACAGTTGATATACGGCCATGGCGTACATCACGCTGCGGTTATAACGCGTAATCGCGTAGAAATTCTTCAGGCCCATCCAATATTCGGGGCCTTGTTCGCCTTCCAGCCGCATCGCGGTGACCGGCATGTCGTCACGCAGCGCATCATGACTCGACCAGCCCAACGCCCGCAACTCCCCGACGGTTTTCGTCGGCTCGATACCCTCGGTCAGGCCCTCGTCCACGTGCTCGCCGCGCACGTCGGCACGGCTGACCACCGGTTGGCCGGCTTCCCAGCCGTGGCGCTTGAAATAGCTGGCGACACTGCCGATGGCATCGGTCGGGTTGGTCCAGATATTGATGTGGCCGTCGCCGTCGAAGTCCACCGCGTAGGCGCGGAAACTGCTGGGCATGAATTGCGGCAGGCCCATGGCCCCGGCGTAGGAGCCCTTGAGGGTCAACGGATCGACCTGCTCTTCACGGGCCAGCAGCAGGAACTCGCGCAGCTCCTTGCGGAAGAACTCGGCACGCGGCGGGTAATCGAAGCCCAGGGTCGACAACGCGTCGATCACCCGGAAATTCCCGGTGTTGCGGCCAAAGAAGGTCTCGACGCCAATGATCGACACAATGAACTGGGCCGGCACGCCGTACTCCTGCTCGGCACGGGCCAGGGCCGCCTCGTGCTGGCGCCAGAAGTCCACGCCCCGGGCGATACGCGCCTCGGTGATGAACATCGGCCGGTACTCGCTCCACTGCTTGACCCGCTCGGCGGGCCGGGAGATCGCATCGAGGATCGACTGCTTGCGTTCGGCCTCGCGAAACACTCCCATCAGCTGCTCACCGGCAAAACCGTAGTCGCGGGTCATCTCACCGACGAATTCGGCCACCTGTGGCGAACCTTCGTAGTCACCGGCCAAGGCCTGCGACGCACTGCCCAGGAAGCCGACCAGGCCGATCCACGGCGCATATCGCGTCGACCAGCCACGCATTGCTTGCATTGAACTCTTCACCTTATTCAAACCTGCGCGATCCACTTGCGATGCGTATGAATCGACATCAAAACCCCAAACGCTGACAGTAGGGTCACCAGCGAAGTTCCTCCGTAGCTAATGAAAGGCAACGGCACCCCCACGACCGGCAACAGGCCACTGACCATACCGATGTTGACGAAAACATAAACAAAAAACGTCATGGTCAGGCTGCCCGCGAGCAATTTTCCAAACAGCGTCTGGGCCTGGGCGGTGATCACCAGCCCCCGCCCGATCAGCAGCAGGTAGATCAGCAGCAACACGCAGATGCCCACCAGGCCGAACTCCTCGCCCATGACGGCGATGATGAAGTCGGTGTGGCTTTCCGGCAAAAAGTCCAGGTGCGACTGGGTGCCCATCAGCCAGCCCTTGCCGAACACCCCGCCGGAGCCGATGGCGGCCTTGGACTGGATGATGTTCCAGCCAGTGCCCAGCGGATCGCTCTCCGGATCGAGGAACGTCAGGATTCGCTGCTTCTGGTAGTCGTGCATCACGAAGTACCACATCGCCACCGACACCGGCACGGCAGTGGCGATCACGCTGAGAATCCAGCGCCAGCGCAACCCGCCCATGAACAGCACGAAGGCACCGCCGGCCAGGATCAGCAGCGAGGTGCCGAGATCTGGCTGGCGTACGATCAGAATGAATGGAACACCGATCAGCAACAGGCTGATGCAGACGTGCTTGAGTTGCGGCGGCAAGGTGCGCTTGGACAGGTACCAGGCAATGGTCGCCGGCATGATGATCTTGAGGAATTCCGAAGGCTGGAAGCGGATCACCCCGGGGATGTTGATCCAACGGGTGGCGCCCATGGCGTTGTGCCCCATCACGTCCACCACCACTAGCAGGCTCACGCCCACCACATAGGCCAGCGGCACCCAGCGCGCCATGAATCGCGGCTCGAGCTGGGCAATGACGACCATCGACACCAGGCCGATGCCGAACGAAGTGGCTTGCTTGGCCAGCAAATCCCAGCTCTTGCCGCTGGCCGAATACAGCACGAACAGGCTGCCGGCGGCCAGGGTCAGCAGCAGGATCAGCAACGGGCCATCGATGTGCATGCGCTGCAACAACGTGGCGCGACGGCGCATCACGTCTTCGCTGGAGAGGATCCGGTCGAAATTATTCTTCACGGGCCGTAGCCTCCGCAGTGATGGGGCTCGCGTATTCCGGTTTGAGCTGGCCGTGCTCATCCAGCAGCCAGGCGTCCATGATCTGGCGCACCACCGGCGCGGCGACGCCGGAACCGGACTCGCCGTTTTCGACCATCACCGACACAACGATTTTCGGGTTGTCGGCCGGCGCGAAACCGACGAACAAGGCGTGGTCGCGGTGGCGTTCCTGGACCTTGGAGCGGTCGTACTTCTCGCCCTGCTTGATGGCGACGACCTGGGCCGTGCCGCTCTTGCCGGCAATGCGGTACTGCGCGCCGATGGCCGCTTTGCGGGCGGTGCCGCGGGCACCGTGCATCACCTGCTGCATACCGTTGTTGACCTTTTGCCAGTCCGACGGATTGTGCAGGATGATGTCCGGCATCGGGTTCGGGTCCACCGGCTTCTGGCCTTCGATGGTCTTGGCCAGGTGCGGGCGATACCACTTGCCCTTGCTCGCCACCAGGGCCGTGGCCTGGGCCAATTGCAGGGGCGTGGCCTGCATGTAGCCCTGGCCGATCCCCAGGATCAGGGTTTCGCCAGGGAACCAGGCCTGGCGCCGGGTCGCGCGCTTCCACTCCCGGGACGGCATCAGGCCCGGGGATTCTTCGAACATGTCCAGGGAGACTTTCTGACCGATGCCGAACTTGCCCAGGTAGGACGACAGTCGATCGATCCCCAGTTTATGGGCCAGGTCATAGAAGTAGGTGTCGTTGGAGCGCATGATCGCCGTTTCCAGGTCCACATAGCCGTCACCGGTGCGGTTCCAGTTACGGTACTTGTGGTCATAGTTGGGCAGCATGTAGTAACCGGGGTCGTAGACCCGGCTCGAGGCGTTCACCACGCCAGAGTCCAGCCCGGCAATCGCCACGGCGGGCTTGATGGTCGAGCCCGGCGGATACAGGCCGCGCAGCACGCGGTTGAACAATGGCCGGTCGATGGAATCGCGCAGTTCGGAATAGGCCTTGAAACTGATCCCGGTGACGAACAGGTTCGGGTCGAAACTCGGCTGGCTGACCATCGCCAGGACCTCGCCGGTGTTCGGGTCCAGCGCCACCACGGCGCCACGCCGTCCGCCCAGCGCCGCTTCGGCGGCTTCCTGCAACTTGATGTCCAGGCTCAGGACGATGTCCTTGCCGGGGATCGGGTCGGTGCGCTTGAGCACCCGCAAGACGCGGCCGCGAGCGTTGGTCTCGACCTCTTCGTAACCCACCTGGCCATGCAGCTCGGGCTCGTAGAAGCGCTCGATGCCGGTCTTGCCGATGTGGTGGGTGCCGCTGTAATTGACCGGATCGAGGCTCTTGAGCTCTTTCTCGTTGATCCGCCCCATGTAGCCGACCGAGTGGGCAAAGTGCGCCCCCTGGGGATAATGGCGCACCAACTGCGCCACCACCTCGACGCCGGGCAGGCGGAACTGGTTCACGGCGATCAGGGCGATCTGCTCTTCGGTCAGCTCGAACAGGATCGGCACCGGCTCGAACGGCCGCCGGCCCTGGCGCATGCGCTTCTCGAAAATCGCCCGGTCCTCGGGCGTCAGCTGCAGCACTTCGACGATCACGTCGAGCACATGCTGCCAATCGCCAGAGCGTTCGCGGGTCATGCTCAGGCTGAAGCTGGGCCGGTTATCCGCCACCACCACGCCGTTGCGGTCGAAGATCAGCCCCCGGGTCGGCGGAATCGGTTGCACGTGCACCCGGTTGTTTTCCGACAGGGTGGAGTGGTACTCGTACTGGATCACCTGGAGGAAATACAGGCGCGCAATCAGCACGCCGATCAGCGTCACCACCGTGATAGCACCGAACACGACGCGGCCCCGTACCAGACGGGCGTCTTTTTCGTGGTCCTTGATGCGGATCGGCTGGGGCATGGGGCAGGATTACTTGTGGTAAGGGTGCCCGGACAGGACTGTCCAGGCACGATACAACTGTTCGCCGATCAGGATCCGCACCAGCGGGTGCGGCAACGTCAACGGCGATAACGACCAGCGCTGATCGGCCCGGGCACAGACTTCCGGCGCCAGCCCTTCCGGACCACCGACCATGAAGTTGACCGTGCGCGCGTCCAGCCGCCAGCGATCGAGCTCCACCGCCAACTGCTCGGTGCTCCAGGGCTTGCCATGGACTTCGAGGGTGACGATGCGCTCGTTCGGCCCGACCTTGGCCAGCATGGCTTCGCCTTCCTGGCGGATGAAACGCGCCACGTCAGCGTTCTTGCCACGGGTGTTGAGCGGAATTTCCACCAGTTCCAGGGCCAGCTCGGAGGGAAGACGCTTGGCATATTCATGCCAGCCTTCTTCCACCCACTTGGGCATGCGAGAACCGACAGCGATCAGGCGCAGTCGCACAGCGGTCCCTTATTGCTGGTCTTTGTTGAGCTTGGTGAAGTGCTCATGGGGGTTTTCCGGGCTGTGGTGCGCGGCGCTGGCCGAACGACTCTGCTCGGCACCGGCCCACAGGCGCTCCAGGTCATAGAACTGACGCGCCGAGGCGGTCATCATGTGCACGATGACATCGTCCATGTCCAACAGCACCCAGTCGCTGTCGCCCTTGCCCTCTTCACCCAGCGGCTTGACGCCCTGGGCCTTGACCGCTTCGCGGACCTTGTCCAGCATCGCGCCAATCTGGCGGTTGGAGGTACCGGTGGCGATGATCATGTAGTCCGTGATGCTTTGCTTTTCACGAACGTCGATCACCTGGATGTCCTGGGCCTTGACGTCTTCCAGGGCCGCCACGGCCACCTTGACCAGCTCTTCGCCGACCAGCGCCACGCCGGTATGTGCCTCTACAGGCAGCGGGGCGCTCTTGAACGTGCCCTTGCGCTTTACTTTGTTTACGTCTTTGTCAGTCATATAAAACTCGTTTTGCTCGTATGTTCGGGCGCTTCGCTACACGCATTCACGTGCCTTGAAGCGCGCCTTTTTCAGTTCGACGCACGGTAAAGCCCGTGCGCATCGATGTAGGCCAGGACCGCGTCGGGCACCAGGAAACGTACCGACTTACCGCTGGCCAGCAGTTGACGGATCTGGGTGGCGGATACCGCGAGCGGCGTCTGCCAGACGAATGCAATCTGTCCGCTCGGCCCTTTCAGGGCCAGCGGGTCGCTCACCGAGCGGGCCGCCAGCAGGTTGCGCAAGGCATCCGGCGGCTCGCTGTCGGCATCCGGGCGCTGCAACACCAGGATGTGGCAATGCTGGAGCAACTCTTCCCAGCGATGCCAAGTGGGCAGGCCGCAAAAAGCGTCCCAGCCCAGAAGCAGAAAAACCTGGGCATCAACGGCCAGTTCGGCGCGTATCAGCTCCAGGGTATCAATGGTGTAGGACGGTTTGTCCCGCTGCAATTCGCGGGCGTCCACCACCAGCGGTGCCACACCGGCCACCGCGCACTCGACCATCGCCAGACGGTCCTGCGCCGACACCTGCGGCGTGTCCCGGTGAGGCGGCCTGGCGCTGGGCGTCAGGCGTAGCTCATCGAGGGCCAGGGCGTCGGCGACTTCCAGCGCACCGCGCAAATGGCCGATGTGCACCGGGTCGAACGTGCCGCCCAGGATACCGATGCGCCGGGGCGCAGTGGTCGTCGTCACAGCGGTCGGCGGGTCGAGGTCGCCCAAGTCAGACCGGCTCCTGTCCGCGCAACTGGCCGTCACCGACCACAATGTACTTCTCGCAGGTCAGGCCTTCGAGGCCCACCGGGCCGCGGGCGTGCAGCTTATCAGTAGAAATGCCGATCTCGGCACCCAATCCGTATTCAAAGCCGTCGGCGAAGCAGGTCGGGGTGTTGATCATCACCGATGCCGAATCCACTTCGGCCACGAAACGCCGGGTTTCGCCCTGGTGCTCACTGACGATGGAATCGGTGTGGTGCGAGCCGTGGCGGTTGATGTGTTCGATGGCCTGGTCCAGCCCGTCGACCACGCGGATCGACAAGATCGGCGCCAGGTACTCGGTGTCCCAATCTTCTTGCGTGGCCGCGACGGCCTCGATGATCGCCCGGGTACGCTCACAACCGCGCAGTTCGACGCCTTTTTCGCGGAACTGGGCGGCCATCGATGGCAGGAAGTCCCGGGCAACGGCCTGGTCCACCAGCAGGGTTTCCATCGCCCCGCAGATACCGTAGCGGTAGGTCTTGGCGTTGAAGGCGATGCGTTGGGCCTTGGGCAATTCGGCGTGGGCACTGACATAGACGTGGCAGATGCCGTCCAGGTGCTTGATCACTGGCACGCGGGCGTCACGGCTGACCCGCTCGATCAGGCCCTTGCCGCCACGTGGCACGATGACATCGACGAACTCGGGCATGGTGATCAGGGCGCCGACCGCGGCGCGGTCGGTGGTCTCCACCACTTGCACCACGGCCGCCGGCAGATCGGCCTCGGCCAGGCCGCGCTGGATGCAGGCGGCAATGGCACGGTTGGAATGGATGGCCTCGGACCCGCCCCGCAGGATGGTCGCGTTACCCGACTTCAGGCACAGGCTCGCGGCGTCGATGGTCACGTTCGGCCGCGACTCGTAGATGATCCCGACCACGCCCAAGGGCACGCGCATCTTGCCGACCTGGATGCCCGACGGGCGGTAGCTCATGTCGCGGATCGCCCCGACCGGGTCCGGCAGGGCCGCGACTTGGCGCAGACCGACGATCATGCCGTCGATGCGGGCCGGGGTCAGCGCCAGGCGCTCGAGCATGGCCGGTTCGAGACCATTGGCCCGGCCGGCGGCCAGGTCCTGCTCGTTGGCGGCGGACAGCTCGGCGCGCGCAGCGTCCAGCGCATTGGCGGCGGCCTGCAAGGCGCGGTTTTTCTGCGCGGTGCTGGCCCGGCCGATGATGCGCGACGCTTCGCGAGCGGCGCGACCCAGGCGGGTCATGTAGTCAAGAACGGACTCAGTCATGGTCTGTGTGGTCTTGGCGATGGGGAAAGCGGCAGATTATAGCTGTCGTAACCCTCGACTAACAGCATGGACTCGCAGTGGTGACCGGCGGAGAAGTAAAACAGGCGTAAACAGCCGGTTGAAGCGAGTGTTCAGCGGTGATTAAGCTTTCCATTGCTATCATCGCGCTTCCTTTGGCCTCACTTCGTCTATCACCATGACCGATTTGCCATCGCCCAACGCCCTGCCCCACGCCTTTTTCGACCGCGACGCCCAGGTCCTTGCCAAAGACCTGCTGGGCAAAGTCATTCGCCACAAGGTCGGCGACCTGTGGCTCAGCGCGCGGATCATCGAGACCGAGGCGTATTACTTTGCCGAAAAAGGCAGCCACGCCTCGCTGGGCTACACGGAAAAACGTAAGGCTTTGTTTCTGGATGGCGGACACATCTATATGTACTACGCCCGGGGCGGCGATTCGCTGAACTTCAGCGCCCAGGGTCCCGGCAACGCGGTGCTGATCAAATCGGCCTACCCGTGGGTCGATACCCTTTCCGGACCGACGAGCCTGGCGCAGATGCTATTGAACAACCCCGACGCCCAAGGCCGGCCGCGCACACCGCAGAAACTCTGTGCCGGCCAGACCCTGCTGTGCAAAGCGCTGGGGCTGAAAGTGCCGGACTGGGACGCCAAACGCTTCGACCCCGAGCGCTTGCTGGTGGAAGACGTGGGCGTGCCGACGGTCAATGTGATCCAGACCACCCGCCTGGGCATTCCCCTGGGACGGGACGAGCACCTGCCCTACCGCTTTGTCGATGCCGCCTATGCCCCGTGGTGCACCCGCAACCCGTTGCGACGGGGGCAGGTCGAAGGGCGTGATTATTTTTTGCTTTCATGAACACACCGCACACCCCTGTGGGAGCGAGCTTGCTCGCGATGGCGTCGGGTCAGCAGAATGAAGGTTGACTGAAACACCGCAATCGCGAGCAAGCTCGCTCCCACAGTTGATCTTCAGTGGCCACAGGTTTTTTGCTTACAACAGAATCCGGTGCATGCCAAATCACTATTCAATGGAGTTGTCCTCATGGGCCCATGGCTCGATAGCATCACCGGCTGGCTGACCGTCAACCCGCAATGGCTGGCGGTGGCGGTGTTCATCGTCGCCTGCGTGGAATGCCTGGCCATTGCCGGCCTGATCGTGCCGGGTACAGTGCTGTTGTTCGCCATCGCCGTGCTGGCCGGCAGCGGCGCGTTGTCCCTGGGCGAGACCTTGCTGCTGGGCCTGCTCGGCGGCTTGCTGGGGGACCTGATGTCGTATTTCCTCGGCCGGCATTTCCACCAGAACATCCGGCGCCTGCCCGGGCTGCGCCATCACCCCGAGTGGATGAGCGCCGCGGAAAACTATTTCCAGCGCTACGGCATCGCCAGCCTGCTGGTGGGTCGTTTTATCGGCCCGCTACGGCCCATGTTGCCGATGGTGGCCGGGATGTGCGACATGCCGTTCCCGCGCTTCGCCGCGGTCAGCGTGTTGGCCGCGGCGGGCTGGACCGTGGCGTACCTGTTGCCGGGCTGGGCCACCGGGGCGGCGTTTCGCCTGCCGCTGCCCGAAGGGTTCTGGCCGCAGGCCGGCGTGGTCATCGGCAGCATCGCGGTGATGATCGGGCTGAGCGTCAACAGCAGCCTGCGTCGCCATCGCCATGCCTCGGCGCTGATCGCCGGCATCGGCCTGGTGATCCTGATCGGCCTGTTTATCGGCTTTCGTTACCTGACGGCGTTCGACCAAGGCTTGATGGCCCTGGTCCAGGAGCATCGCAGCCCGACGCTGGACGAAATCGCCGTGACCTTCACGCTGATCGGCGAATTCCGCAACATGCTGATTTTCAGCGCCCTGGTGACCGGGTTGCTGTTGCTGACGCGCCAATGGCGCCAGGCAATCTTCGCCGGTGGCACGATGCTGCTCACCTCCTTGGCCAACACCGGCAGCAAACACTTCTTTGCCCGGGTGCGCCCGGAAATCCTCACCGACCCGCTGACCAGCTACAGCATGCCCAGCGGCCACGCCTCCGGGGCATTCGCGCTGTTCCTCAGCCTCGCCATCCTCGCCGGCCGAGGCCAACCGCCCCGCCTGCGCCTGACCTGGTTGCTGCTGGGCTGCTTGCCAGCACTGGCCATCGCCCTGTCGCGGGTCTACCTGGGCGCCCATTGGCCGAGCGACATCGTCGCCGGCGCCATGCTGGCCGCCTGCGTCTGCGCCGCCGTCCTGTGGTCGAGCCAGCGCCAGACACCGCTGCCGGCCATGCCGCCGAAAATCTGGTGGTTGATTCTGCCGGCGCTGGCGGCGGTGTTCAGCTTCTTCGCACTGCGGCATTTGCCCCATGCGATGTTGCGGTATGCCTATTAGGCAATCGCAAGCAAGCTCGCTTCCACGGGAGATTCATGGCGTAGCCCGGAACCACTGTGGGAGCGAGCTTGCTCGCGATGACGGCTGCACATTCACCCTTGATGCAAGCTGACCCACCGCTATCGCGAGCGAGCTCGCTCCCACAGGGTGTTTGGTGGTGTCAGGCGAAGAGTTCGCCCTGCAGCTCATCGAGCAACGCCTGGATCGCATCCAGGCGCTGTTGCGGATCGTCGAGTTGCAGCAGGTCGATCTTGTCCAGCTCATTGAACGGCAGCAGGTAGGCCAGTTGATTGGCCAGCGATTGCTGGCCGGTCGCTTCGGTGCCCATGTTCAGGGCCTCGACCATCGGGTGCTCGGCCAGGGCCCTGAGCAGCGCCACCAGGTCGGCGTCTTCCTCTTGCAGCGGTTGCTCCGGCTCCTCCTCCAGCCACTCGACTTCAGCGACCATCAGTTGATCCGCCTGGACGCTGGTGCCATGGACGATAAAGCGCCGCCCACCCTCCACGCGAATGCCCAGCAGACCATTGTCCTGCTGGGAAAAATCGGTGATGCGCGCTTCACAACCGACCCGCGCGAAGCCTTCAGGCGCGTGCCCGACCTCCTCGCCATCGAGAATGCACACCACGCCGAAGCCTTCGCCCTTTTTCATGCAGCGCCCAATCATGTCGAGGTAACGCGCCTCGAAAATCTGCAAGTCGAGGATGCAACCGGGGAACAGCACAGTGTTCAACGGGAAAAGCGGCAAGCTCATAACCAGATCCTTAAACGGTCATCGACACCACCAACGGCAATAGCACCGCCGTGGCCACGCCCATCAGACTCATCGCCAGCGCCGCGAAGGCACCCGACTCCTCGCTTTCCTGCAACGCCACCGACGTGCCCACCGCATGGGCCGCCAGCCCCAGGGCCATGCCCCGGGCCTCGGGGCTATGGACCCCCAGCCGGGTCAGAATACTCGGACCGAGGATCGCCCCGAGTACACCGGTGATCAACACGAACACCGCCGCCATGGCCGCCACGCCGCCGATCTGCTCGGCCACCAGCATGGCGATCGGCGAAGTCACGGACTTGGGCGCCATGGTCATCAGGATCATGTGCTCGGCGCCAAAGGCCCAGCCCAACACCACCGCAGAGCCCGTGGCAAACACCCCGGCTATCACCAGCGTAGTAAAAATCGGCCAGAACAACTGCCGGATCCGTCGCAGGTTCAAATACAGCGGCACCGCCAGGGCGACCGTGGCCGGGCCCAGCAGAATGCTGAGGATCTCGGTGCTCTTGCGGTACTCGGCATAGCCGATGCCGCAGCCGACCAACACGCCGATCAACAGCACCATCGACATCAACACCGGTTGCAGGAACACCCAGCGGGTCTTTTCGAACGCCGCCAACACCAACTGATAGGCCCCCAGGGTAATGCCGATGCCGAACAGCGGATGATGGATCACCGAGGTCCAGGCGCCCTGCCAGTCGAGCATCATTGGCTGTCCTCCGGGGCGGCGACGTGACGGCGGGCCAGGCGCTGCATCAGCACGCCCGTCAGCGCCACGGACAGCACCAGGGACAAGGTCAACGCGCCAACGATGGCCCAGAAATCGGCGGCAATCGCCCCGGCATAGACCATCACCCCCACCGCCGGCGGCACCAGCAGCAAGGGCAGGTAACGCAGCAGGCTACTGGCGGCCAGGTTCAACGGTTCGCTGACTTCACCGCGCATCACCAGATAGCCCAGCAGCAACAGCAGGCCAATGATCGGCCCAGGCAGCACCGGCAAGAACAAATGATTGATCGCAGTGCCCAGCAATTGAAAAAACACCAGCCAGGTCAGGCCCCGTAGCAACATCCGCTCTCTCCCCTCACAAACACCATGAACCTGTTCCTGTAGGAGCTCCCCGTAGGAGCTGCCGAGTGCAACGAGGCTGCGATCTTTCCCCTTCCAATTGAATCCGGAGCGAAAGATCAAAAGATCGCAGCCTTCGGCAGCTCCTACGGGGAGTCACCTGATGACACATTTAAACATGCCCGCGCTATGGGTCGGCATTCGTAAAAAGCATGTTCAGTGACCTTACTTGCACGCCATGTTGATCTACAGTGGTTTTTCGGGGACGCCAATCCCCGCTTCAGAAAAAGTAAAACCGATGAACCCAAGGAGAGTCTCAATGCCCTACGTCCCCGTTGCAGCGCTCAAAGATTATGTCGGCAAGGAACTTGGACGTTCCGAATGGCTCACGATCGATCAGGACCGCATCAACCTGTTCGCCGAAGCCACTGGCGACTTTCAGTTCATCCACGTCGATCCGGTCAAGGCCGCGCAGACTCCGTTTGGCAGCACCATCGCCCACGGTTTCCTGTCGTTGTCACTGATGCCCAAGCTGATGGAAGACATCCTGATCCTGCCCGAAGGCGTGAAGATGGTCGTCAACTACGGCCTGGACAGCGTGCGTTTCATCCAACCGGTGAAGGTCGATTCCAAGGTCCGGCTCAAGGTCGACCTGGTGGACGCCACCGAGAAAAAACCCGGCCAATGGCTGCTCAAGGCCACCGCCACGCTGGAAATCGAAGGATCGGAAAAACCGGCCTACATCGCCGAGCCGCTGTCGCTCTGCTTCGTGTAAACCCGCGCGGTCGCGAAACCGCTCGTGCAGTTTCGCATCGCTTCCCTATATTCAATGCGCATAGCTGCGGCATACTCGTGGCCTGATGACCTGGATCCCGTTATGCGCTTATTCGTCCCACTGACCTTGACCCTGTTGCTCACCGCCTGTGGCGGCGGCGAATCGCCGCTGCCTCCCGACGCGCGCCTGCCCGATGGCGGCCGCTATCGCGGCGACCTGGTGGACGGGCTGCTGCAAGGCCAGGGGCGCATCGACTACCCCAACGGCAGCTGGTATGCCGGGCAGTTCGACAAGGGCCAGTGGCACGGCACCGGGGAATGGCATGGCAGCAATGGCGAGGTCTATCGCGGCCAGTTCTATCAGGGCCTGTTCCACGGCCAGGGCAGCCTGACCACCCCCACCAGCAGCTACACCGGCGGCTTCAAGCTGGGCCGACGGGACGGTGAAGGGACGCTCAAGGAAAACGGCATGACCTACCGCGGCGAGTTCAAGGCCGACCGCTATTCCGGTCTCGGGCGCCTGGAACTCGACGACGGCAGCCAGTACCAGGGCCCCTTCGTCAACGGCAAGCCCAACGGTGAAGGCCAGCGCTTCGACGCCAGCGGCAACCAGTTCACCGGGCACTTTGTCGACGGGCAACTGCAGGGCAAGGGCACCTTCAACAGCGCCGATGGCGATGTCTACATCGGCGGTTTCAGGAACAACCAGCTCAACGGTCGCGGTCGCTACGAAAATGCCGACGGCGATGTCTGGATCGGCCGGTTCAAGGATGGCGCGCTGACCGGCAAGGGCGAACTGATCGGCGCCGACGGCAGCCATTACCTCGGTCAATTCAATGATTGGCGCTTTACCGGCCAGGGCCGCCTGAACCTGCCCGACGGCAGTTTCTACATCGGCCAGTTCGAAAACGACAGCTACCACGGACGCGGCACCCTGGTGCTGACCGATGGCACCGTGCAAAGCGGCACCTGGGCCAACGGCCAACGAGTGCGCGACGCGGACGGCAGGCTGTTGCCGGATGTGCTCGAACTTGGCGTGCTGGCCCAGGGCCGCCTGCTGGAGGAGGCCCTGGCCAACATCCCGGCCTCGACCCCGGCAGTGGAGCTGTACAGCCTGACCCTGGGCGGCGACGGCAAGCAAAGCGTGTTCCTGCGCGAATCCGACTATGTCGCCAACATGCTCGCCAGCCGTTTCGGCGCGTTCGGGCAGATCCGCCTGGTGAACCACCGCGATCACCTCGGCGACCGGCCCATGGCCAGCCGCGAAAGCCTGCGCCGCGCCGCCGCGACCCTGGCCGAGCGCAGTGGCCCGGAAGACCTGATTTTCATCTACCTGACCAGTCACGGCACCAGCGAGCATGAACTGGTACTCGACCAGCCGCGCATGGAACTGGCCGACCTGCCCGCCGATGAACTGGCCGTGGTCCTGGCGCCGCTGAAGAACCGCGACAAGATCGTGGTGATCTCGGCCTGCTACTCCGGCGGCTTCATCCCGGCGCTCAAGGATGAACGCACCTTGATCATGACCGCTTCCCGGGCCGACAGGGTGTCCTTCGGCTGCTCCGAGGAAGCCAACTTCACCTACTTCGGCGACGCGCTGTTCGCCCAGGCCTTGAACCAGACCGACGACCTGGAACAGGCTTTCAAGCGGGCCAAGGCCACCGTGGCCGAGCGGGAACAGGCGGACAATTTCGAAGCCTCCGAACCGCAGATGTGGGCGCCCAGGACGGTCCTTTCCCACTGGCAACTGCTGCGCAAACAGCAGGCCCGCAAAGCATTGCAAAGTACTGCATTGAACGACGGCGCCACAAAGAGCAACTAAGCTGAACCGTATCAAGGGGGAAACACTATGTACTTGACGCCTCAGCATGTTTTGCTCGCCGGAGCCACGGGGCTGACCGGGGAACATCTACTGGACCGGTTGCTCAACGAGCCGACCATCACCCGGGTCCTGGCCCCCACCCGCCGGCCACTGGCCGAACACACGCGCCTGGAAAACCCGGTGGGGGAGCCGGCCCAGGTGCTGCCTCAGCTCAGCGGCCAGGTCGACATCGCCTTTTGCTGCCTCGGCACCACCATCAAGAAAGCCGGTTCCGAAGCAGCCTTTCGCGCGGTGGACCTGGACCTGGTGGTGGCGTTCGCCAAGCGCGCCCGGGAACTGGGCGCGCGGCACCTGGTGGTCATCAGTGCCCTGGGGGCCGACGCCAAGTCATCGATCTTCTACAACCGGGTCAAGGGTGAGATGGAGGCGGCCCTCAAGGCCCAGGACTGGCCGCAATTGACCATCTGCCGCCCTTCCCTGCTGCTGGGCGACCGCGTCGAACCGCGCCTGGCCGAGCAACTGGCCGGGCCGTTGTCGAAGCTGATCCCAGGCAAGTACCACGGCATCGAAGCCTGCCAACTGGCCCGGGCCATGTGGCGCCTGGCGCTGGAAGAGCAGGATGGGGTGCGGGTGGTGGAGTCGGATGAGTTGCGTAAGCTGGGCAAATGATTCTGCAGCGCCTGACCGGGCCTCATCGCGAGCAAGCTCGCTCCCACAGTTGACCGAGTTTCGTCAGGAAGAATGAGGTCGAATGTGGGAGCGAGCTTGCTCGCGATGGGCGCACCACCGCCACAAAGCCAAGCCCCCCATCCTGGTGTTTGCTACATCCCCCCAGTCGCCCGGAACCCCACGCCGATTGCGGTGAACAACGACAACGGCAACAGCAAGGTATCCAGCAGCGCACTGCCCGGCAGATCGACGCCAGGATAGCTCGGCGCCTCGGCCCCGAAGCGGTCCTTGGCGCAGCAGCCGCCGTTGAGCGCGTAAAGATCCAGGCGCGTGCCCGCGTACACCACCGGCGCACCGGGCTTGGCCGCGTCGAGGGTGCGGGCGGTGGCGCAGCCGGTCAGTTGCAGCGCCAGCAGCACGATCAGCAGCTTATTCATCGCTGCTCAAATGATGCTCGCCCCAGCGCGGCAACATGTCCTGGGGGATGTTCAACAGGTTGAGAATCCGCGCGACGACGAAATCGATCAGGTCGTCGATGGTCTGTGGCTGGTGATAGAAACCCGGCGAGGCCGGCAGGATGGTCACGCCCATGTTCGACAGCTTGAGCATGTGCTCCAGGTGAATGCTCGAATACGGCGCTTCCCGCGGCACCAGGATCAACGAGCGGCGCTCCTTGAGCGTGACGTCAGCCGCCCGTTCGATCAGGTTGTTGCAGGCCCCGGTGGCAATCGCCGACAGCGTCCCGGTGGAGCATGGCACCACCACCATGGCCGCCGGCGCGCCGGAGCCCGAGGCCACCGGCGACATCCAGTCTTCCTTGCCATACACGCGAATCTGCCCCGCCGCCGCACCGGTGTATTCGGTGAGGAAGGCCTGCATCATCTGGGTCTTGGCCGGCAGGGTCACGTCGGTCTCGGTGGCCATCACCAGTTGCGCGGCCTTGGAGATCAGGAAGTGCACCTCGCGGTCTTCGCGCACCAGGCAATCGAGCAGGCGCAAGCCGTACTGGGCGCCGGAAGCGCCGGTCATCGCCAGGGTGATGCGTTCCGGACTGTTGTTCATCGCAGCGCCTCGGCCAGTTTGCCGTGCAGGCCGCCGAAGCCGCCGTTGCTCATGATCACCACGTGGGTACCGGGCTGGGCCTGGCTCTTCACGCGTTCGATGATGCCTTCCAGGGAATCGCTGACAATCGACGGCACCGTGCACAGCGCGGCGGTGGCGCCGAGGTCCCAGCCCAGGTTGGCCGGTGCGTACCAGATCACCTGGTCGGCATCGACCACGCTTTCCGGCAGGCCATCGCGGTGGGCGCCGAGCTTCATGGAGTTGGAGCGCGGCTCGATGATCGCGATCAGCGGCGCCTCGCCGATGCGCTTGCGCAAACCGTCGAGGGTGGTGGCGATGGCGGTCGGGTGGTGGGCGAAGTCGTCGTAAATGGTGATGCCGTTGACCTCGGCGACTTTCTCCATGCGCCGCTTCACGCTCTTGAACGCGCTCAACGCGGCGATGCCCATGGACGGCACCACGCCGACATGCCGGGCCGCCGCCAACGTCGCCAGGGCGTTGGCGACGTTGTGCTGGCCGGTCATGTCCCACTCGACCACGCCTTGGGACTGGCCTTCGAACATGACTTCAAATTGCGAACCGTCATCCTTGAGCAACTTCACCTGCCATTGGCCGCCCGCACCGGTGGTTTGCACCGGGGTCCAGCAGCCCATTTCAATGACGCGCTGCAAGGCCGGTTCGGTGGTCGGATGGATCACCAGGCCTTCGCTCGGAATGATGCGCACCAAATGGTGGAATTGCCGCTCGATGGCCGCCAGGTCGGGGAAGATGTCGGCGTGATCGAACTCAAGGTTGTTGAGGATTGCCGTGCGTGGACGGTAGTGGACGAATTTCGAGCGTTTATCGAAAAACGCGCTGTCGTATTCGTCCGCCTCGATCACGAAGAACGGCGTGCCCCCCAGGCGCGCCGACACCGAGAAATTCTGCGGCACGCCACCGATCAGGAAACCCGGGCTCATGCCCGCGTGCTCCAGGACCCAGGCGAGCATGCTGCTGGTGGTGGTCTTGCCGTGGGTGCCGGCCACGGCCAGGACCCAACGGCCCTGCAACACGTGATCGGCCAGCCACTGCGGCCCGGACACGTAGGGCAGGCCTTTGTTGAGCACGTACTCCACCGCCGGGTTGCCCCGGGACATGGCGTTGCCGATGACCACCAGGTCCGGCGCCGGGTCCAGTTGCGCCGGGTCGTAGCCTTGGGTCAGTTCGATGCCCTGGGCTTCCAGCTGGGTGCTCATCGGCGGATAGACGTTGGCGTCGGAACCGGTCACGTGATGGCCCAGCTCCTTGGCCAGGACCGCCATCGAACCCATGAAAGTGCCGCAAATACCGAGAATATGGATGTGCATAGTCGACCTCGTAAAACATGGCCGCAGGTTAGCGTAGGGAGGGGGAAATCGCACCTTGTGTTTCGAACGGCAGTCATCAGGACACCGCAAATGACCTGTGGGAGCGAGCTTGCTCGCGATAGCGGTCCTACAGCCAACACATGTGTGAATGACACACCGCCATCGCGAGCAAGCTCGCTCCCACAGTTGACCGCATTCCTTCAGGGTGGATGTGCTGCGGCTCAGCGGGCGATAGCGTGTTTACGCAACTTTCGGTAAAGGGTATTGCGGCTGATCCCCAGTTGTTCCGCCGTGTGGGTCATGTGCCAGCGCTGGCGCTCCAGTGCATCGAGCAACGCCAGGCGCTCGGCATCTTCCAGTGGCCGTTCTGCCACCGTTTCAACCACGGCAACCGGGCGCTGGCGGATCATCGCGGGCAAGTCCTCCAGCCCAATCCGCCCACCGTCACACAGCGCGGCCAGGGTGCGCAGCACATTGCGCAGTTGCCGCACGTTGCCCGGCCAGTCGAACCCCAGCAACGCCCGGCGCGCCGGCTCTTCGATGAGCACCGTCTCGGTCCCGCTCTCCTCAGCCAACAGGAAGTCCAGCAACTGCGACTTGTCACTGCGCTCGCGCAAAGGCGGGAGGGGGATTTCCAGGCCATTGAGGCGGTAATACAAATCCTCGCGGAAGCTGCCATCCCGCACCCGGTCGAGCAACTGCCGGTGGGTGGCGCTGATGATGCGCACGTTCACCGCCTCGGGCTCGCCGCCGATGGGCACCACCTGCCGATCTTCCAGCACCCGCAGCAAACGAGTCTGCAAGGCCAGGGGCATGTCGCCGATTTCATCGAGGAACAGCGTGCCGCCGTCGGCCTGTTGCAGCTTGCCGCGCATGCCTTCCTTGCGCGCGCCGGTGAAGCTGCCACCGCGATAACCGAACAGCTCGCTCTCGATCAGGCTTTCGGGGATGGCCGCGCAGTTGAGGGCGACGAAGTGCTTGCCGGCGCGCTGGCTGGCGTGGTGCACGGCCTTGGCGAACGCCTCCTTGCCGGAGCCGGTTTCGCCATGGATCAGCAACGGCACATCGCGTTCGAACACCCGCAGTGCCTTGCGAAAATGCTCCTGCAACGCCGCATCCCCCAGGCAAATACCCGGCAGCCGTGCGGGTTCGACGGCCTTGAGCAGCGCCGGCGCGACCGGCACCGGCACACTGCGCGGCTGCCCACGCAACACGGCGAACAAATGCCGGCCATCACGGGTGCGCAACGGCCAACTGGCGCTGGCCTGGGGGCTGGCGCGGCCGAGCAGCTCGTCCAGTGAACAGTCGAAAAAGTCTTCCACCCGCTGGCCCAGCAAGCTGCCGCGAATATGCCCCAACAGGTTGAGCGCGCTCTGGTTGACCGCGCAGATCCGCCCTTCGCCGTCGAACGCCAGCAAGCCCTCGCTGAACAGCCCCACGGATTCGGCCTGCAAATGAAAGCGCAGCAGCCATTGATTGTCGAAGCAACGGAGGAAATAGCAGCTCTCGATCATCTTCGCCGAGAGATTGACCAGGGCCATGGTGTGGAACTGGCTCTGGCGCGACACATCCGGCCGGGCCGAGGAGACGTCGAGCACCGCCAGCAACTCGCCCTGGGGGTCGAACACCGGGCTGGCCGAACAGGTCAGGCCGGTGTGGCGGCCGCGAAAGTGTTCTTCCTGGTGGATGGTCAGGGCCTGGCGTTCCACCAGGCAGGTGCCGATGCCGTTGGTGCCTTCGCAGGCTTCGCTCCAGTCGGCACCGAGCCAGAGACCGGCCCGTTCGAAAATCTTCCGTTCGCTGGGGGCGGTGACGCAGTTGAGGATCACGCCCCGGGCGTCGGTCAGCAACACCGCGTGGCCGGCGCCGGAGAGTTGCTGGTGCAGGCTGGTCATTTCATTGCCGGCGATGTGCAGCACCTGTTGCAAGCGCTCGCGGCTTTCCAGCACCCGGCCATGCTCGAGCACCGTCGGCGCCAGGTTCTGGGCCGGGTCGAGGTGATAGTCCTCGAGGCAGCGCAGCCAGGAACGGGCAATCGACGGATCGCTGCCAGGGCCCTGCAAATGGGCCTTGCCCTGGGTGACCGTCAAGACTTGCTGGGCATGGCGACTCAAATGGTTGCTGTGCATTTCTTATTATTCTCCCCGAAGGTTGCGGCCTTACTGTAGGAGCTGCCGAAGGCTGCGATCTTTTGATCTTTCACTTGAGATTCAATGGGCAGGGGAAAAATCGCAGCCTCGTTTCACTCGACAGCTCCTACCTGGCCTGCCTCCCATCAAGGCTCAGCATCCTCCAGCCCAACCGCCTTTGCAATGCTGGCGCGACCTGCCAGTCACAGACTGTCTCGCATCTGGCACAAACTGTCACACCCGCTGTATCGCAAGCGTCACACACCCCCTCCGTTTGTCCGAGCAACTCCTCCTAAAGTCTTGATTTCCGGGCCCTGCAAGGCAATGGCCCAACCTTTGCTCTAGGCTTTATTACCAGCGCTCGATTTTGCGCGGCCTCCCGTATAAGCACAAAAGCCAAGGAGAACTCATCATGCGTTACGCTCACCCCGGTACTGAAGGCGCTATCGTTTCGTTCAAGAGCAAATACGGTAACTACATCGGCGGCGAGTTCGTCGCGCCGGTCAAAGGTCAGTACTTCACCAATACGTCCCCGGTCAATGGCCAGCCCATTGCCGAATTCCCGCGCTCCACGGCCGAAGACATCGAAAAAGCCCTGGACGCCGCCCACGCCGCCGCCGATGCCTGGGGCGCCACTTCGGCCCAGGCCCGTTCGCTGATCCTGCTGAAAATCGCCGACCGCATCGAGGCCAACCTCGAAACCCTGGCGATCACCGAATCCTGGGACAACGGCAAGGCCGTGCGCGAAACCCTCAACGCCGACATCCCCCTGGCCGCCGACCACTTCCGCTACTTCGCCGGTTGCCTGCGGGCCCAGGAAGGCGCGGCCGCCGAGATCGACGGCAACACCGTGGCCTATCACATCCATGAACCCCTGGGCGTGGTCGGGCAGATCATCCCGTGGAACTTCCCGCTGCTGATGGCCGCCTGGAAACTCGCCCCGGCCCTGGCCGCCGGTAACTGCGTGGTGCTCAAGCCGGCCGAGCAAACCCCGCTGGGTATCTGCGTGCTCATGGAGCTGATCGGCGACCTGCTGCCGCCCGGCGTGCTGAACGTGGTGCAAGGCTTCGGCAAGGAAGCCGGTGAAGCCCTCGCCACCAGCAAGCGCATCGCCAAGATCGCCTTCACCGGTTCCACGCCGGTGGGCTCGCACATCATGAAATGCGCGGCCGAAAACATCATCCCGTCCACCGTGGAACTGGGCGGCAAGTCGCCGAACATCTTCTTCGAAGACATCATGCAAGCCGAGCCGAGCTTCATCGAGAAAGCCGCTGAAGGCCTGGTGCTGGCGTTCTTCAACCAGGGCGAAGTCTGCACCTGCCCATCCCGCGCCCTGGTGCAGGAATCGATCTACGACGAATTCATGCAAGTGGTGATGAAAAAAGTCCTGCAGATCAAACGCGGCGACCCGCTGGACACCGACACCATGGTCGGCGCCCAGGCGTCCGAGCAGCAATTCGACAAGATTCTTTCGTACCTGGAAATCGCCAAGGGCGAAGGCGCCGAGCTGCTGACCGGCGGCAAAGTTGAAAAACTCGAGGGCAACCTGGCGACCGGGTATTACATCCAGCCGACCCTGCTCAAGGGCACCAACAAGATGCGCGTGTTCCAGGAAGAAATCTTCGGCCCAGTGGTGAGCATCACCACCTTCAAGGACGAAGCCGAAGCCCTGGCGATCGCCAACGACACCGAGTTCGGCCTCGGCGCCGGCCTGTGGACCCGCGACATCAACCGCGCCTACCGCATGGGCCGGGCGATCAAGGCCGGTCGCGTGTGGACCAACTGCTACCACCTGTACCCGGCCCACGCCGCGTTCGGTGGCTACAAGAAGTCCGGCGTGGGGCGTGAAACCCACAAGATGATGCTCGACCACTATCAGCAGACCAAGAACCTGCTGGTGAGCTACGACATCAATCCGTTGGGGTTCTTCTAAGCCCTTGGGGCAAGGCAGGTTCTCCTGCTTTGCCCCTTGGACAGCTATCGCGAGCAAGCTCGCTCCCACAGGGACTGTGGGTGACCCTCTTTCTGTGGGTTGGCATAGATCCCATGTGGGAGCGAGCTTGCTCGCGATGGCGCCCTCAATGACAACATCAAACTACCGCCCCACCGCTCTGGCACGAGCCTTGCGTGCCCGCTCCACAGCAATCCCGAAAGTCCAACAGATCAAACAATAAAAAAGACAGAGAGGACTTATGACTTCTACCACCCAACTCAAACCCACACTCGGCACCCTGCATTTATGGGGCATCGCCGTCGGCCTGGTGATTTCCGGCGAGTACTTCGGCTGGAGCTACGGCTGGGGCACCGCCGGGACCCTGGGCTTTCTCGTCACCGCCCTTATGGTGGCGCTGATGTACACCTGCTTCATCTTCAGTTTCACCGAACTGACCACCGCGATTCCTCACGCCGGCGGGCCGTTTGCCTATAGCCGACGGGCCTTTGGCGAGAAAGGCGGGTTGATCGCCGGGATCGCCACCCTGATCGAATTCGTCTTTGCGCCCCCGGCCATCGCCATGGCGATTGGCGCCTACCTCAACGTGCAATTTCCCGAACTGGACCCCAAGCTCGCGGCGGTTGGCGCGTACATCGTGTTCATGACCCTGAACATCCTCGGCGTCAGCATCGCCGCCGCGTTCGAGCTGGTGGTCACCGTGCTGGCGGTCGCCGAATTGCTGGTGTTCATGGGCGTGGTCGCGCCGGGCTTCAGCTTCAGTAACTTCGTGCTCAATGGCTGGGCCGGCTCCAACGAGTTCACCCTCGCTTCGATCCCGGGCATTTTCGCGGCGATCCCCTTCGCCATCTGGTTCTTCCTCGCCATCGAAGGCGCGGCCATGGCCGCCGAAGAAGCCAAGGACCCGAAGCGCACGATTCCCCGCGCCTATGTCAGCGGCATCCTGACCCTGGTGTTCCTCGCCATCGGCGTGATGATCATGGCCGGCGGCGTGGGCGACTGGCGCACCCTGTCGAACATCAACGACCCGCTGCCCCAGGCCATGAAGGCGGTGGTCGGCAACAATTCAACCTGGATGCACATGCTGGTGTGGATCGGCCTGTTCGGCCTGGTGGCGAGTTTCCACGGGATCATCCTCGGCTACTCCCGGCAGTTCTTCGCCCTGGCCCGGGCCGGTTATCTGCCCCGTGGCCTGGCGAAACTGTCGCGCTTCCAGACCCCGCACCGGGCGATCCTGGCCGGCGGCGTGATCGGCATCGCGGCGATCTACAGCGATGGCCTGGTGAACCTGCAAGGCATGACCTTGACGGCGGCGATGATCACCATGTCGGTGTTTGGCGCCATCGTGATGTACATCATCAGCATGCTCAGCCTGTTCAGATTGCGTAAGACCGAACCGAACCTGGAACGCACCTTCCGCGCCCCGGGCTACCCAATCGTGCCGGGCATTGCGCTGTTCCTGGCGGTGGTGTGCCTGGTGGCGATGGCGTGGTTCAACATGGTGATTGGCCTGGTGTTCCTCGGTTTCATGATTGTCGGCTACCTGTATTTCCAACTAACCGCCAAGCAACGCTCCGATGCGCCGGCGGACGCTATGCTCACAGGTATCTGAACGTTGCACCGGCGCCGGGCCGAGGGCCTGGCGCCTGCCATTTAAAAGTGCATGCCGTCCCCCTGTGGGAGCGAGCTTGCTCGCGATAGCGGTCTTACATCCGGCACATGTGTTGAATGACACACCGCTATCGCGAGCAAGCTCGCTCCCACAGGGTTATGGGGTGTATTAAAGTTTTCTAGAGAATCAGGAGGACACCGCCCATGGCCGCATTCGCCCATTCCGTCGGCGCCCAGACCTATCGTTTCGACAGCCTCAAAGAGCTAATGGCCAAGGCCAGCCCGGCACGCTCGGGGGATTTCCTGGCCGAGATCGCGGCGCTCAACGATGGCGAGCGAGTGGCTGCGCAAATGGCGCTGGCCGACCTGCCCCTCAGCCATTTCCTGCAGGAAATGCTGATTCCTTACGAGGCCGACGAAGTCACCCGGTTGATCGTCGACACCCACGACAAACAAGCCTTCGCCACCGTCAGCCACCTCACGGTCGGCGGTTTTCGCGACTGGCTGCTCAGCGACGCCGCCGATGAACAGAGCCTACGGGCACTGGCCCCCGGCCTGACCCCGGAAATGGTCGCGGCCGTGTCGAAAATCATGCGCGTGCAGGATTTGGTGCTGGTGGCGCAGAAAATCCGCGTAGTCACCAAATTCCGCGGCACCCTCGGCCTGCGCGGGCGCTTGTCCACCCGCCTGCAACCCAACCACCCCACCGACGAACCCGCCGGGATCGCCGCGAGCATCCTCGACGGCCTGCTCTTCGGCAACGGCGACGCCATGATCGGCATCAACCCGGCGACCGACAGCACGGCCTCGATCTGCGCCATGCTGGAAATGCTCGACGCCATCATCCAGCGCTACGACATCCCCACCCAGGGCTGCGTGCTGACCCACGTCACCACCTCCATCGAAGCGGCGAACCGTGGCGTGCCCCTGGACCTGGTGTTCCAGTCCATCGCCGGCACCGAAGCGGCCAACGCCAGTTTCGGCATCAGCCTGAGCATCTTGAAGGAAGGCTACGACGCCGGGCTCAGCTTGAATCGCGGCACCCTGGGCAACAACCTGATGTATTTCGAAACCGGCCAGGGCAGCGCGCTGTCGGCCAACGCCCACCACGGCGTCGATCAACAGACCTGCGAGACCCGGGCCTACGCCGTCGCACGGCATTTCAACCCGTTCCTGGTGAACACGGTTGTAGGCTTCATCGGCCCGGAATACCTGTACAACGGCAAACAGATCATCCGCGCCGGCCTCGAAGACCACTTCTGCGGCAAGCTGCTGGGCGTGCCGATGGGTTGCGACATCTGCTACACCAACCACGCCGAAGCCGACCAGGACGACATGGACACCCTGCTGACCCTGCTGGGCGTGGCCGGGATCAACTTCATCATGGGCATCCCCGGCTCCGACGACATCATGCTCAACTACCAGACCACCTCGTTCCACGACGCCCTCTACGCCCGCCAGACCCTGGGCCTGAAGCCGGCGCCGGAATTCGAAACCTGGCTGGCGAACATGGGCATCTTCACCCAGGCCGATGGCCGGGTGCGGTTCGGCGACAACCTGCCACCGGCGTTCCGTCACGCCCTCGCGCATTTGGGATGAGAGAACTGCCCATGGATAAAAAACCTGTCGACCCGCAAAACCCTTGGCTGAATCTGCGCAACCTCACCCCGGCACGCATCGCCCTGGGCCGCACCGGCACCAGCCTGCCGACCCAGGCGCAACTGGATTTCCAATACGCCCACGCCCAGGCCCGCGATGCCGTGCACCTGGCCTTCGATCACCAGGGCATTCGCGCACAGCTGACCGAGCGCGGCCGTGAAAGCCTGTTGCTCCACAGCGCCGCGGCCGACCGACACAGTTATCTACAGCGCCCGGACCTGGGCCGCCGGCTCGACGACGCCTCCGCGCACATCCTGCAGGACTACGCAGCGGCCCATCCCGGCGGCGTGGACCTGGCCATCGTCGTGGCTGACGGCCTGTCGGCCCTGGCGGTGCATCGCCATACCTTGCCGTTCCTGGCGCGGCTGGAAGAACAGATCGCCGCTGAAGGCTGGTCGACGTCGCCGGTGATCCTGGTGGAACAGGGCCGCGTCGCCGTGGCCGATGAAGTGGCGCAGCGGCTTGGTGCGAAAATGTCGGTGATCCTCATCGGCGAACGCCCCGGCCTCAGCTCCCCCGACAGCCTGGGGCTGTATTTCACCTACGCGCCCAAGGTCGGCCTGACCGACGCCTATCGCAACTGCATCTCCAATGTCCGCCTCGAAGGCCTGAGCTACGGCATGGCGGCCCATCGCTTGATCTACCTGATGCGCGAGGCCTGCCGCCGTCAGCTTTCGGGCGTCAATCTGAAGGACGAAGCCCAGGTGAACACTCTAGAAGCGGAAAACGGAGCCGATATGAAAGGTAATTTCCTACTGGCGCCGCCCCGAAACTGATCCGTTTATCCGATTGCGTTTTTGATCCGCTTTCAGGCAGCATCAAAAACACGGCAGCGCGACGTTGTTGTCAGAGTATCTGTCGACCTTTGCAGACGAGACCTACCATGCGGATTATCCAAGCGACGCTGGAACACCTGGACCTGCTGACCCCATTGTTCGTCAAGTACCGGGAATTCTACGGCTCACTGCCCTACCCGGATTCGTCCCGAGCCTTCCTCGAAAAGCGCCTGCGCCGCAAGGAATCGGTGATCTACCTGGCCTTGCCCGATGACGACGACCACAAGCTGCTGGGCTTCTGCCAGCTCTACCCGAGCTTCTCGTCGCTGTCCCTCAAGCGTGTGTGGATCCTCAACGACATCTACGTCGCCGAAGACGCCCGCCGCCAACTGGTGGCCGACAACCTGATCCGCACCGCGAAAAAAATGGCCAAGGAAACCAACGCCGTGCGCATGCGCGTCTCCACCAGCAGCAACAACGAAGTGGCGCAGAAAACCTACGAATCGATCGGCTTCAAGGAAGACACCGAGTTCAAAAACTACGTGTTGCCGATCAGTGAAGGGCTCTGACCCCTGTGGCTGAGTGCTCCCCCTGCCACAACACCAAACCCTCTGTGGCGAGGGGATTTATCCCCGCTGGGCTGCGCAGCAGCCCCAAAACCTGAGCGCGCGGTGCATCAGATTGACCGAGTCGGCTGACTTAGGGCCGCTCCGCGCCCCAACGGGGATAAATCCCCTCACCACAAGAGCCTTCACCCAGCCTGCCCCCAACCACAACACCACCGAAATCCCTGGCTACAAACTCACCCCGCTCCCCGCCCTCCAGCCCGTATAATGCCGCTCTTCCCGGCTTGTAAGAAAAAGCTACACACTCTGTAGCCATACTCCAAGCCCGACCCAAAGCCTGCCGAGCCAGGCCACCACCACAGGTGTCATGCATGGACTTCAATCCCCTCGACCTCATCCTGCACCTCGATGTGTACCTCGACCTGCTGGTGACCAACTACGGCACCTGGGTCTACGCCATCCTGTTCCTGGTGATCTTCTGTGAAACCGGCCTGGTGGTCATGCCGTTCCTGCCGGGTGATTCCCTGCTGTTCATCGCCGGCGCCGTAGCGGCCGGTGGCGCCATGGACCCCGTGCTGCTGGCCGGCCTGCTAATGCTCGCGGCCATCCTCGGCGACAGCACCAACTACCTCATCGGCCGCACCGCTGGCGAAAAACTGTTCAGCAACCCCAACTCGAAAATCTTCCGCCGCGACTACCTGCAGCAAACCCACGACTTCTACGACAAACACGGCGGCAAAACCGTGACCTTGGCGCGCTTCCTGCCGATCATCCGCACCTTCGCCCCCTTCGTCGCCGGCGTCGGCAAAATGAATTACCTGCGCTTCTTCGGCTTCAGCGTCCTCGGCACCGTCCTCTGGGTCGGCGGCCTGGTGACCCTCGGTTACTTCTTCGGCAACGTGCCCTTCATCAAGCAAAACCTGTCGCTGCTGGTGGTGGGCATCATCCTGGTGTCGCTGCTGCCGATGATCATCAGCCTGGTGCGCAGCAAAATGAACCAGCGCGCTTCGAAAACCCAACCACGCTGATCGCCATGTGGTCCCTGAGCAACTGGCGCCGCCGACGCACCCTCGCCAAACACCCCGTCCCCGACGAAACCTGGCAGCGGGTGCGCCAACAATTGAGCTTCCTCGACGGCATCAGCGCCGCCGAGGACCAATGGCTGCGAGAAGCCAGCGTGCTGTTCCTGCATGACAAACACCTCACCGCCCTGCCCGGCGTCGAACTGCACCAGGAACAACGCCTGCTCCTCGCCGCCCAGGCCCAACTGCCGTTGATGCACCTCGGCGAGCTGAACTGGTACCAGGGCTTCCACGAAATCGTCCTCTACCCCGACGACTTCCTCAGCCCCCAGCGTTACCGCGACGCCAGCGGCATCGAGCACGAATGGGACGGCGAACACAGCGGCGAAGCCTGGCCCCAGGGCCCGATCATCCTGGCCTGGGACGGCGTGATGGCCAGCGGCGGCTGGGACGGCTACAACCTGGTGATCCACGAACTGGCGCACAAACTCGACATGCTCAACGGCGACGCCAACGGCCTGCCACCACTGCACGCCGACATGCGCGTCAGCGACTGGGCCGAAGCCATGCAACAGGCCTTCGACGACCTCGACCGCCAACTGGACCAGAACCCCGACGCAGAAACCCTCATCGACCCCTACGCCGCGGAAAACCCGGCGGAGTTCTTCGCCGTCACCAGCGAATACTTCTTCAGCGCCCCGGACCTGCTGCACCAGGCCTATCCACGGGTCTATGAACAGCTCAAGGCGTTCTACCGCCAGGATCCTTTGGCCCGGCTGCGGCAACTTCAAGCCGAAGATCCGGTCTATCAGGCGTCATACTAAGGTCTCTAAGACCCTGGTAACGTGGCAACAGCGGCCGAATATGCCTATAATCGCCGCCACTTTTTGGTCAATCCGACCAAGTCATTTGGTCAACTAACGGGGGCACCGCCCAATGAGCTACAGCAAGATTCCGGCTGGCAAAGACCTGCCGAACGACATCTACGTCGCGATCGAAATCCCGGCCAACCACGCCCCGATCAAATACGAAATCGACAAAGACAGCGACTGCCTGTTCGTTGACCGTTTCATGGCCACCCCCATGTTCTACCCGGCCAACTACGGTTACATCCCCAACACCCTGGCCGACGACGGCGACCCCCTCGACGTGCTAGTCGTGACCCCATACCCAGTGGCCCCAGGCTCGGTCATCCGCGCCCGTCCAGTCGGCATCCTGAACATGACCGACGACGGCGGCGGCGATGCCAAAGTCATCGCAGTGCCACACGACAAACTGTCGCAACTGTACGTCGACGTGAAGGAATACACCGACCTGCCACCACTGCTGATCCAGCAGATCGAACACTTCTTCGAGAACTACAAAGACCTCGAAAAAGGCAAGTGGGTCAAGATCGAAGGCTGGGCCGGCGCAGACGCCGCCCGCGAAGCGATCACCAAGTCGGTTGCCGCCTACAAAGGCTGAAACAAACTTGAAAAGAACCCCGGTATGCCCCGGGGTTTTTTTATGCCTTAATGGTTTCTAATACGAAGCCGTATTAACTTCGTTTAACCACGTTTAGCCCGCGCCTTTCAAATCCCAAAAACGGAAAGATCGTCTTATATATTTGCACGACATGTTTATTGCCGAAAACACAGTCGCCCCTAAACTTTCCGTTTATGAAAAAACTTTCCAGTGGCGACCGCTTCCGCGCCCTTCTAAAAGAAGCGAACATCCGATCCGCCGACTTCGCGAAGTTATACGGCGTGAAATCCCAACACGTGAACAACTGGTTCAACCGTGGCATCCCACCAGGGCGCATCCACTCCATCGCCAGCCTGCTGACCGTCAGCCCGGAATGGCTCGCCCACGGCGAAGGCCCGCAAACCCCATTGGGCCTCGGCCCCGGCACCACCTACGAGGCGGCCGAAAACGATGGCGTCTACAGCGTGCTGGAACCCACGGACATCGAACTGCCTTTTTATAAGGAAGTCCCCATCGCCCCCGGCGAAACCAAAACCCACATCGTCGAAATCCCCGACCAATCCATCCGCCTGCCCCGCAGCCACCTCGAAACCCTGGAAATAAACCCCAGCGACGCCATCTGCCTCACCATGGTCGGCGACAGCATGGCCGAACGCATCGAAGACGGCTCCACCCTCGCCATCGACCGCGGCCTGACCCAAATCGTCGACGGCCAAATCTACGCCCTCGAACACGACGGCATGCTGCGCATCAAATACCTGCACCGCATCCCCGGCAACCGACTGCGCCTGCGCAGCCACAACAGCGCGGCCTACCCGGACGAAGTCTTCAGCGCCGAACAGATCGAGGCGCAGAACATACGGGTGATCGGCTGGGTGTTCTGGTGGTCCACCCTCAACAAACAGAGACCGCCGGTGTGCGACTAACCCACCCGAACGGAAAGACAACCACCGAAGCCCCAGTGGTTGGGCTTCAGTGGTTAGAAGCGCCAATGGTGAGCACATCTGTGGCGAGGGGATTTATCCCCGCTGGGCTGCGAAGCAGCCCCCGCTTTTCCCCTTGGATCAGCGATAAGCCAATGATTCCACACCACTTACCACTGGGATTCTGCCAAAAACCCGAGTATCCTCCGCCCCACATTTGCGAGCCCACGCCTCGCACCGACAAGGCAGATCACTTTCTGACCAAGTCCCACAGCCGGCCGCAAGAGCCGGATGTACGTTTTGAAGGCTGGTGAGGTTTGTCAAAAACGAACTGAGTTAGTCAACGAGAAGCCGGCCATAAGCCGGCTTTTTAATGTCTGAGCTTTATCCATCCCCCATCCAAAATCCCGCCTGATGACCAAACAACGTCGCTCGTAAGTATCCCCGCGCTCGACAGCAAAGGTCATCGAACACCGCATGATTCCCAAACGCCATCAGAAGAGAATATTCTGACGACATACTGCGCTGCGTCCTACAGCGAAACGGGAAACCTACGGATAGCCCCCGCCATGTCCTCCTCACCTACCAGCAATCAATCCAATCCGCCTTGGAGCCGTGACGAACTCGTCCTAGCTCTAAACCTTTACCTGCTGTACCGCAATGGCTTACCTGGCGTTAACCATCCAGAAGTCCGAGCCCTATCACAGAGCCTCAATCTCATTGGCAACGCCATCGGTATGAGCAAGAACGAGAGTTTTCGTAACGCCAACGGTGTTTATATGAAGCTCAACAATTTCCGTCGCTGGGATCCGAGCTACACCAACACTGGTCGCACAGGTCTTGCAAAAGGCAATAAGGACGAGGAATTGGTATGGCTGGAATTCGCGGATAACCCCGAGCGCTTAGCCGAAGTCGTAGCAGCCATCAAGGCGAACGTCGGAACCACTTCTACTACGCCAATAAATCTAAGCGAGGAGGAAGAGCCGGGCTTCTTCGAAGCAGAGGAAGGAAAAGTATTAACCCGCGTGCACCGTGTACGGGAAAGAGACAAAAAACTCGTCAAACGAAAAAAGGACGAAGCCCTCAAGAAGCACGGTGTTCTCCAGTGCGAAGCCTGCGGCTTCAACTTCAGTAAAACATATGGTCCTGACGTCGAAGGCGTTATCGATGTGCACCACACCAAGCCACTGCATACGCTCCAACCTGGCGATAAAACCAAACTCGCGGACCTCGCATTGCTATGTGCCAACTGTCATCGTGTGGTGCATTCACGCCGTAAGTGGCTGAGTGTGACTGAGGTCAAGGACCGCTACCAAGCCGCCAAAAACAAAGCCTGAACTGGGCCGACCCTCGGAGGCAAATCAGTGAAAAGCCTACTCCACCAAACGAAAACTCTTACAATCCATCTCTAGATTTCTGACGTGGCAGCTGTCACGTTTCTGGCAGCACACGAGAGGCAAGCCTGTGAGCAAGGCAGATGACACACCCAAACAATTAATCGACGTGGAGAATCTTGCGGCGTCGCTTCAACGCTTTGCAGATGATCGCGACTGGCAGCAATTCCACTCCCCCAAAAACCTTCTGCTAGCGCTGACAGGCGAGGTGGGCGAGCTGTGCGAAGTATTCCAATGGATGAACGAAGCCGATTCACTGGCTGCCGCTAAGCATCCGACGACCGCCCAATCTGTGAAAGACGAGTTAGCCGACGTGCTCATGTACTTGGTTCGCTTGAGTAGCGTGCTTGGCGTCGATCTCAACGAAGCGGTTACGAGCAAGCTTGCTCTGAACGGCCAGAAATACCCCGTCGACAAAGCCAAAAGCACCAGCAAAAAGTACGACCAACTCTGACCTTCAGTGCCCTAAGGATCTCTCGTGATCGTTTACGCTGCGACCAAACAACAATTCTTGAAAGACAACGATAACGACGACATTGAAGAAGTGATCCTCCGGCACTTCAAAGAGGCTACTGGTAAGAAGGTTGGCGCATCAGAGATCAGGTCCTGGCAGGGATCCCTGACCTATATGGCCAAGGTACTTCGAGATGATGACTTACCCAGCGATGCTGGTCTGGCCATTGAGTTACATATCCCACAGTCCTCGAAACGCATCGATTTTTTGCTCACGGGACGCGATGAGAACCAAGCAAAAAAAGCTGTATTGATCGAACTGAAGCAATGGAGCAAGGCGAGCGCAACCACCAAGGACGCAATTGTCAAAACTGCCTTAGGTGGCGGTCTCGTTGAAACCATTCACCCGTCCTATCAGGTATGGTCGTACGCAGCACTGTTAGAAGGCTTCAACGAAGCGGTCTATGACAAAAGCATCGAAATTCGCCCCTGTGCCTATCTGCATAACTATGTCAGCGATGGCGTCATCGACTCCGCTCACTACCAAGCCCATACCAGTAAAGCTCCGTTGTTCCTCAAAGGCCCTGAGGAACTCACCAAGCTACGGACCTTCCTGAAAAAACACATCACTTACGGCGATGACAAGGAGGTTCTTTACGAACTCTCCAACGGAAAAATTCGGCCATCCAAAGCGTTAGCCGAGGCGCTTGGCGGGCTCATGAAAGGCAAACCTGAGTTCGTATTGATTGACGACCAAAAAGAAATCTTCGAGTCAGCGCTTGTTGCGGCGAGTGAGGCGTCCATAGCATCGCCAAAGGTGCTAATCATTGAGGGCGGCCCGGGGACCGGAAAAACCGTTTTGGCAATTAACTTGCTGGTAAGACTCACCGGGTTAAAGTTGCTGAGCAAATACGTCTCGAAAAACGCCGCACCACGCAAGGTCTACGAAAGCAAACTAGTCGGTACGATCAAACGTAGTCATTTTTCTAATTTCTTTTCTGGCTCGGGTGCATTTATCGAAACCGAGCCCAACACGTTCGACGCACTCATCGTTGACGAAGCTCACAGGCTCAACGAGAAAAGCGGCCTTTATGGGAACCTGGGCGAAAACCAAATCAAGGAACTGATCAACTCTGCGAAATGCTCGATTTTCTTCATCGACGAAGATCAGCGCGTGACCTTGAGCGACATTGGTAGCAAGCAGGCTATCCGCGTTTTTGCGAAAGCCAAAGGCGCAACCGTCGAGGAATACATGCTGTCGTCTCAGTTTCGCTGCAGTGGATCTGATGGATATCTGGCGTGGCTGGATGACGTGCTGGCTATTCGACCGACCGCCAATCCGCTGCTCGATACGAGCGAGTATGAGTTCAAGGTGTTCGACACCCCGCAGGCAATGCACGCTGCCATTGAGCAGAAAAACCACGGGAACAAAGCTCGCGTAGTCGCGGGTTATTGCTGGCCTTGGCTCAGCAAAAAAGATCCCCAGGCATCCGATATCGTGATCGGTGATGATTATGCGCGCCAATGGAACCTGGATCAGGATGGCAGTTTGTGGATCATTGCGGAAAACTCCATTGAACAGGTTGGTTGCATCCACACCTGCCAGGGACTGGAAGTCGACTATATAGGCGTGATCATCGGGCCAGATTTGATCGTTCGTGACGGGCAAGTACTCACATCGCCGCATAAACGTGACAAGCACGACAAATCGATTCGCGGCTGGAAGAAACTGATGAAAGAGCGGCCTGATTTCGCGCAGAAAGAAACGGATCTGATCATCAAAAACACCTACCGAACACTGATGACCCGTGGGATGAAAGGGTGCTACCTCTACTGTACTGATCGGGAGACGGCACAGTACTTTGAGAGTCGGCTTGCCGAGTGCAGCAACGACTGACGATTTGAGTCAAGACGTCAGACCTGCGTTACCAACAGCGAATCACGGCACCGTAATAGACCAAGTCTGCTGGGCTGGTTAATATTGGCGCGCCGAAACGCACCCAAGCAGGTGCGTCTCTCAGAGGTGGCCTCCTGAGACTGATGATGGCGGGTGCTGTTCTAGGGGTTATAGGTCCTACGGACTTCATTGCAGGTTTTGTAATTTCAGAAATCATCTCCCATCTATCAAATCTCAAAATAGAGGGTTTCCATATGGTCAAGAAGGCGATACACGAGGTAATGGCATACGTAAAACGCTTCACGAGCCGCGTCATCGCGTCTCTGGAGGCCCACCTCCCTTCCAGGCGAAGCCTGCTGAAGAGCTTGTGAAATTCAAGCGAAAAGGAATCTGAGAAATCACCTTATCGGGTAACAGTACCAAGCCGAATTTGACATGGCGAAAGTCAACAAGCTACCTAGGGAGTCCGGGGCGATTCAGCTCTGCACAATTCTGAGAGCTCATCGTGCCGGCTCACGGGACAAAAAAGGCCTTGCCATGCAAGACCTTTTTTTCATGCCCGGGTAAGCGCGGCCCCTTGCTACCTCACCTCAACAATATCCAACGCCCGATTCGCCAACAGCTCACTCACCTCAATCACCTGCAAAATCCCCAACGCAAAATGCCGTCGTGATCCCTCAAGACCAAACGCCAGATCATTGATCATGGCATTAGCCGCGGCCAGGTTTTCACTGAGGTTGGCAAGCAGACATTCCGAATCAACATCAGGTGCGATACGAAAAATGGTGTTGGATTTGTCGGACGTTTCCTTCTCAGGCGTAGGCTTCAGGTAGTAATCCAACGCCCGGTTGGCAGCGTCATCGAGCATATTGTTACGAGCAGACTGAGCGCGAGATACATGCTCATCTGCGGTCGGAGGGTTCGGTGTAATTTTTGCCATCGACTTAGGTTCCTGTAAGTGAGGCTGCAACCACCTCGCGACTAAACGAAGGGGCGGCAGCTGTGCGCAGGTTAGTCGACCGGTGAACCTAAGAATCCCGGCGCGCCCCGGGGGCGCCCTGCGCACAGCCACCATCAATACAGGAACAGCAAAGCCTGTCCGACGGGGACTTGGTACGCCTTAGGTTGAGACGGGCGACTAAACCCGATCACTGATGAGCAGTGACAGGACCCAAACTACCGACGTGACCCAAGACGCACAAGCCAGCGGATTCTGGCGTAGTTGTAGGCAATGGCGCAAGGCGATGTCGGTCGTGGCTAGTCTCGTGGAGTCACGATAAACAGCCGGCTGGAAGGTTGCGGATGCACCGCTATCGCGAGCAAGCTCGCTCCCACAGAGGCGCTTGTGTACATACGTCGAAGAGAAATGCATTCGCGACTGGCTGCATCCTTGCAGCCAGTCGCGAGCGGGTTACGACTCGTTGTTCAACGGGGCTTGCGACCAACATCGCAATGAATCAGACGGGATATCTCGATCATATCCACAACGGTTTTGTCATCGACCGCAAACCCGCTGCCTGAACCCCCTGCGTCGCTATTACTTGAGCGTGACGTCGAGCATCGGCGGGATGTAACCGTAGTCGTACTCGGCCACCACGAACGTCTGCTGCCCTTTTATTTTCATGCCCACCGTGGGCGCCTCCGTGCCACCCACACGAATCTGCGTGCCGGTTTCGTCGGTCGGTACGCTGTCGATAAAGGAGGTCACCAGGCCGTTTGGCATCACGTAGTGCGAATAGGTCTGGAACGGCTGGGAGGACGGGTTGCCCAGTACCAGGCCGGAACCGTTGAGCGGCACGTAGGGGCCGAACAGCGAGTCCGCGACGAAGCCGTACACGCCGTCCGGCCCGGTCACACCGTCGGCGTAGGTGAAGGTGTGGCTGATCGTGAACAGGTAGTACTTGCCATCCTGGAACACGAAGTGCGGGCGTTCGGTCTGGTCGTTGACGCCCACGGCCGTCAGCAGCGGCGGCAACATTTCCCAGTCGTCACCGTCTGCGTCGCGGGCCACGGCGATGCCTACACAGGCGGTCTGGAAGCGCGAGTTGCCGACATCTTCATAACCCGGTGGCACGTCGCCGATTTCGGCCTCGCCCACTTTGTGCGAGCCGCGCTCGCCGGCCACGTTGCCCTCGAACAGCATGTACAGTTTGCCGTCGTTCGGGTCGCGGAATGGCCATGGGTCGCGGAAACCCCAGAAGGCGTTTTGGGCTTCGGTCTGATACATCTTGCCGTCGGCCTCGAACAGTGGCTTGACCTTCTCGAAGCCGACCATGCTGACACCATGTTCAGTGGTCACGACCCGACCGCGCACTTTGACGATGGTCGCGCCTGGGGTGACGGCGGTGTAGTACAGGTCCACTTCACCTCGGTCGTTCAACAGAATCGGCGTGCCGGCCCATTCGCGAGCGGTCGGCGAAACCCCTTCGGCCATCACACGGCCACCGAGCTCCCAGTTCTTGCCGGTACGAGAAAACCAGTAGTACATCTTTGCCCGACCGTGACGATCGTTCCAATCACGGAGGATGTCGTAGTTACCGTCCTCGTCGAGGTACTGCGGGTCGTTTGGATGACGATCGGCCGTCAGGGTGAAGATCACCGACCAGCCATCGACGGACGTCACGTTACCGTCCAGGTCGCGCAGGGGCATGGTGTCCCAGATGAACACGTCGTCGCTCAATACCGGGAAATCCGCGCGGACCAGCGGCTGAGTGGTGGTTGGATCGTCCGCCCGGACTTTCAACGCATCAGCGCGGGTCCACAGGCTGGGTTGATGGGGGGTGACACCGAATTTTTCAGTGGTGGTTTTCATAAGGTAATACCTCGTCCATGAATGGATTCAAATAAATGATGCTTGAGAAATACTGGATGCGCATACAGTGAAATCACCTTATAGAGGCTCATGCATGCGGGTCAAGGAAAAAAATGCATTTGTGCATAATTTGGTTTTTTCTTGAGGCTGATACGTTTCAGCTTTGAGCGTTCACAGAAGTTTGTTCTCGGGGAGATCGACGACGTTAGCTGCACGCTCGGTGCTCTGAGCCACTACTCAGTGGAAAGCTTGCGGAACTGGCAACAGGTGGAAGTAATGCATAGAGGGATTGGTCGACTGAGCTTGGGCGTCGTGCGCAAAGCTCAACAAGGCGGGGAGTCAGCGGTTCTGAGGGTGACGGGTGTATCGCTATCGCGAGCAAGCTCGCTCCCACAGGGTATGCGGTGGCTGTGTGGTTTGTGCAGAAAAGCATCGGGCAGGTGACCAAACCTGTCCGATGCCAACGACCTGACCTGTTATCCCAACGTATTCAAACAAACCACCTTCGGCTGGGTCATTTCCTCGTACGCAAACCGCACCCCTTCCCTGCCCAAACTGCCGTACTTGGAGCCCCCGAACGGCATCGCATCGAAACGAAAATCGGAGGAGTCGTTGATCATCACCCCTCCCGCCTCGATCCGTCGTGCAGCACTCATAGCCGTACCGAGATCGTTGGTGAAAATCCCGGCATGAAGCGCGTAATCAGGTTCGTTAGCCAGCTCGATGGCTTCATCAAACGTCTCGAACGGCTGCAACACCACCACCGGCGCGAAGACCTCGTTGCGCCAGAGTCGGCTGGCGTGGTCGACGTTTTCCAACACCGTAGCGGCGTAGCAGGCGCCTTGGCGGCGTTGGCCGCAGAGTAAGGTGGCGCCTTCTTGCAGGGCTTCGTTCACCACGTGTTCGGCGTTTTGCGCGGCTTGGTGGGTGATCATCGGGCCGATGTCGGTGTGGGCGAGCAGTGGGTTGCCAACCACGAGGGCTTGGGCCTGGTGGACGAAGCGTTCGCGGAAGGCGGCGTAGATTGGTGCGTGGATGAGCAGGCGTTGAGTGCCGATGCAGTTTTGCCCGGCGGCCCAGAAGGCGCCGGAGATGCAGCTGTCGACGGCGGCGTCGAGGTTGCAGTCGGCCATGACGATGACCGGGGCATTGCCGCCGAGGTCCATGGCGAGTTTTTTCAGGCCGGCGGTGCGGGCGATTTGTTCGCCGGTGACGAAGCCGCCGGTGAAAGAGATCATGCGCACGTCGCGGGCGGCGACCAGGGCTTTGCCGAGTTCGGCGCCGCCGGTGGCGACGGTGACCACGCTTTCGGGCAGGCCGGCGGCGACCAGGTAGGAGACCAGTTTGAGGGCTGACAACGGTGCCAGTTCGGACGGTTTGAGGATCACCGCGTTGCCGCCGGCAATGGCCGGGCCGAGTTTGTGGGCCACCAGGTTCAGCGGGTCGTTGTAGGGGGTGATGGCGACGATCAGGCCCAGGGGGTCGCGGGTGAACCAGCCTTGGCGCGATTCGGCGCCTTCGTAGGCGTCGAACGGCACGATTTCGCCGGCGTTGCGCTTGGCTTCTTCGGCGGAGAGCTTGAGGGTGTTGACGCAGCGTTTGACTTCTTTTTCCGCCTGTTTGAGGGTCTTGCCGGCTTCGTCGACGATCAGCCGGGCGAAGGCTTTGGCGTCGCGTTCGATGTTCAGTGCGGCATGTTCGAGAATGCTGGCGCGGCGATGACGCGGTAGCGCGGCGCAGGCCTTTACGCCGTTGCGGCCGGTCTCGAGCAGTTGTGGGACTTCTGAGGCTTGGAGGTCCGCGACGGTGCCGACAACGCTGCCGTCGAATGGGTTGAGGACTTCGATGTGCGGTTCGACGACCGCCAGGGCCAGGCGCGATACGTTCACAGGTTGTGCTCCTGTTTGCGGGTTGCCGATTGGTGGATGTGGATGATGTCCGACAGCAGCGCGAAGGCGGTTTCGGTGCGGCCTGCGCCGGGGCCCGAGACGGTGACGGCGCCGAGCAGTTCCGAGGTGAACGACACGGCGTTGATGGCGCCGCTGACGCTGGCCAGTGGGTGGTCGTTGCTCAGCAGGCGCGGTTCGACGCTGGCGCTGATGGAGCCGTCGGCGTTGCGGCTGGCGGCGCCGATGAGTTTCCAGCGGGCGCCGTCCTCGCGGGCTTTTTCGATGTCGGCGAGGCTGAGGGCGGAGATGCCGCTGCAGGTGACGTCGTTGACGGTGAGCTTGGCGTCCAGCAGTTCGTTGGCGAGGATCACGACTTTGAGGCGCACGTCATGGCCTTCGACGTCCGCGGTTGGGTCGGCTTCGGCGTAGCCCAGTTCCTGGGCTTTTTTGACCGCTTCGGCAAACCCCAATCCGCCTTCCATGCAGGTCAGGACGAAGTTGGAGGTGCCGTTGAGGATGCCTTCGAAACCACTGATCGAGCTGCCGGCCAGGGACTGTTTGGCAAGGCGAATCACGGGGGTGCCGCTCATGACCGAGCCTTCGTATTCGAAAGCGACGTTGTTGTGCTGGGCCAGGGCTTTGAGTTCGGCGCCGTGCAGGGCGATGGGGCCTTTGTTGGTGGTGACCACGTGCTTGCCGCGCTCCAGGGCCCAGCGGCAGAACGAGGTGGCGGGCTCGCCGTCCACCGGGTTGGTGAAGGTGGCTTCGGCGATGATGTCGGCGCCGCAGTCTTTGATCACGGCTTCATTGAGGGCGTCGACGGTGCCGCCGGGGAGTTGGGCCATGGCGCCTTGGGTGGCTGGCAGTCTGGCCAGTGACGCGGCGTCGAGGCCGTGGCGGTCCATCACCGAACCGAGGAACAGGTCGGTGACGCCGACGATTTTCAGGGTGAAGCCGAGGTCGGTTTTCCATTGTGGGTTGCGCTCGGCAATCAGTTGAGCCAATGCCCGGTTCACACCGCCGAAGCCGACCAGTGCCAGTTTGTATTCAGTCATTTTTATTATGTCCTTGATCCGGGGGTGGGTTGTTGGGATCTAGGTTAGGGGGGTGGGGTGGGCAGTGAAATATGCCAATTTGCTCTATTTTTTGGGCGTTTTGACCAGGGGGTGGGCAAAGCGGTAAGCACGGGAAAAAGCCAACAGGGAATCGAATGGCCGGGCACATTCCCCTGTGGGAGCGAGCTTGCTCGCGATGGGGCCAGGTCAGGTACATCGATGGTGGCGGGTGTACCGCTATCGCGAGCAAGCTCGCTCCCACAGGTTTTCTCGGTGCCTGATCCATTAGTGTCAGGAAATCCACCTGCTTGGCTGACCCACTGCTGACCGCTCTTGTGGCGAGGGAGCTTGCTCCCGTTGGGCTGCGCAGCGGCCCCTGGAATTGGCCTGCGCGGTGGGTCAGGTAGATTGCGGTCAACCGGGTTGGGGCTGCTTCGCAGCCCAGCGGGAGCAAGCTCCCTCGCCACGGTAGTGGTTGGGCACATTCC
>NZ_FNOA01000020.1:0-108254 GCF_900106885.1 Pseudomonas sp. NFACC14
CACATTCAACAGCAATGCAAGCTGACCCTCCGCTATCGCGAGCAAGCTCGCTCCCACATGAGATGTGCAGGTCTGGCAGTCAGCACTGATTCTTTTGTGGGAGCGAGCCTGCTCGCGATGGCGACTGCAGGTCCATCCCTGTCCAACTGCCAGAATTAATCCCCGCTTAACCTTCTTGCGGTCTATTCCCCTCCAATGTCGACGCCCGCTGCTCGTTCACTGTCATGGTCAGCGTGTAGACTTCGATACATCCGAACGCGCACCGGGTGTCGCGAGGCTGCGCGTCGATCCATGCAGACAAAGGGAAACGCAATGAGTGAGGAAATGATGCGGTTAGGCCGTGAGCGGCGCTATCTGGTGCTGCTGGGGCTGATCTGCCTGGCGCTGATCGGCGGCGCGCTGTACATGCAGGTGGCCCTCGGCGAGGCACCGTGCCCGCTGTGTATCTTGCAACGCTATGCGTTGTTGCTGATCGCGATCTTCGCCTTCATCGGCGCCGCCATGCGCACCCGCCGCAGCCTGACGATCTTCGAAGGCCTGGTGGTGCTCTGTGCCCTGGCCGGTGCCGGTGTGGCAGGGCATCACGTGTATACCCAGTTCTTCCCCGCAGTCAGTTGCGGTATCGACGTATTGCAACCGATTGTCGATGACCTGCCGCTGGCGAAGATCTTCCCGCTGGGTTTCCAGGTCGATGGCTTTTGCTCCACCCCCTACCCACCGATCCTGGGCCTGTCCCTGGCGCAATGGGCGCTGGTGGCCTTCGTGTTGACGGTGGTGCTGGTGCCGTTGCTGGTGTCACGTAATCGCAAGCCGCTTCGCTGAAACGCTTCGATGAAACGCCCCGGTTCTCTCTTGGAGAGCCGGGGCGTTTTACGTTTCATGCTCAAGCCGGGGCGTCTTGATCCGAGGCAAGAATGACCTGCGGCAATGTGCGACACGTTGTCACATATCTTGCGGCGCTCAGCCTTTGCGAGGGTGATAAAGCACGTTCTCCTGTAACAAAAAAATGTCTGGTTTCGCAACGGGCGCATCGCCTGCAGCAGGCATTTTTAACAGCGACGCGTCAGGCACCGAAGGCCCCGAAAACTGGGCGCTTGCCGGGCAAAAAACCTCTTGAAGAGCCTCTCGAGCTGTCTAAATCGGGCGTAGTAGACCTACGTTTTTTGGGGTTCTTGTTGAGAATGAATTTCGATACCATGCTGGCCCGTTGCAATATCAGCAAGAGATTGTTGCCGAATCGGTTAAAAATTATTTCGGGATGAGACATGGTCTACAGCGCGTCACCTCACTACAATCGCCCGCACCGATTTTCCGACCCGGCTCAGACTTGAGCATGAGAGTGGTCGAAGGGCGCCAGCGCCCCATGCGACCCCAGGTGTCGGTGCCTCCAACTACCCGCACCAAATGGAATTGGGCTTGAACTAGGCCTTTTGACCAACGAATAAGAACTCACTGCTGGCCCGGGATGTGTCGAACAGCCGCTGACGTTCGATGGGCAGCCCTTATTCAATCCAAGAAATGCCAACCCTTGGCAGGGTGAAGTGTTGGCGATCAAAACCCAACTGCATTGCGCAAGCTGCTTTAGAGGTCGTGAGATGAGTAAAAACAGGTACCCCCGATTACTAGGCTTGTTGCCGCTGCTCGGCACGTTGCTGCTGGGAGGCTGCAACATGACCTTGCTCGATCCCAAGGGCCAGGTCGGCCTGGATGAACGAAACCTGATCATCACCGCTACACTGCTGATGTTGCTGGTCGTCGTGCCGGTCATCGTCATGACCTTCCTGTTCGCCTGGAAGTACCGCGCAACCAACACCAAGGCCACGTACACGCCGAAATGGTCCCATTCGACCAAGATCGAAGTGGCGGTGTGGACGATTCCGGTGCTGATCATCATTGCCCTGGGTTACATCACCTACAAGTCGACCCACGCCCTGGATCCGTACCGTCCACTGGATTCGGACGTCAAGCCGATCACCATCGAAGTGGTTTCGATGGACTGGAAATGGCTGTTCATCTATCCGGAACAAGGCATCGCCACCGTCAACAAGATCGTGTTCCCGGCCCACACGCCGATCAACTTCAAGGTCACCTCCGACACCGTGATGAACTCGTTCTTCATCCCGGGCCTGGGCGGCCAGATCTACGCGATGGCGGGCATGCAGACCAAGCTGCACCTGATCGCCAACCAGAACGCCGAACTCGACGGTATCTCCGCCAACTACAGCGGCGCGGGTTTCACCGGCATGAAGTTCAAAGCAATCGCCACGACCCAGGAAGATTTCGACGCCTGGGTCAACGATGTGAAGAAGGCACCTAAACAGCTTGAAAAAGCTGAATACGAAGCCCTTTCCAAACCGAGCCAGAACAACCCAGTCGAGCTCTACTCGTCGGTTACGCCGAACCTGTTCCAGACCATCATCGACAAATATGAAGGGATGAATCCGGGCAAGCCGATGCACCACGAGAAGAACGAGAAGGAAGTGGCTCACAACATGGAAGGGATGGACATGAGCTCGCATTCAGCTGCCGGGGCAGAGGAGTAAACGATGTTTGGTAAATTAAGTTGGGAAGCGATCCCGTTCCACGAGCCGATTGTCATGGTGACCCTCGCCATCATCGCGCTCGGTGGTCTGGCATTGTTTGCAGGCATCACTTATTTCAAGAAGTGGACCTACCTGTGGACCGAGTGGCTGACCTCGGTCGACCACAAGAAAATCGGCGTGATGTACATCATCGTCGCCATGGTCATGCTGCTGCGCGGTTTTGCCGACGCCATCATGATGCGTACCCAGCTGGCCATGGCCACCGAGGGTTCGCCTGGCTACCTGCCGCCTGAACACTATGACCAGATCTTCACCGCCCACGGTGTGATCATGATCATCTTCATGGCGATGCCATTCTTCACCGGCCTGATGAACCTTGCGGTGCCGCTGCAGATCGGCGCCCGTGACGTTGCCTTCCCGTTCCTGAACTCCTTGAGCTTCTGGCTGCTGGTGTCCGGCGTGGTGCTGATCAACCTGTCCCTGGGCGTTGGCGAATTCGCCAAGACCGGCTGGGTGGCCTATCCGCCGCTGTCGGGCTTGCAATACAGTCCGGGCGTGGGGATGGATTACTACATCTGGGCGCTACAGCTATCCGGGTTGGGTACGACGCTGACGGGGGTCAACTTCCTCGCCACCGTGGTGAAAATGCGTACCCCTGGCATGAAGCTGATGGACATGCCGATCTTCACCTGGACCTGCACCTGGGCAAACGTCCTGATCGTCGCTTCCTTCCCGATCCTGACCGCTACCCTGGCTTTGCTGACGCTTGACCGCTACATGGATTTCCACATTTTCACCAATGAGCTGGGTGGAAATCCGATGATGTACGTCAACCTGTTCTGGGCCTGGGGTCACCCTGAGGTGTACATCCTGATCCTGCCGGCGTTCGGGATTTTCTCCGAAGTCATCTCGACCTTCTCGGGCAAGAAACTGTTCGGTCACCACTCGATGATCTACGCTTCCGGCGCGATCTCGGTATTGGGCTTCATGGTCTGGCTGCACCACTTCTTCACCATGGGTTCGGGTGCCAGCGTCAACGCCTTCTTCGGCCTGGCGACCATGCTGATTTCGATCCCGACGGGGGTGAAGCTGTTCAACTGGCTGTTCACCATCTACCAGGGCCGCCTGCGCTTCACCAGCCACGTGATGTGGACCCTGGGCTTCATGGTGACCTTCGCCATCGGCGGCATGACCGGCGTACTGCTGGCCATCCCGGGCGCTGACTTCGTGTTGCACAACAGCCTGTTCGTGATCGCGCACTTCCACAACGTGATCATCGGCGGCGCAGTGTTCGGCTACATCGCCGGCTTTGCCTTCTACTTCCCGAAAGCGTTCGGCTTCAAGCTGCACGAAGGCTGGGGCAAGGCTGCGTTCTGGTTCTGGATCACCGGCTTCTTCGTCGCGTTCATGCCGCTCTACGTACTGGGCTTCATGGGCATGACCCGTCGCCTGAACACCACCACCAACCCTGAGTGGGTGCCGTACCTGTACGTCGCCATGTTCGGTGCGGTGATGATCGCTGTCGGCATCGCCTGCCAGTTGATCCAGTTGTACGTCAGCGTACGCGACCGCAACAAGCCAGAGAACATGTGCGAACACGGCGACCCGTGGAATGCCCATACCCTGGAATGGTCGACCTCTTCGCCACCGCCGTTCTACAACTTTGCCGTGCTGCCGAAAGCGGACGTGATCGACCCGTTCACCGAAGCCAAGGAAAACGGTACCGCGTATCCGGTCCCGGCCAAGTACGAGCCGATCCACATGCCCAACAACACCGCTACCGGTGTGGTCATGGGCGCGCTGCTGACCGTGTTCGGTTTCGCGATGATCTGGCACATCTGGTGGCTGGCCATCGCCAGCCTGGTTGGCACCGTGGTGTATTTCGTGATCCATGCCGCCCGTGACGATCAGGGCTACATGGTGCCGGTGGATGTCATCGAGCGCATCGAAGCCGAGCAGCACAAGCGCCTGGTAGCGGCCGGGAAAGTCCCCGCCACCGCCACCCGTGTTGAAACCTCGTTGGAACAGGCTTAAACCATGTCGAACTTAGTGACCAATGTTGGACACGCCCATGGTCATGACCATGGGCACGATGACCATCACCACGACTCGGGCGAGATGACCGTATTCGGTTTCTGGCTCTACCTGATGACCGACTGCATTCTGTTTGCGTCGATCTTCGCGGCCTACGCGGTGCTGGTTAACAACGTCGCCGGTGGCCCGTCGGGCCACGACATCTTCGAACTGCCTTATGTACTGGGCGAAACCGCGCTGCTGCTGTTCAGTTCGATCACCTACGGCTTCGCCATGCTGGCGTTGTTCAAAGGCAAGAAAACCCAGGTACTGGGTTGGCTGGCCATGACCTTCCTGTTCGGTGCCGGCTTCATCGGCATGGAGATCAACGAGTTCCACATGTTGATCTCCGAGGGCTACGGTCCTAACCGCAGTGGCTTCCTGTCCGGGTTCTTCACCCTGGTCGGCACCCACGGTCTGCACGTGACCAGCGGCCTGATTTGGATGGCGATCATGATGTATCAGGTCCAGAAAAACGGCCTGACCGCCACCAACAAGACGCGCCTGAGCTGCCTGAGCCTGTTCTGGCACTTCCTGGACGTGGTGTGGATCTGCGTATTCACCGTTGTTTATCTGATGGGGACCCTGTAAATGGCTAACGCACATTCCCATGATGGCCATGACGCCGGCCACGGCAGCGTCAAGTCCTACGCCATCGGTTTCATCCTGTCGGTGATCCTGACCGTCATCCCGTTCGGCCTGGTGATGTACCCCTCGCTGCCCAAGAGCCTGACCCTGTGGATCATCCTGATCTTCGCCGTGGTCCAGGTCCTGGTGCACCTGGTGTACTTCCTGCACCTGGACCGCTCCGCCGCCCAACGTAACAACGTGGTCGCGTTTGTCTTTGCCGCGATCGTGATTGTCCTGCTGGTTGGCCTGTCGTTGTGGATCATGTTCAGCATCCACACCAACATGATGGCGCACTGAGGAAAGTCCGGATGTCCCTGAAGCACTTTATCCAAATCACCAAGCCGGGGATCATTTTCGGTAACGTGCTTTCTGTGGCAGGCGGGTTTTTCCTGGCCTCGAAAGGGCATGTCGATCTGGCCATCTTCCTGGCGGCGATGATCGGCACTTCCCTGGTGGTGGCGTCCGGTTGCGTGTTCAACAACTGCATCGACCGCGACATCGACATCAAGATGGAACGCACCAAGAATCGGGCGCTGGTCCAGGGCCTGATTCCGGTGCGACTGGCCCTGGCATTCGCCACGGTGCTGGGCGTGGCCGGGGTAGCGCTGCTGTACTGGGTGGCCAATCCGTTGGCGGCGTTGTTCGCGGTGATCGGTTTTGTCATCTACGTCGGCCTCTACAGCCTGTACCTCAAGCGCAAGTCGGTCCACGGCACGCTGGTGGGCAGCCTGTCGGGAGCGATGCCGCCGGTGATCGGCTACGTGGCGGTGAGCAACAGCTTCGACATGGCGGCGCTGACGCTGCTGGTGATGTTCAGCCTGTGGCAGATGCCGCACTCCTACGCCATTGCGATCTTCCGCTTCAACGACTACCTGGCGGCCTCGATTCCGGTGTTGCCGGTCAAGCGCGGTATCCTGGTAGCCAAGAAGCACATCCTGCTCTACATCCTGGCCTTCCTGGTGGCGACCTTGATGCTGACCTTCAGCGGCTACGCCGGCATGAGTTACCTCGCCGTCGCCGCCGCCATGGGCATGTACTGGCTGTACATGGCCTGGACCGGCTACAAGGCGGTGGATGACACGGTCTGGGCACGCAAGCTGTTCGTGTTCTCGATCTTCACCATCACCGCCCTGAGCGTCATGATGTCCCTGGACTTCAAAGTGCCGAGTGAACTGCTGCTGACGTATGCGCCTTAAGCTTCAGACGCTGCATGAAAAAGCCCCGCCTTCGAGAGAAGCGCGGGGCTTTTTCATGGGGGGGCGGGCTGTCGATGTTCCTGTGGGAGCGAGCTCGCGATAGCGGTGGTTCAGCCTGCATGAGTGCTGACTGTGCCGGTCTCATCGCGAGCAAGCTCGCTCCCACAATGGCCTCGGGTGAGGCTTATTGCTGGGCGATGCTGTAGCCGTCGAAGGCTTTCTGCTGTTGCAACGCAGTGACGATGCCTTTGCGGGTGGCCGGTTGTTCGGTGCCGTCATTGTCCAGGAAGGTTTCGCTTTCCAACTCGGCTTCGTCGCCTTCGCCTATGAAGTTGAAGCCCAGGAACTCGAAGGCTTCGCGGTCGACGTTCGGCTTGGAGCGCGGTGTGCGAAGGGGCAGGGTGACGCTGATGCCGTCCTTGCTGATGACAAACACTTCGGCTTCCTTCTTGGCCCGCGAGGCCTTGCCCTTGCTGCCGCTCGGGTTGCTGATGGCCTGGTGGGTCTGGTTCAGCACTTTCAGGGCCAGGCCGTAGACCAGTTCCTGGAACGATGGGTCGTCCTTGTAGCTGGAGAGGATGCGGCTGATCGGGAAGCGGCTGCTCAGGTCTTCCAGGGCCGCGAAGTCGGCGGCTTCGGCGTCCTTGAGCTGTTTGAGCTGGCCCATCAGTTCGTAGGCCTTGTCGTCGTCGAAGGCATCGTGGGCCTGGCGGATGGCGTTGCGCAGTTCGCGGATCTGGTCGCTTTCGCGGTTCGACTGGAACGCATCGAGGACCATTTCGCTGATGGTTTTGGCCTGGGGCAGATGCTGTGAAAGATTGATGGAGTTTTCGTATTCCGCTTTGGACGACAGGGTGACTACGGATTCAGCGGTGTTGGAATCGGACATTGAAATTTCACTACTTCTGTTAGCGGGATGAGGCGAGAAAGGCATTGAGCTTTTTTCCGGTCGCCTAATCTATTGGACCCGAGCGGTGTTGTCACGGTCGGACCGGCAGCAACTGACCATTTGTTGCCGGTGACGGCTTTGCGTCCTGCATCAGGTCTATCAAGCGCAACGCGTCTGCGGTCGCGGCGCCACTGGCGGTGTTGTCGAAGATGCACCAGGTCGGTGTGTCGGGGTCGGCTTGCAACGTGCGGGCGAGGCGCTCCAGCCAGGCGTCTTCGTAGGCTGAGTAGTAGATCCGTGGCGAACCGTGCAGCCGGTAGTAGCGAATGCCAGGCCAGCCAGCGGGGCGATCGCCGCCGGGCAAGGGTGACGGATCGGCGGCGACACGGCCGATGCACGCGTCTTGCAGGATCGTCGCGGCCTGGGGGACGAGCCAGCTCGGGTGTCGCGGCTCCAGCACCGCATGACCTTGATAACGGTCCCGCAAGGCCTTGAAGAATACTTCGGCCACGGCAGCCTCGAAGGCCAGCGACGGTGGCAGCTGAATCAACAGGCAGCCAAGCTTCTCTCCCAGTTGCGAGCATTGCCCGAGGAATTCATCCACAAGCCCTTCGCAGTCGATCAGCCGCCGTTCGTGAGTCATCTGCTTGGGCACCTTGACCGAAAAGCGGAAGTCCCCGGCAACGCTGTCGGCCCACTTCGCGTACGTGGCGGGGCGATGCGGGCGGTAGAACGAGCTGTTGATCTCCACGGCGGGGAACCGGCTGCTGTAGCGCTGCAAATGCGTCCCGTCGGCAGTAAAGGCCGGCCAATGCTCCCGGGGCAGCGACCAGCCGGCGCAACCCAGGTAAAGGCGTGAGGAGGACGGAAGTCGAGTTGGCAAGGGTGCGGGCCTGATCGCAAGGTATACAGCCTATGACCGCTGCAAACGCCTCATGTCTGCATTCTTTTTCGTGTTTGGCCCGGGGTACCGTTCATTCGCAAATCACATTCTTGCCCGCCATCTTGGAGCGATACAGTGCCTGGTCCGCCCGGTGCAGCAACGCCGAATGCTGTTCATCTTCCAAGCGCTGCACCACGCCAAAACTCATGGTGATCTGAAAGTCGCCCAGCGGCAGCAGGTCGGACAGGCCACGACGAATGCTTTCCGCCAGCAGGCGGGCGTCGGCCAGGGTGGTGTTGGGCAAGATCATGATGAATTCGTCACCGCCCCAGCGCACCAGCAAGTCACTGCCGCGCTCGCAGCGCTTGACGCTCTGCACCACTTGCACCAGCGCTGCGTCACCGAAGGCGTGGCCGTAGCGATCGTTGATGTCCTTGAAGTCATCGACGTCCATGGCGATCAGCGCCAACGGCTCGCGGAAACGCTGAGCGCGCTCACAGGCCAGCGGCAGCGCCTGGTCCAGGCGATAACGGTTGGCGACCCGCGTCAGGGCATCGGTTTCGGCAAGCCTGCGGTTCTCGTCGAGTTGGAGTTGCAACTGATGATTGACCCGGGACAGTTCGCGGGTGCGTTCTTCGATGATGGCTTCCAAGGATTTGTTACGCCGTTCCAATTGTTCGAACAGACGCTTCTTGTCATCGATACTGCGATGAGCACCGATCATGCGGGCCACCGTGCCGTCCGGGTTGCGGGCGATCACATAGCCGCGATCCTCGATCCAGATGTAGGACCCGTCGCGCATACGGCAACGGTATTCGGCCTGGTAGCGGTGGGATCGTTGTTCCAGGTAGTCGTCGAACGACGCCATGACCCGCGGGTAATCCTCCGGATGGATCACGCTTTCCCAGGTCAGTACGGTGTTATCCAGTGAATGAGGCGGGTAGCCAAGCATCGTGTACCAGCCGGGGTTGCGGTAGACGAAGCCGGTGTTGGCATTCCAGTCCCAGATGCCGTCGCTGACCAGTTCCAGAATGGTGTGCAGTACGCCTTCGTCCAGATCGGACAGGTCGAACCGCAGCATGTCGATGTTCGAGGCGTCTCCCATCGTCGTTTCCTCGTCGGCCCTGATATCAAAATGCTCGTCCAAGAGGAAGAGTAGCTGATGGGGCGCGGGGTCACTAGCCGGGGACGCCTTGAGCGTAGGAGCTGTCGAGCGAAGCGAGGCTGCGATCTTTTGATCTTTCGCTTGGGACTCAAGTGTCTGGGGAAAGATCGCAGCCTCGTTGCACTCGTCAGCTCCTACGTCGTCATTCGGTTGGGGTTGGGAGTTGGGGTTTGCCCCATTTCTCCAGAGCGAACTCGACAAAACTGCGCAGTTTCGGCAAGCGGTAGCGATCCTGCGCGTACATCAGGCTCATCGGCCGATGGGGCAATTGGTAGCCCTGCAGCAACGCCACCAGGTGCCCATCCTTCAGGTCCTGGGCCACCAGGGCGTCGGGCAACATCACCACGCCCATCCCGGCCAGGGCGGCGCGATGCAGGCCCGAGGAACTGTTGATCAGCATCGGCCCGTTCACCGGGATCTTGATCTCGCCGTCCGGCCCGTTGATGGGCCAGTGATCCTGGGCGAAGCGCCATTCATCTGCTGCCGAATAGGCAAACGACAGGCAGTCGTGTCGTTGCAGGTCCGCCGGTTGTTCCGGCGTGCCGCGCCGGGCCAGGTAAGCGGGGGAGGCGCAGATGGTCAGGGTGTAGTCCAGCAACGGACGGGCAATCAGTTTCGGGTCGGGATGGCCGAGGCGGATAGCGACGTCGAAGCCATGGTCGAGCAGGTCCAGGCGCTGGTTGGTCAGCACCACGTCGAGCTTGACCTGGACGAAGCGCTGGCTGAATTCGGCCAGTGCCGGCGAAAGGCGTTCGGTACCGAAGGTCAGCGGCGCGGTGATGCGCAGGGTGCCGGTGGGCTCGCCTTGGGTCTGTTCGGCCAGGCGTTCGGAGTCGGCCACCAGCCCCAGTACTTCCAGGCAGCGCTGGTAATAGGCCGAGCCGAATTCTGTCAGGCGCTGGCGCCGCGTCGTACGGTTGATCAGGCGCACGCCGAGGCGTTGCTCCAGGGCACGAAGATGATTGCCCACCATGGTGGTGGACATTTCGCACGCTTGGGCCGCCGCCGTCAGGCTTCCGGTTTCTACCACCTTCACGTAAACGGTCATCGCCTGGAACAGGTCCATTATCAAGCTCAGCTTTTAAATGATTGAAGTAAAGCAGCGTTTATCCAGCTTTGGTGGCTAACCATACTGGAAAAAAACCACCCGATGGAGCTTGATGCCATGACCGCTGCCTGCCTGATGACCACCTACCAACCCCTGGCGCTGAATTTCACCCATGGTTTGGGGACGCGCCTGTGGGACCAGGACGGTCGCGAATATCTCGATGCGGTGGCGGGCGTGGCGGTGACCAATGTCGGCCATTCCCACCCGCGGCTGGTGGCCGCCATCAGCGAGCAGGCCGGCCTGCTGTTGCACACCTCCAACCTGTACAGCATCGATTGGCAGCAACGCCTGGCGCAAAAGCTCACCCGACTGTCGGGGATGGAGCGGGCGTTTTTCAATAACTCGGGTGCCGAGGCCAACGAAACCGCGCTGAAGCTGGCGCGCCTCTACGGCTGGCACAAGGGCATCGAGCAGCCCTTGGTGGTGGTCATGGACAACGCGTTCCATGGGCGCACCCTGGGCACCATGTCCGCCAGTGACGGTCCGTCCGTACGGCTGGGCTACAACCGGTTGCCGGGGGATTTCCTCAAGGTACCGTTCGGCGATCTCGCGGCGCTGGAACAGATTCAACAAGCTCACGCCGAGCGCATCGTCGCGGTGCTGGTGGAGCCGATCCAGGGTGAGAGCGGTGTGCAACTCGCTCCACCGGGGTACCTCAAGGCCTTGCGGCAGTTGTGCAGTCGGCGCGCCTGGCTGTTGATGCTCGACGAGATCCAGACCGGCATCGGCCGCACCGGCCAATGGTTCGCGTTCCAGCACGAGGGCATCGTGCCGGATGTCATGACCCTGGCCAAAGGCCTGGGCAACGGTGTGCCCATCGGTGCCTGCCTGGCACGGGGCAAGGCTGCCGAGCTGTTTACCCCTGGCAGCCATGGCAGTACGTTCGGCGGCAATCCGCTGGCCTGTCGGGTCGGTTGCACAGTGTTGGACATCATCGAGGAACAAGCGCTGGTGGAGAACGCCAGGCACCAGGGCGAACAATTGCTGGGCCGGCTGCGGACCGAGCTGGCGGACAACCCGAATGTCTTGGCGATTCGCGGCCAGGGCTTGATGATCGGCATCGAACTCAAGCAACCGGTCCGCGACCTGACCCTTCGCGCCGCCCGGGACCACGGCCTGCTGATCAATGTCACCCGGGGCCAGACCATTCGCCTGCTGCCGCCGCTGACGATCGATGGGCGGGAAGTGGAGATGATCGTCAGGGGCGTGAGTCGCTGTCTGGCGCAGGGCTGAGGCAACCGGCCCAGACGACGGTTTCTTATGACGCAGCCGGGCGAAGCGCAACGCAGCGGGACGGAATTTTTAACGATTGCCGCGTTCCAACGCCTGCCAGAGTCGATTGCCTACGCCCTGGCACCCAGACTGAAACCAGGAGCATTCCATGTTCACCTCGCGTCGCTTGATCGTTGTCGCTACTGCTGTGGCCTTGTTGTCCGGCTGTGCGTCGCCTAACCCCTATGACAACCAGGGCCAGGCCTCTACCGAATCCTCGGGCATGAGCAAAACCGCCAAGTACGGCGGCCTCGGTGCACTGGCGGGGGCGTTGGCCGGTGCGGCCATCGGTCACGATAACCGGGGCAAGGGTGCGTTGATCGGTGCGGCGGTGGTGGGGGCTTCCGCGGCCGGCTACGGTTACTACGCCGACCAGCAGGAAAAGAAACTGCGCGCCAGCATGGCCAATACCGGCGTTGAAGTGCAGCGCCAGGGCGACCAGATCAAGCTGATCATGCCGGGCAACATCACCTTCGCCACCGACTCGGCGAACATCGCGTCCAGCTTCTACCAGCCGCTGAACAACCTGGCCAACTCCCTCAAGGAGTTCAACCAGAACCAGATCGAGATCGTCGGTTACACCGACAGCACCGGCAGCCGCCAGCACAACATGGACCTGTCCCAGCGCCGTGCCCAGAGCGTGGCGACCTACCTGACGTCCCAGGGCGTGAGCGGTGCCAACCTCTCGGCCCGCGGCGCCGGCCCGGACAACCCGGTGGCCAGCAACGCCGACGTCAATGGCCGCGCGCAAAACCGTCGTGTCGAGGTCAACCTCAAGGCCATTCCTGGCCAGCAATACCAGGCGCCGCCGCAGCAGCAGGGGCAGACTTACCAGCAGTACCCATGACAGCTGGGCGGTAAATGAAACGGGGGCCATGCAGACATGGCCCCCGTTTTTTGTGGCTGGCGCCAACCCCTGTGGGAGTGAGCTTGCTCGCGATAGCGGTCTGCCTGAGCCGGTGATGTGGGATACCGCCATCATCGCGAGCAAGCTCGCTCCCACAGGGGGATTTTCCTGGACTAAAAAAAGCCCGCCCGATCATGTGATCGGGCGGGCTTTTGGGTGTCGCTCGCAGATTACTTCTTCAAACCGTAATGCTCATCGAGCATGCCGGGCGAATTCGGGGCCTTGGGGGCGTAGTCCCGCGGCGGTTCCTGGATCCCTTTTGGTGGGGTCAGGCGTTCCCGTGGAGTCTGTGCCGCATCGGCTTGCAGGGCGGCCAGCAGGCGCTGGCGAGTCTGCTCGTCCAGGGCCAGGCGATTGGCCCCCTCGGACAAATGATCCTGGACATCCTGGTAGCTCTGGGTGAGTTTTTTCACCAGAGAAGCGGTGCTGTTGAAGTGGGTGACCACTTCATTCTGATAACTGTCGAAACGTTCCTGAATGTCGTCCAGCTGACGTTGCGTGCTGTTGGGCACCGCATTGGGCAGCAGTCGGGCAAGCAGGAATCCAATGGCGACACCGGCAACCAGGGCAAGAGTCGGCAACAACCAAACTAAGAGCGAGTGTTCCACGAGTCCTTCCTCTATAAACGGCTTTGCTTTACGTTAACGGCTCGGACCTGCGCTGTATACCGCGAAGAACATCGCAATCATGCCAGGCACAGACTTTAGCTAGACGAGTCGACCCAATTCGGGGTCACGGAGTTCTTTCCCTTGCTTATGCGCGAAACCCCTGTCGTCATCGATGGCCCCGTGGGCCAACTGGAAGCCTTGTACCTGGACAGCGAGGCCCCCCGTGGCCTGGCGCTGATCTGCCACCCGAACCCGGTGCAAGGCGGGACCATGCTCAACAAAGTGGTCTCGACCCTGCAACGCACTGCCCGTGATGCTGGGCTGGTAACGTTGCGTTTCAATTATCGTGGTGTAGGTGCCAGCGCCGGCACCCATGACATGGGCACCGGCGAAGTGGATGACGCCCAGGCTGTCGCCCAATGGTTGCGTGAAAAATACCCGCAACTGCCCCTGACCCTGTTCGGTTTTTCCTTCGGCGGCTTTGTCGCCGCCAGCCTGGGCGGGCGCCTGGAAGCCCAGGGGCGACCGGTCAAGCACCTGTTCATGGTGGCCCCGGCGGTGATGCGCCTGGACGAGCGATCGCCCTTGCCGACCGGTGGCGAGTTGACCGTGATCCAGCCGGAAACCGACGAAGTGGTCGATCCGCAGTTGGTTTACGAATGGTCCGACACGCTCCAACGCCCCCATGAGCTGCTGAAAGTGGCAGAATGCGGACACTTTTTTCATGGCAAGCTGACCGATCTCAAGGATCTGATCCTGCCGCGCCTCTCGAATTGATAGCAGTCTGACAAGCGATAACCCATGACGACGCGTACCCGTATCCTGACCGGCATCACCACCACCGGCACCCCGCACCTGGGCAACTATGCCGGCGCCATCCGTCCGGCGATCCTCGCCAGCCGCGACAGCAACGCCGATTCGTTCTACTTCCTGGCCGACTACCACGCCCTGATCAAGTGCGATGACCCGCTGCGTATCCAGCGTTCGCGCCTGGAGATCGCCGCCACTTGGCTGGCCGGCGGCCTGGACGTCGACCGCGTGACGTTCTATCGCCAGTCCGATATTCCCGAGATCCCGGAACTGACCTGGCTGCTGACCTGCGTCGCGGCCAAGGGCCTGCTCAACCGTGCCCATGCCTACAAGGCCTCGGTGGACAAGAATGTCGAGGCCGGGGAAGACCCGGACGCCGGTGTCACCATGGGCCTCTACAGCTACCCGATCCTCATGGCCGCCGACATCCTGATGTTCAATGCCCACAAGGTCCCGGTCGGTCGCGACCAGATCCAGCACGTGGAAATGGCCCGTGACATCGGCCAGCGCTTCAATCACCTGTTCGGCCAGGGCAAGGAGTTCTTCACCATGCCCGAGGCGCTGATCGAGGAAAGCGTCGCCACGCTGCCGGGCCTCGATGGCCGCAAGATGTCCAAGAGCTACGACAACACCATCCCGTTGTTCAGCAGCGCCAAAGACATGAAGGACGCGATCTCGCGGATCGTCACCGACTCCCGTGCCCCGGGCGAAGCCAAGGATCCGGACAATTCGCACCTGTTCACCCTGTTCCAGGCCTTCGCCACTGCCGAACAGTCCGCCGAGTTCCGCAGCGAACTGCTGCAAGGCCTGGGTTGGGGCGAAGCCAAGAACCGCCTGTTCCAGTTGCTCGACAATGAGCTGGGTGAAGCGCGCGAGCGTTATCACCAGTTCATCGAACGCCCGTCGGACCTTGAAGACATCCTGCAACTGGGCGCGAGCAAGGCCCGGGCCGTGGCAACGCCGTTCCTCAACGAACTGCGCGAGGCGGTTGGCCTGCGTTCGTTCGTCAGCCAGGTCCAGGTGGCAACCCAGGCCAAAAAGAAAGCGGCCAAGGCGGCACGTTTCGTCAGCTTCCGCGAGGATGACGGCAGTTTCCGTTTCCGCCTGCTTTCTGCCGATGGCGAACAACTGTTGCTCTCGAACAATTTTGCCGACGGCAAGACCGCAGGGCAGGTGACCAAGCAATTGCAATCCGGCCAATCCTTGGACGTACGCAGCGACGACCTGGGTTTCAGCGTCTGGCTCGACGGTGAGTGCGTGGCGAACAGCCCGGCCTTCGCCGACAGCGTCGCCCGGGATGCGGCCATCGATGCGCTGCGCGTTGCCCTGACGCCTGCCCAGGACTGATCGCGGCGCGTCATCCGACCATCGGCCCGAATAAGGGCCGATTGCCATTCCTCTGGGCCATCGCTACAGTGACGGCCCGTTTTTGTTGCCTTGCTAACGAATATGACGCCCCTAGAACGATATCAAGCTGATCTGAAACGCCCGGAATTCTTCCACGACGCAGCCCAGGAAACGGCGGTGCGGCATTTGCAGCGCCTGTACGATGACCTGGTCGCGGCCTCGAACAACAAGCCGGGCCTGTTGGGCAAACTGTTCGGCAAAAAAGACCAGGCACCGGTCAAGGGCCTGTATTTCTGGGGCGGCGTGGGCCGTGGCAAGACCTACCTGGTGGACACCTTCTTCGAAGCGCTGCCGTTCAAGGAAAAGACACGCACGCACTTCCACCGCTTCATGAAGCGCGTGCACGAGGAAATGAAGACCCTGGGGGGCGAGAAAAACCCGCTGACCATCATCGCCAAGCGTTTTTCCGACGAGACCCGGGTGATCTGCTTCGATGAGTTCTTCGTTTCCGACATCACCGATGCCATGATCCTGGGCACCTTGATGGAAGAGCTGTTCAAGAATGGCGTGACCCTGGTCGCCACCTCGAACATCGTGCCCGACGGCCTGTACAAGGACGGCCTGCAGCGGGCGCGGTTCCTGCCGGCCATCGCGCTGATCAAGGAACACACCGAAATCGTCAACGTCGACAGTGGCGTCGACTACCGCCTGCGTCACCTCGAACAAGCGGAGTTGTTCCACTTTCCGTTGGATGCCGCCGCCGAAGAAAGCCTGCGCAAGAGCTTCCGCGCCCTGACGCCGGAATGCACCCAGGCGGTGGAAAACGATGTGCTGATCATCGAAAACCGCGAGATCCGCGCCATCCGCACCTGTGACGACGTGGCCTGGTTCGACTTCCGCGAACTGTGCGACGGCCCGCGCAGCCAGAACGACTACATCGAACTGGGCAAGATCTTCCACGCCGTGTTGCTCAGCGGCGTCGAGCAGATGAGCGTCACCACCGACGACATCGCCCGTCGCTTCATCAACATGGTCGATGAGTTCTACGACCGTAACGTCAAGCTGATCATTTCGGCCGAAGTCGAACTCAAGGACCTCTACACCGGCGGTCGCCTGACCTTCGAATTCCAGCGGACCTTGAGTCGTTTGCTGGAGATGCAATCCCACGAATTCCTGTCGCGAGCGCATAAGCCGTAGGGCGATTCGGAAAGCAAAGAAGGCCTGCGTTCGCAGGCCTTTTTTGTACGCTCGAATCAGCCGTTCACTGCAAAACCCTGTGGGAGCGAGCTTGCTCGCGATGGCGTCTTGGTCAGTCAACATCAGTGCTGCTGAACCACCGCCATCGCGAGCAAGCTCGCTCCCACATGGGATTGCATTCAGCTCTGGTTCACGCCGCCTGTTGAAACTGCTGCCGATACTGGTTCGGCGACAGGTCGGTATGTTGCCGGAACAACCGTGCGAAAAAGCTCGCATCGTCGTAGCCGACTTCGTAGCTGATGGTCTTGATGCTCTTGCGGCTGCCGGAGAGCAGGCCCTTGGCGGTTTCGATCCGCAGTCGTTGCAGGTAATGCAGCGGCTTGTCGCCCGTGGCGGTCTGGAAGCGGCGCATGAAATTGCGGATGCTCATGCCATGCTCCCGGGCAACATCCTCGAAGCGGAATTTATCGGCGAAGTGCTCTTCGAGCCATTGCTGGATCTGCAGGATGATCACGTCCTGGTGCAGTTTCTGCCCGCCAAAGCCGATCCGTCCCGGCGAATAGCTGCGTTGCACTTCATACAGGATGTCCCGCGCCACGGCCTGGGCCACGTTGGCGCCGCAGAAGCGTTCAATGAGGTAAATGTAGAGGTCGCAGGCTGAGGTCGCGCCGCCGGCGCAAAACAGGTTGTCGGCGTCGGTCAGGTGCTTGTCCTGGTTCAGGTGCACCTGGGGGAAGCGCTCCTTGAAGGCATTGAAGAAGCGCCAGTAGGTGGTCGCTTCCTTGCCGTCGAGCAGGCCGGCTTCGGCCAGCCAGAACACCCCGGTGGCTTCGCCGCAGAGTACTGCGCCGCGAGCGTGTTGTTCGCGCAGCCAGGGCAGGACCTGGGGGTAGCGTTGGCAGAGGCTGGCGAAATCATCCCAGAAGGCCGGCAGGATGATGATGTCGGTGTTTTCCAAGCCACCGTCCACCGGCATGATCACATCGCTGAAGCTGTTCACCGGTTTGCCATCGGGGCTGACCAGCCGGGTTTCAAACGCCGGCGTCAGACCGTGGCCCAGTTGTTTGCCATAGCGCAGGCTGGCCAGGTGGAAAAAATCCTTGGCTTGCATGAGGGTGAAGGCGAAGACCCGGTCGATTGCCAGGATGCTGACGCGCCGCAAGGGCGTGGAGGCGTGCATAGACATAATTCATCTTTATTTTTATAGGGGGAAGTGGTCACCAGACGGCTGGATCGTCTTATTTTTTGTCGGATGTGTCCAGTGTCCTGTGGTACACCGCAGGCTTAGGCTCTGTGGGATAACCATGTCCGACAATAACCAAAGGTGAGTCATGATCCCAAGAACACTGTTCAGTCCCGAGCACGAATTGTTTCGCGACAGCGTACGAACCTTCCTCGAAAAAGAAGCGGTGCCGTACCACAGCCAGTGGGAAAAACAGGGGCATGTCGATCGCCAGCTCTGGAACAAGGCGGGGGAGGCGGGCATGTTGTGCTCGCACCTTCCAGAGGCTTATGGCGGACTGGACGCGGACTTCCTCTACAGCACGGTGGTGATCGAGGAGATCGGCCGCCTGGGGCTGACGGGGATCGGTTTCTCGCTGCATTCCGACATCGTCGCGCCGTACATCCTGCATTACGGCAGTGAGGCGCTGAAACACAAGTACCTGCCGAAACTGGTGTCCGGCGAAATGGTCACGGCCATCGCCATGACCGAACCGGGCGCCGGCTCCGACCTGCAAGGGGTGAAGACCACGGCGGTGCTGGACGGTGACGAATACGTCATCAACGGCTCCAAGACCTTCATCACCAATGGTTTCCTGGCGGACCTGGTGATTGTGGTCGCCAAGACCGATCCCAAGGCTGGCGCCAAGGGCACCAGCCTGTTCCTGGTGGAGGCGGGCACGCCGGGCTTCGAAAAGGGCAAGCGCCTGGAAAAAGTCGGAATGAAGGCCCAGGACACGTCGGAATTGTTCTTCCAGGATGTCCGCGTGCCGAAGGACAACCTGCTCGGACAGGCCGGAATGGGCTTTGCCTATCTGATGCAAGAGCTCCCCCAGGAGCGCCTGACCGTCGCCATCGGCGGCCTGGCTTCGGCCGAAGCGGCGCTGCAATGGACCCTGGACTACACCCGCGAGCGCAAGGCGTTCGGCAAAACCATCGCCGACTTCCAGAACACCCGTTTCAAGCTTGCGGAAATGGCTACCGAAATCCAGATTGGCCGGGTCTTCGTCGACCGCTGCCTGGAATTGCACCTGCAAGGCAAGCTGGACGTGCCGACGGCGGCGATGGCCAAGTACTGGGGCACCGACCTGCAATGCAAGGTGCTCGACGAGTGCGTGCAGTTGCATGGCGGCTACGGCTTCATGTGGGAATACCCGATTGCCCGGGCATGGGCGGATGCGCGAGTGCAGCGGATCTATGCCGGGACCAATGAAATCATGAAGGAGATCATTGCGCGGTCGCTTTGATGCGGTGGTGAGCTTGGGTCCGCTATCGCGAGCAGGCTCGCTCCCACATGGGGTTCCTGTGTTGCTGCAGAAATCCTGTGGGAGCGAGCTTGCTCGCGATGGGGCCTATGAATCAATCAAGGCGCCGGGTTCGGCTGATCCTTGTGGATCGCCTCGATCCCCGCCAGCACTTCGTCCGACAGCTTCAGGTCGAAGCTTTCGATGTTGCTGTCCAGTTGCTCCAGCGTGGTGGCGCCAATGATGTTGCTGGTCACGAACGGCTGTTGGGTGACGAACGCCAGGGCCATCTGTGCCGGGTCCAGGCCGTGCTCGCGGGCCAATGCGACATAACGGCTACACGCCGCTTCCGATTGCGGGTTGAAGTAGCGGCTGAAGCGGCTGTAGAGGCTCAGGCGGCCTTTAGGTGGGCGCGCGCCACCTTCGTATTTGCCCGACAGGAAGCCGAACGCCAGGGGCGAATAAGCCAGCAGGCCGCATTGTTCGCGGATGGCGATTTCCGCCAGGCCGACCTCGAAGCTGCGGTTGAGCAGGTTGTACGGGTTCTGGATCGACACCGCCCGCGGCCAGCCACGGGCTTCGGCCAGGGCCAGGAACTTCATGGTGCCCCACGGTGTTTCGTTGGACAGGCCGATGTGGCGGATCTTGCCGGCCCGGACCTGCTCGTCCAGGGCTTCGAGGGTGTCCTCCAGCGGCGTGAACGTTTCGTCGGCCTTGTGCTGGTAGCCCAGTTGACCGAAGAAGTTGGTGCTGCGCTCCGGCCAGTGCAGCTGGTAAAGATCGATCCAGTCGGTCTGCAGGCGCTTGAGGCTGGCGTCCACGGCTTGGACGATGTGCTGGCGGTTGTGCTTGAGGTGCTTGTCGCGGATGTAGTCGATGGTGTTGCCGGGACCGGCGATCTTGCTCGCCAGGATCCAGTCGGCACGGTCGCCGCGGCTTTTGAAGTAATTGCCGATGTAGCGCTCGGTGGTGGCGTAGGTCTCGGCCTTGGGGGGCACCGGGTACATCTCGGCGGTGTCCATGAAATTGATGCCGGCACCCTTGGCGCGTTCGATCTGGGCGAAGGCCTCGGCCTCGCTGTTCTGCTCACCCCAGGTCATGGTGCCGAGGCACAGGGCACTCACGTTCAGATCGGTACGGCCTAGCTGGCGATAGTCCATCGGGAACTCCTTGGGCAAAACAATCATAAAAGCAGGTTGAAATATTTTTCGCAATCTGCATAATTGCGCACCTCTTTCTGCAGTGGAAGTGATGCGCCGCCGCCGAAGAATCTTGCCGTTGAACGGACGCGCCGACCCGAGCCCCCGAAAGCGTCTGTATCCGGCTGCCTTTGACTTGTCAAAGTACGCACTATTCAGTAAGATCCGCCGTCTAATTTACAGGGCGGCCCCTGAGGCTATAAAGAATGAAAACTTTTACTGCTAAACCGGAAACAGTAAAGCGCGACTGGTTTGTCGTCGACGCTGCTGGTCAGACCCTGGGTCGTCTGGCCACCGAAATCGCGAGCCGTCTGCGTGGCAAGCACAAGCCTGAGTACACCCCTCACGTTGACACCGGTGACTACATCGTCGTGATCAACGCTGAGCAAGTACGTGTTACTGGCGCTAAAACCACTGACAAAATGTACTACTCCCACTCCGGTTTTCCTGGCGGCATCAAGTCGATCAACTTTGAAAAGCTGATCGCCAAAGCCCCTGAGCGCGTGATCGAGACCGCGGTTAAAGGCATGCTGCCTAAGAACCCACTGGGTCGCGACATGTATCGTAAGCTGAAGGTTTATGCGGGCGCTGCTCACCCTCATACTGCTCAGCAGCCCCAAGAACTGAAGTTTTAACGGAATAGTTCATTATGTCGGCGACTCAAAATTACGGCACTGGCCGTCGCAAGACTGCAACCGCACGCGTTTTCCTGCGTCCGGGCACTGGTAACATCTCCATCAACAACCGCTCCCTGGATAACTTCTTCGGCCGCGAAACTGCCCGCATGGTAGTTCGTCAGCCGCTGGAACTGACCGAGACCGTCGAAAAATTCGACATCTACGTCACTGTTATCGGTGGTGGTGTAAGTGGTCAAGCTGGCGCAATCCGCCACGGCATCACTCGCGCCCTGATGGATTACGACGAGACTCTGCGTGGTGCTCTGCGCAAAGCCGGCTTCGTAACTCGCGATGCTCGCGAAGTTGAACGTAAGAAAGTCGGTCTGCGTAAAGCGCGTAAGCGTCCGCAGTACTCGAAGCGTTAATTCCGCTTCCGCTTTCAAAAGGCGCCCAGTTCCTCACGGAGCTGGGCGTTTTTTTTATGGGCAAAAGAATTGCTCTGTGACAACTTGCCACATTCGTAGAGCCCCTATACTACAAGGCCTGGCGGTTTGGCCGCTTGGTAATTACCTTGTCAGAATTGGGGCTTTTCATTACCATTCGGCAAAATTTTTATAAGTTCAGATTTTTACTTAGTAGACGCCTGATCTAACAGGCCACAAAGCTGATGGGAGAGGACTGAATGAGCAATGACGGCGTGAATGCAGGCCGGCGTCGCTTCCTGGTAGCAGCCACATCCGTGGTGGGTGCTGCAGGAGCGGTGGGGGCTGCGGTCCCGTTCGTGGGGTCATGGTTTCCCAGCGCCAAGGCGAAAGCCGCAGGTGCACCGGTGAAAGTGAATGTCAGCAAGATCGAGCCAGGCCAGCAGATGATTGCTGAGTGGCGCGGCCAGCCGGTGTTCATCGTCCGCCGTACAGAGGAAATCCTGGGGAATCTGAAAAAGATCGAGGGTCAGTTGTCCGACCCGTCCTCCAAGAACTCCACGCAACCGACCTATGTCGACCCGCAGACGCGTTCGATCAAGCCAGAGGTCCTGCTGCTGATCGGGATCTGTACGCACCTGGGTTGCTCGCCAACGTTCCGCCCTGAAGTGGCGCCTGCCGACCTGGGCAAGGACTGGGTCGGTGGTTATTTCTGCCCTTGCCACGGCTCCCACTACGACCTGGCCGGTCGCGTCTACAAGTCGCAGCCTGCACCTCTGAACCTGCCAGTTCCCCCGCATTCCTATGAGACCGATGACATCATTGTCGTTGGCGTCGATACGGAGAAAGCGTGATGAGCAAATTCATGGATTGGGTTGATGCGCGTTTTCCCGCGACCAAGATGTGGGAAGACCATCTCAGCAAGTACTACGCTCCGAAAAACTTCAACTTCTTCTACTTCTTTGGCTCCCTGGCACTGCTCGTTCTGGTCAATCAGATCGTCACCGGTGTCTGGCTGACCATGAGCTACACCCCGTCGGCGGAAGAAGCGTTCGCCTCCGTCGAATACATCATGCGCGACGTCGAGTACGGCTCGATCCTGCGTCTGCTGCACTCCACCGGCGCTTCGGCGTTCTTCATCGTGGTCTACCTGCACATGTTCCGTGGCCTGCTCTACGGTTCGTACCAGAAGCCTCGCGAGCTGGTGTGGGTCTTCGGCATGCTGATCTACCTGGCGCTGATGGCCGAGGCCTTCATGGGCTACCTGCTGCCGTGGGGCCAGATGTCCTACTGGGGTGCCCAGGTGATCATCTCGCTGTTCGGTGCGATCCCGGTCATCGGTGACGACCTGACCCAGTGGATCCGTGGTGACTACCTGATCTCGGGCATCACCCTGAACCGCTTCTTCGCCCTGCACGTGGTCGCCCTGCCAATCGTGATCCTTGGCCTGGTGGTGCTGCACATCCTCGCGCTGCACGAAGTCGGCTCGAACAACCCGGATGGCGTGGACATCAAGAAACACAAGGACGAGAACGGCGTACCGCTGGATGGCATCGCCTTCCATCCGTACTACACCGTGAAAGACATCGTCGGCGTGGTGGTCTTCCTGTTCATCTTCTGCTCCATCGTGTTCTTCTTCCCTGAAATGGGCGGTTACTTCCTCGAGAAGCCGAACTTCGAGCAGGCGAACGCGTTCAAGACCCCTGAGCACATTGCCCCGGTCTGGTACTTCACGCCGTTCTACGCGATCCTGCGGGCGATCCCGGACAAGCTGTTGGGCGTAATCGCCATGGGCGCGGCCATCGCCGTGCTGTTCGTCCTGCCATGGCTGGACCGCAGCCCCGTCAAGTCGATGCGCTACAAAGGCTGGCTGAGCAAGATCTGGCTCGTGGTGTTCTGCATCTCGTTCGTGATCCTGGGCGTGCTGGGCGTACTGGCTCCGACACCGGAACGCACGCTGCTGTCGCAGGTTTGCACCTTCCTGTACTTCGCCTACTTCATTCTGATGCCGTTCTACACCAGGCTCGAGAAGACCAAACCGGTTCCGGAAAGGGTGACTGGCTGATGAAAAAGCTATTTGCTGTACTGATTCTTGCTGCTATGCCTGTACTGTCCTTCGCGGCTGAACACGGTGGTCCGGAGCTGGAAAAAGTCGACATCGACGTTTCCGACAAAGCGGCCATGCAGGACGGCGCACGTACGTTCGCCAACTACTGCATGGGTTGCCACAGTGCCAAGTTCCAGCGCTATGAACGCGTTGCCGATGACCTGGGCATCCCCCATGAGCTGATGCTCGAGAAGCTTGTGTTCACTGGTGCCAAGCTGGGCGATCACATGACCATCGGCATGCAGCCTGCGGACGCCAAGACCTGGTTCGGCGCCGCGCCGCCGGACCTGACCCTGGTGGCCCGTGTGCGTGGCACCGACTGGCTTTACGGTTACCTGCGTTCGTTCTACGAAGATCCTGCACGTCCTTGGGGCGTGAACAACAAGGTCTTCCCGAACGTCGGCATGCCTAACGTTCTGGTCGGCCTCCAGGGTCGCCAAGTGGTAGGCTGCAAACAGGTTCAGATCGTTGAAGACGGCAAAAAGCAATTCGATCCGCTGACAGGCTCCGCTTTGACCCATGAAGCCTGCGACCAGCTGACCGTATTGCCGAACACCGGCAGCCTGACCCCGGAGCAGTTCGATGAGAAGGTCAAGAACCTGGTGACCTTCCTGGCCTACTCGGCCAACCCGGTGAAGCTGGAGCATCAGCGCATCGGTACCTATGTATTGCTGTACCTGGCGTTCTTCTTCGTATTCGCTTACCTGCTCAAGCGTGAATACTGGAAAGACGTGCATTGATAAAGCTGTAAGCCATTGCTGTTAATCGTGCGCGCCCAAGGGCGTCTCTAGACATGTAACGAGCCTGGCCCGCCAGGCGTTACGGGAGACGCCCTCTGGGCGCGCTCGTTTTTCCGTTTTTCGATAATTTCAACAAGCGAGGAGGATCGCCATGGGCGTGACCAATCGGTTGGCCTGTTACTCCGACCCCGCCGACCACTATTCCCACCGGGTACGCATCGTACTGGCAGAGAAGGGTGTCAGCGCCGAGATCATTTACGTCGAAGCGGGTCGTCAGCCGCCGAAGCTGATCGAAGTGAACCCTTACGGCAGCCTGCCCACACTGGTCGATCGTGACCTGGCGCTGTGGGAGTCGACTGTGGTGATGGAATACCTGGATGAGCGTTATCCGCATCCACCCTTGCTGCCGGTTTATCCTGTCGCGCGTGCCAACAGCCGTTTGCTGATCCATCGCATCCAGCGTGACTGGTGCGGGTTGGTGGATCTGATCCTGGATTCCCGGACCAAGGAACCGGCGCGGGTCGTGGCGCGCAAGGAATTGCGTGAAAGCCTGACGGGCGTATCGCCGCTGTTCGTCGACAAGCCGTTTTTCCTCAGTGAGGAACAAAGTCTGGTGGATTGCTGCCTATTGCCCATACTCTGGCGTTTGCCGATTCTGGGTATCGAACTGCCGCGGCCTGCCAAGCCGCTGCTTGATTATATGGAGCGCCAATTTGCGCGTGAGGCATTCCAGGCGAGTCTGTCTGGTGTCGAACGCGACATGCGCTAAGGCTTAGGGAGCCGCTATGAACTCCAGTCGACCTTATCTGGTCCGCGCGCTCTACGAGTGGATTGTGGACAATGATTGCACCCCGCACATGCTCGTCAATGCCGAGTTTCCATCGGTGCAGGTGCCGCAGGGTTTTGCCAATGATGGGCAGATTGTCCTGAACGTGTCGCCAGCCGCTGTGCGTCACCTGCACATGGATAATGATGCCGTCAGTTTTGAAGGGCGCTTCGGTGGTGTGCCACACACCCTGTACGTGCCAGTTGCTGCGATTCTGGGGATTTATGCCCGGGAGAATGGCCAGGGCATGGTGTTTGAGCTGGAAGCGCCGCTGGACGGTGAAGAAGAGTTCGAGCCGGATGATGACCTGCCACCGCCGGATGACGAGCCGCCGCGGCCTAGTGGTCGGCCTAGTCTTAAGGTGGTGAAGTAGCGGAGCAGGTGATCTGTTCGCTGTTCGCTGAGGAAAATGCCTGTGTCGTGAGATGTGGGCATTTTTTTTTGGGGCTGCATTTATTGGTGGATTGGTGTGTATATCCGTTGCTGCGGTAACGGCTACTGGCGGTTCCGCTCTTGCAGCGGGTCACTTTTGGAAGAGCGACAAAAGTAACCAAAAGCGCTTTGCCCCACCACTCGGTGCCTCGCCTAGGCTCGGCATGCCCGAACGAAGGCATTGCTCCGTGGGCCGCCGCGAAGGGCTATCCATGGCCCAGCGCGGCTATCCCGGCATCCATGCCGGGATAGCCACTGCGCAATGCCTGCGTTCGGCCAGCGTGGTTAACGGGGCGCCCAGATCAAAAGCAAAGCAAAAGCGAGGCGGCCTGACAGCCGGCCTGTCTCCTCCAGCCGTGCCGATCCCATTTGTGGGAGCGAGCTTGCTCGCGATGGCGTCAGGTCAGCGGCATCAATGTTGGCTGACACACCGCAATCGCGAGCAAGCTCGCTCCCACAGTTGATTGTGGTGCAGCTAGAGGAGACAGGTCGGCTGTCAGGCCGCCTCGCTTTTGCTTTTGATCTGGGCGCCCCCGACCAAACAAAAAAACGGCGCTCCCCTGTATGAGTGAGCACCGTTTTTTCCAGCCGCATGCAGCCTCAAGAACTGCGAGTCGCCTCAGTCAATATACTCAAACAACTTGACGATCTTCTGCACCCCGGACACACCCTGCACCAGGTTGGTCGCCTGGGCGGCCTCCTGCTTGGTCAGCAGGCCCAGCAGGTAGACGATGCCATTCTCGGTCACAACCTTGATGCGCGAGCCAGGAATGCTGGCGTCGGTGAGCATCTGGGTCTTGATCTTGGTGGTCAGCCAGGCGTCATTCTGGCGCGCCAGCAGGGAGGAGGGTTGCAGGACCTGCAGTTCGTTATGCACGGTCTTGACCCGCTGCACGGCGCTGGCTTCCTGCTCGGCCTTGGCCTTGAGGTCGGCACGTGGGGTCTGGCCGGCCAACAAGACGACACCGTTGAAGCTGGTGACGACGATGTGCGAGTTGTTGTCCAGGTCCGGGTCGGCCTTGGCAATGTTCACGCCGACCTTGGTTTCGATCAGGGAGTCGTCGATCTTGCTGCCGAAGGTGCGGGTGCCGCGGTCGTCTTCAATCGGCTTTTCCCGGCTGGCGTTAACCACCGATGTGCAGCCGCTGATGCCGAGGCACAGGGTCAAGGCCAGAAGGCCTAGGCGATTAGGGGTCATTCTTCACTCCCGAACAGTTGGCTGTCGATCAAGTCGCAAAGGCAGTGGATCGCCAGCAGGTGGACTTCCTGGATACGTGCGGTGACATTGGCCGGTACGCGGATCTCGACGTCTTCGGGCAATAGCAGCGATGCCATGCCACCGCCGTCACGACCGGTCAATGCTACGACAATCATTTCGCGATCATGTGCGGCCTGGATCGCTTGAATAATATTGGCCGAGTTGCCGCTGGTGGAAATCGCCAGCAGCACATCGCCAGGTTGGCCCAGGGCGCGGATCTGTTTGGAGAAGACTTCGTTGTAGCTGTAGTCGTTGGCGATCGAGGTGATCGTCGAGCTGTCGGTGGTCAGGGCGATCGCCGGCAGGCTCGGGCGTTCGCGCTCGAAGCGGTTGAGCAGCTCCGACGAGAAGTGCTGGGCGTCACCGGCCGAGCCGCCATTGCCGCACGAAAGCATTTTGCCCTCGTTGAGCAAGGCGTTGACCATCACTTGGCTGGCTTGCTCGATGTGCGGTGCAAGTACGTCCATCGCCTGTTGCTTGGTGTCGATACTGGCCTGAAAAAGCTGGCGAATTCGCGATTGCATGTCCATCTGTGTGACCTTAAGTAGCGCGGCTTATGGGCACAAACATGTGCGGCGCGCAAAGCAAAGAGCAAAAAAGTTAGGTGAAGGTGTCCGGCTCGGCATGGGCGCTCAACTGTCGAAGGCGTTCTGCAGCCAGTTCAACTGGGCGGCGTTGCTGTCGATGGCAACCACGTCGAAGCGGCAGGGATAATCGGCCCAGCGAGACTCGCGTTGCAGGAAATACTGCGCGGCGAACACCAGCTTCTGGCGCTTGCGCTCGTCAATGCTGTCGAGCGCGCCACCCCATTGGGTATTTTTTCTGTAGCGGACTTCGATGAATACTACTGTATCGCCGTCAAGCATGACCAGATCAAGCTCGCCGCGTTTGCACAACCAGTTCTGCGCCACCAGCCGCAGGCCGTGTTGCTGGAGATGCGCGAGGGCCTGGCCCTCGGCATCCCGTCCGCTTTGCTGGCGTGACCGGTCAGGCATCAGCGCTGGGTGTCCGGCAGGCGCTGCACCTGGCCGTTGACGAACTCGGCCCAAGGCAATTGACGCTGTACGCGCTGGTTGGGCGACACGGCCAGACTGCCCGACAAACCTTCGATGCGGCTGTCCGGCAACGTCTTGAGCTGACCCAGGCGCGGTGCCAGGCGATAGGCATCCGCGCCCATCGCGTACAACCGACCCAGGCTGCCACCCGCCTGGGGCCACTGCGCGGTGACCTGCTTGCGCAGCGGGTCATTGGCGTCGAGCAGCCACGGGGTTTCGCAGAAGCGGATGCCGCTCATGTCGTTGTACTGGTTCTGGTCGCCGCTGGCGCTGAACACCGAAGACGTCGCGTAGACCGGCACGTCGCCGGCGTATTGGAAGTTCAGGGTTGGCTTGATCTGCTGGGCCTGCTGCGGTGTCGAGGCCAGGAAGATGAACTCGATGTCCTGGCGACGGGACGGCTGCGCCGCGACTGTGGTGCCCACGGTGCTTTGCAGGCTCTTGGCGCGGCCTTCGCTCTGGCGCAACTGGAACATGTCGGCGATCTGCTGGGCCAGTTGGACCGGTTGGTCGACCCGTTCGATCGCGACGATGGTGCCGCCGTTGGCCTGCCAGTCCTGGCTGAAGGCTTTCAGTACACGATCGCCCCATTCGCCCTTCGGTACCATGGCGGCGGCGCGGTGCAGGCCATCGGCGCGGGCGCGACGGGACACTTCGCGAGCTTCATCCTCGGGTGCCAGGCCGAACTGGAACAGTTGCGGTGGCCCTTGCTCGCCTTCGCTGTAGTTCAGCGCCAGGGTAGTGATTGGCAATTGGGGGCGGGTGCTGATCTGCTTGACCAGGGGTTTTTCCAGTGGGCCGATGACCAGTTGCACGCCGTCGGCCTGGGCCTTGCGATAGAACTCGTCCATGGAGGTCAGGCTGGCGCTGTCATAGAACTGGATGCTTGGCGGCGTCTGCCCGGCCTGCTGGGCCTGGTAGTGCGCGGCCATGAAACCCTCGCGCAAGGCCTTGGCAACCGCTGCCAGCTGGCCACTTTGTGGCAGCAGCAGGGCGATCTTGCTCAGTGGCTGGCTGGCCAGTTCCTTGAGCTTGACCAGGGGCGTCGGCAGTTGCAGGGCGGCGGGGTGCTTCGGGTTCTGTTCGCGCCAGTGGTCGATGGCCGCCTGCTGCTGTTCCAGGGTGCCGGCGGTCTTGACGGCCTGGGCCAGGCTCAACCAGCCGCCGAGGTCGTCGTTGGAGGCGGGCTGCAACTGGTCGGTGGGCAACGAGGCGATCAGCGACCAGATGGCTTCGTGGTTCTTCGCCGCGGCATCGTCCTTCAGCAAGGGTGCGATGAAGATGCGCTCCTTGGCGGCGGCCAGGGTCTGGCCGTCGGCTTCGAGGGCGCGGGCGCGGACGGTTCCGGTGCGGACCTGCTGCTCCACGGGCATTTCGCTCAGGTGTTGCAGGCTTGGGTGGCTCAGGGCGGTGAGCGCTGCCTTGGGCTGGTTGCGGGTCATGGCCAATTCCGCCGACAGCGTGCTGGCGAAAATCTGCTGGCCGGGCTTGAGTTGTTCCATTGGCACTTGTTGCAGGATCTGTGCGGACTGTCCGGCATTGCCCTGGCGATAGGCCAGGTCTGCGGCGCTCAGGCGCAGCAGGGCGGCTTTTTCCGGGGTTTTGCTTTGGGTGGCCTGTTCGAGCAACTGCTCGATACTGGCATCCGGGGTCCGTGGAAGTTCGCCAAGGCTGGACGAGGGCGAGCTGGCGCAGGCCGCCAGGAGGGCAGCGAGGCAGAGGGCGGAGAGCAGCCGCAGGCAAGCGATCATGTAAGTGTTCCCGATACGAGATCAAATTAGCGTCGAATTGTACCCAAGCACTGGCCGGGGCGCGATGTTACTGGTGTGAATCGATCAATTTAGGTATTTCAAAGAGTGCGGCGCGCCACAAAAGACGCTACTCACTCAGGCGGCGCCACAATGGCTGAAGTGAACAGCCGAGACCGGCTGCACACGCTACAATGGCGGTTTTTACGATCATGAGGTGCGCGTTTTGACTGCTCCAGGTGCTTTGAATTCCGCTGCCGGCTCGCTTTATGTGGTGGCGACGCCCATCGGCAATCTGGACGATATCAGTGCCCGGGCGCTGAAAATCCTGCGGGAGGTTGCGTTGATCGCGGCTGAAGACACGCGTCACTCCCAGCGCCTGCTGCAACATTTCGGCATTTCCACGCCGTTGGCGGCCTGTCATGAACACAATGAACGGGACGAAGGCAGTCGTTTCATTACCCGGCTGTTGGCCGGCGATAACATCGCGCTGATTTCCGATGCCGGTACCCCGTTGATTTCCGACCCCGGCTATCATCTGGTGCGCCAGGCCCGGGCGGCGGGTATCAGCGTGGTACCGGTGCCGGGGGCTTGCGCGTTGATCGCGGCGCTGTCGGCGGCAGGCCTGCCGTCGGACCGTTTCATCTTCGAGGGTTTCCTGCCGGCCAAGGCGGTGGGACGGCGGGCGCGCCTGGAAGCTATAAAGGAAGAGCCGCGCACGCTGATCTTCTATGAGGCGCCGCACCGCATTCTGGAATGCCTGCAGGATATGGAGCTGGTGTTCGGTGCCGAGCGCCAGGCGTTGCTGGCCCGGGAGTTGACCAAGACCTTTGAAACCCTCAAGGGGCTACCGTTGACCGAGTTGCGCGCCTTTGTGGAAAACGACAGCAACCAGCAACGCGGCGAGTGCGTCGTGCTGGTGGCGGGCTGGACGCCGCCGCAAAGCGAGGACGCCGTCAGCGGCGAGGCGATGCGCGTCCTGAACCTGCTGCTCGAGGAAATGCCCCTCAAGCGCGCCGCGGCCCTTGCGGCGCAGATCACTGGCGAGCGCAAGAATGTGCTGTATCAGGTCGCACTGGAAAAACAGAAAGACCAGTGAAACCGGGACACGGTGCTGGCCAGGGGCTTTTAGCGCTTGTTCTTCAAGCGCTCTACCGTTAACCTTCGCGGCGGAGAGTCGATCGGACAGTCGCTGCCCTCTATGAGAATTAGGGGGGGGAGGAAAGTCCGGGCTCCATAGGGCGAAGTGCCAGGTAATGCCTGGGAGGCGTGAGCCTACGGAAAGTGCCACAGAAAATAACCGCCTAAGCGTTTCGGCGCCGGTAAGGGTGAAAAGGTGCGGTAAGAGCGCACCGCACGGCTGGCAACAGTTCGTGGCTAGGTAAACCCCACTTGGAGCAAGACCAAATAGGGTCCCAAGGCGTGGCCCGCGCTGGGACCGGGTAGGTTGCTAAAGATGTCCAGTGATGGCCATCGTAGACGAATGACTGTTCAAGACAGAACCCGGCTTACAGATCGACTCTCCACCTTTTCCCTTCCTGCCGGAATCACTGGCAGACGCAATTCCTAATACCAAAAAAATCTTACTCTTAACAAATCACTTTAACTTGTGCGCGCAGTCCCCTGTGCTGCTTCAGGTTGGGGCGAATTTTCCTACGTCAGATTCTTGTTACCCCTCCTGAAACGCTCCTAAATCTCCGATCTATAAGGCTTTTCCTTCATTACGCGCCTTGACGGTGCGGTGGGCGCATTCCTATAGTGTGCGCAAGTGGCGGAAAGTGGCATGAAGTGGGTTTTTTTGAAGGTAAAACGCCAAAAAGTGGAGAAACGCTGACGTGTTTCGCGGAGCTAACGCTATCAGTCTCGATGCAAAAGGCCGGCTCGCCATGCCCAGCCGGTATCGTGACGAGCTCGTTTCGCGAAGTTCGGGGCAGTTAATCGTCACGATCGACGCCGTTGATCCATGTTTGTGTGTTTACCCTCTGGATGAGTGGGAAATCATCGAAACCAAACTGCGCGCACTGCCTTCGCTGCGTGAAGAAAACCGCCGTCTGCAACGCTTGCTGATCGGTAATGCCGTCGACCTCGAGCTCGATGGCAGTGGTCGTTTCCTGGTGCCGCCGCGCCTGCGCGAGTACGCCAAGCTGGACAAGCGCGCGATGCTGGTGGGCCAACTGAACAAGTTCCAACTGTGGGACGAAGATGCCTGGAATGCGGTTTCTGCCGCTGACCTCGCTGCTATTCAACAACCGGGCGCCATGCCTGACGAACTGCGTGATTTGATCCTGTGACTATTGATAGCGGCTTTAACCACATCACCGTACTGCTTGACGAAGCCGTCGAGGCTCTCGCCGTACGTCCTGATGGCTGCTATCTGGACGGCACGTTCGGGCGTGGCGGGCACAGCCGGTTGATTCTCAGCCAGCTCGGTCCGGACGGCCGGTTGCTGGGGTTCGACAAGGATCCTCAAGCGATTGCCACCGGGCAAGCGCTGGCGGCCGAAGACGGCCGCTTTGTCGTTGTGCAGCGCAGCTTTGCCGAGCTGGGCGCGGAAGTCGCCGAGCGTGGCCTGGCCGGCAAGGTCAGTGGCGTGCTGCTCGACCTGGGCGTCTCGTCGCCACAACTGGACGACCCGGAGCGCGGTTTCAGTTTCCTCAATGACGGCCCGCTGGACATGCGCATGGACCCGTCCCGCGGGATCAGCGCCGCCGAATTCGTCAACACCGCCCCGGTGGAAGAAATCGCCCGTGTCTTCAAGGAATACGGCGAAGAGCGTTTCTCCGGGCGCATGGCCCGCGCCGTGGTCGAGCGCCGCGACATCAAGCCTTTCGAGCGCACCGGCGACCTGGCCGAGGTGTTGAAAGTGGCCAACCCGGCCTGGGAAAAGGGCAAGAACCCGGCGACCCGGGCCTTCCAGGGCTTGCGCATCCACGTCAATAACGAACTGGGCGATCTGCAAGTGGGTCTCGAAGCGGCGCTCGAGGCGCTGGAGATCGGCGGTCGTCTGGTGGTGATCAGCTTCCATTCCCTGGAAGACCGCATCGTCAAGCTGTTCATGCGCAAGCTCACCAAGGGGGAAGCCGATAACCTGCCGCGCAACCTGCCGGTGCGTTTCGAAGCCTTCGTGCCGAAAATCAAGATCCATGGCAAAGCGCAGTTCGCTTCCGAAGCCGAACTCAAGGCCAACCCACGTGCCCGTAGCGCCGTCATGCGCGTCGCGGAGAAGTTGCGGTGAGCAAGCTCTTCGCCAAGCCCCTGCCCGGCGGCAGCTTTTTCATGCTGCTGCTGTTCATCGGCGTGCTCGTGTCGGCCATCGCCGTGTCCTATAGCGCGCACTGGAACCGGCAGTTGCTCAATACCCTTTATAACGAACTCAGCGTGCGCGACAAGGCGCAGGCCGAGTGGGGTCGGTTGATCCTGGAACAGAGCACCTGGACCGCCCACAGCCGTATCGAAGTCCTGGCCACCGAACAGTTGAAAATGCGCATTCCCGGCGCCGCCGAAGTGCAGATGGTGGCGCCATGATGAAACTCGAAGGGGCGCTGTTCCCGTGGCGGTTTCGTCTGGTCCTGGGCTTGCTCGGGATCATGGTGGCGGCGATTTCGTGGCGCATCATCGACCTGCAGGTCGTCGACCGTGACTTCCTCAAGGGGCAGGGCGATGCCCGCAGTGTGCGGCATATTCCGATCCCGGCTCACCGTGGCCTGATCACCGACCGCAATGGCGAACCCCTGGCCGTGAGTACCCCGGTGACCACCTTGTGGGCCAACGCCAAGGAAATGCAGCTGGCCAAGGAAAAATGGCCGGCCTTGGCCGCCGCCCTCGGGCAGGACCCCAAGGCCCTGGCCGAGCGCCTCGAAGCCCAGGCCAACAAGGAATTCATTTACCTGGTGCGCGGCTTGACCCCCGAGCAGGGCCAGAGCGTGCTCGACTTGAAAGTACCCGGTGTCTACGGCATCGAAGAGTTCCGGCGTTTCTACCCGGCTGGTGAAGTCACGGCCCACATGGTCGGGTTTACCGACATCGATGACCGGGGCCGGGAAGGTGTCGAACTGGCCTATGACGAATGGCTCGCCGGGGTTGCCGGCAAGCGACAGGTCATCAAGGACCGGCGCGGCCGGCTGATCAAGGATGTCCAAGTCACCAAAAACGCCAAGGCCGGCAAGCCCTTGGCGTTGTCCATTGACTTGCGCCTGCAATACCTGGCCAACCGCGAGCTGCGCAATGCCATCGTCGAGAACGGTGCCAAGGCTGGCAGCCTGGTGATCATGGATGTGAAGACCGGCGAGATCCTGGCGATGGTCAACCAGCCGACCTACAACCCGAACAACCGTCGCAACCTGCAGCCGGCGATGATGCGCAACCGCGCGATGATCGACGTGTTCGAGCCGGGTTCGACCATGAAGGCCGTGTCCATGGCCGCCGCCCTGGAAACCGGGCGCTGGAAGCCGAGCGACACCGTCGAGGTGTACCCGGGCACCCTGCAGATCGGCAAGTACACCATCCGCGACGTGTCCAAGACCGAAGGTCCGGTGCTCGACCTGACCGGCATCCTGATCAACTCCAGTAACGTTGGCATGAGCAAGATCGCCTTCGATATCGGCGGCGAAACGATCTATCGCCTGGCCCAGAAAATCGGCCTTGGCCAGGACACCGGCCTGGGCTTCCCGGGCGAGCGTGTCGGCAACCTGCCGAACTACCGTGACTGGCGCAAGGCTGAAACCGCCACGTTGTCCTACGGCTACGGTGTTTCCGTGACCGCGATCCAGTTGGTCCATGCGTTTTCCGCGCTGGCGAACAACGGGCGCATGGCTCCGCTAACCCTGATCAAGACCGACAAGGCGCCGCAGACCACCCAGGTGATCCCGGAAAATGTCGCCAAGACCATGCAGGGCATGCTGCAGCAGGTGATCGAGGCGCCGCGTGGTGTCTATCGCGCCCAAGTGCCGGCCTACCACGTGGCGGGCAAATCGGGTACGGCCCGTAAGACCTCCGTGGGCACCAAAGGCTACGCCGAGAATTCCTACCGTTCGCTGTTTGCCGGCTTCGGCCCGATGAGCGACCCGCGCTACGCCATCGTCGTGGTCATCGACGAACCGAGCAAGGCGGGCTACTTCGGTGGCCTGGTCTCGGCGCCGGTGTTCAGCAAAGTGATGTCCGGCACCCTGCGCCTGATGAACATTACCCCGGATAACCTGCCGCCGACCCAGCAGGCCAATACCGCACCGGTCGTTCCCTTGAAAGCCGAAGGAGGGCGTGGCTGATGTCCCTGAGCCTGAACAAGATTTTCGCCCACGCCGGTCACGATCTGCTGATTCGTGAATTGGCCCTGGACAGCCGCAATGTACGTGCCGGGGACTTGTTCCTGGCAGTGCCGGGCGCTCGTGTCGATGGCCGCGACCATATCGCCGACGCCCTGAAGCGTGGCGCGGCTGCCGTGGCTTATGAAGTGCGAGGCGCCACCGTGCTGCCGATCACTGACGTGCCCTTGATTCCGGTCAAGGACCTGGCGGCGCAGCTGTCGGACATCGCCGGACGTTTTTATGGCGACCCGAGCCGTCACCTGAACCTGGTGGGCGTGACGGGCACCAACGGCAAGACCAGCGTGACCCAGCTGGTGGCCCAGGCGTTGGACCTGCTCGGCCAGCATTGCGGCATTGTCGGCACCTTGGGCAACGGTTTTCATGGCGCACTGGAGAGCGGCCTGCACACCACGCCGAACCCGATTGCCGTGCAAGCGACCCTGGCGGACCTGAAGAAGGCCGGCGCCAAGGCTGTTGCGATGGAAGTCTCGTCCCATGGCCTGGACCAGGGCCGGGTGACGGCGCTGGCATTCGATGTGGCGGTACTGACCAACCTGTCCCGGGACCACCTGGATTACCACGGCACCATGCAGGCCTACGGTGAAGCCAAGGCCAAGCTGTTTGCCTGGAATGATTTGAAATGCCGGGTCATCAACCTCGATGACGAGTTCGGTCGGCAACTGGCCGCCGACAAGCGCGAGTCCCGGTTGATCACCTATAGCCTGGAAGATACCAGCGCCTACCTTTATATACGTCAGGCCCAGTTCAATGACGAAGGCGTACGCGCCACGCTGGTCACGCCCCAGGGCGAGCACCACTTGCGCAGCACTTTGCTCGGCCGCTTCAACCTGAGCAACGTATTGGCGGCCATCGGCGCCTTGCTCGGCCTGGACTACGCGCTGGACGAAATTCTCAAGGTGTTGCCAAAGCTGGAAGGGCCCGCCGGGCGCATGCAGCGCCTGGGCGGTGGGGCCCAACCGTTGGTGGTGGTCGATTATGCCCATACCCCCGACGCGTTGGAAAAAGTCCTCACGGCCCTGCGTCCTCACGCCAAGGGCAAGTTGCTGTGCCTGTTTGGCTGCGGTGGCGATCGCGATCGCGGCAAGCGTCCATTGATGGCCGAAGTCGTGGAGCGGCTGGCAGACGGCGTGCTGGTCACCGACGACAACCCACGCAGCGAAGACCCGCTGCGAATTTTCGACGACATCCGCGCCGGTTTTACCGCTGTGGATAAGGTCACCTTCGTCGCCGGTCGCGGCCAGGCCATCGCCCAGTTGATCGCCAGCGCTTCGGCGGACGATGTCATCGTTCTGGCCGGCAAGGGCCACGAGGACTATCAGGAAATCAACGGCGAACGCCATGCATTCTCCGATCTGGTGGAAGCCGATCACGCCCTGACCGCGTGGGAGGTGGCCCATGCTTAAGGCCCTGAAACTCAGCGAACTGACCAACGCCCTGAATGCGCGCCTCATCGCCGCGGACGCCAGTTTCGACGGCGTCAGCATCGACAGCCGGGCGATCGCACCGGGGCAATTGTTCGTCGCCCTGGCCGGGCCGCGTTTCGATGGCCACGATTACTTGAACGAGGTCGCGGGCAAAGGTGCGGTCGCGGCCCTGGTCGAGCGGGAGGTGAGCAACAGCACGTTGCCGCAATTGCTCGTCAACGACACTCGCCAGGCCCTGGGCCAGCTCGGTGCGCTGAACCGTGCGGCGTATGGCAACCCGGTCGCCGCCATCACCGGCTCCAGCGGCAAGACCACGGTCAAGGAAATGCTTGCCAGCATCCTGCGCACCCGCGGTCCGGTGCTGGCGACCCGTGGCAACCTGAACAACGACCTCGGCGTGCCGCTGACCTTGCTGGAGCTGGCGCCGGAACACAGCGCTGCCGTCATCGAGCTGGGGGCTTCGCGGCTCGGCGAGATTGCCTACACCGTGGCCATGACCAAGCCTCACGTGGCGGTACTCAACAACGCCGGTACCGCCCACGTCGGCGAGTTCGGCGGCCCGGAAAAAATCGTCGAGGCCAAGGGCGAGATCATCGAGGGGCTGGATGCCAATGGCGTCGCCGTGCTGAATCTCGATGACAAGGCTTTTGAAATCTGGAAGACCCGTGCGGGCGAGCGCAAGGTGCTGACCTTCGCCCTGAGCAACCTCGCCGCGAATTTCTACGCCAGCGACCTGGACCGTGATGCCCGCGGTTGCCCGGCCTTCAACCTGCACAGCCCCGACGGCGCCGAGCGGGTCCAGTTGAACCTGCTGGGCACCCATAACGTCGCCAACGCCCTGGCCGCGGCGGCTGCCGCCCACGCCCTGGGCGTGTCGCTGCCGGGCATCGTCGCCGGGCTGAACGCCGTGCAGCCGGTCAAGGGGCGCTCCGTCGCGCAACTGGCCACTAACGGCATGCGCGTCATCGACGACACCTACAACGCCAACCCTTCGTCCGTGTGCGCGGCCGTCGACATCCTCGCCGGTTTCTCCGGCCGCACCGTGCTGGTGCTGGGGGATATCGGTGAACTGGGCGAATGGGCGCAACAGGGGCATCACGATGTGGGTGCCTATGCACGCGGCAAGGTCGATGCGCTGTATGCGGTCGGTCCGATGATGGCCCATGCGGTCGCCGCGTTTGGCGAACGCGCGCGGCATTTCACCACTCAAGCCGAACTGATCCAGGCCCTGGGCGCCGAGCAGGACCCGAACACCACCTTATTGATCAAGGGCTCACGCAGCGCAGCGATGGAAAACATCGTCGCGGCACTGTGCGGCGCCTCCACGGAGAAACATTAATGCTGCTGCTGCTAGCGGAGTACCTGCAACAGTTCTACAAAGGCTTCGCGGTCTTCCAGTACCTGACCCTGCGCGGGATCCTGGGCGTGCTGACCGCGTTGTCGTTGTCGCTGTTCCTGGGCCCGTGGATGATCCGTACTCTGCAGAACCTGCAGATCGGCCAGTCGGTCCGTAACGACGGTCCGCAATCGCACCTGTCAAAATCCGGCACCCCGACCATGGGTGGCGCGTTGATCCTGTCGTCCATCGGCATCAGCACCTTGCTCTGGGCCGACCTGGCGAACCGCTACGTCTGGGTCGTGCTGCTGGTGACCCTGTTCTTCGGCGCCATCGGCTGGGTCGACGACTACCGCAAGGTGATCGAGAAGAACTCCCGCGGGCTGCCAAGTCGCTGGAAGTATTTCTGGCAGTCGGTGTTCGGCCTCGGCGCGGCGATCTTCCTTTATATGACCGCCGCCTCGCCGGTGGAGACCACCCTGATCCTGCCGATGCTCAAGGACTACAGCATTCCGCTGGGCGCCGGTTTCATCGTGCTGACCTACCTGGTCATCGTTGGCTCGAGCAACGCGGTCAACCTCACCGACGGCCTCGACGGCCTGGCGATCATGCCGACGGTCATGGTCGGCGGCGCGCTGGGGATCTTCTGCTACCTGTCGGGCAACGTGAAGTTCGCCGAATACCTGCTGATCCCTTATGTGCCGGGGGCGGGCGAGCTGATCGTATTCTGCGGCGCACTGATCGGTGCCGGCCTGGGCTTTTTGTGGTTCAACACCTACCCGGCGCAAGTCTTCATGGGCGACGTCGGCGCGCTGGCGCTGGGCGCGGCCCTGGGCACCATCGCTGTCATCGTTCGCCAGGAAATCGTCCTGTTCATCATGGGCGGCGTGTTCGTGATGGAGACCCTGTCAGTCGTCATTCAGGTTGCTTCCTTTAAATTGACCGGCCGCCGCGTATTCCGCATGGCGCCGATCCACCACCACTTTGAACTCAAGGGCTGGCCCGAGCCGCGTGTGATCGTCCGTTTCTGGATCATCACCGTGATCCTGGTGCTGATCGGCCTTGCCACCCTGAAGCTGAGGTAGAACGAGTGTCCCTGATCGCTTCTGACCACTTCCGCATCGTTGTCGGCCTCGGCAAGAGCGGCATGTCCCTGGTTCGCTTCCTGGCGAACCGGGGCGTGTCGTTTGCCGTGGCCGACACGCGGGAAAATCCGCCTGAGCTGGCCACGCTGCGCCGTGACTATCCTCAGGTGGACGTGCGTTGTGGCGAACTGGATGTCGAGTTCCTGTGCCGCGCCGATGAGCTCTACGTGAGCCCCGGCCTGGCCCTGGCGACCCCGGCCCTGCAGGCAGCCGCTGCCCGTGGCGTGAAACTGTCCGGCGATATCGAGCTGTTCGCGCGTAACGCCAAGGCGCCGATCATTGCCATCAGCGGTTCGAACGCCAAGAGCACCGTCACCACCCTGGTGGGCGAAATGGCCGCGGCGGCCGGCAAGCGCGTCGCCGTAGGCGGCAATCTCGGCACCCCGGCCCTGGACCTGCTCAGCGACGACGTCGAGCTGTACGTGATGGAGCTGTCGAGCTTCCAACTGGAAACCACCGACCACCTGGGCGCCGAAGTGGCCACCGTGCTCAACGTCAGCGAAGACCACATGGACCGCTACAGCGGCCTGCCGGCCTATCACCTGGCCAAGCACCGGATCTTCCGTGGGGCCCGGCAGGTGGTGTTCAACCGCCAGGACGCCTTGACCCGTCCGTTGCTGGGCGAGGGCATGCCATGCTGGTCCTTCGGCCTGGGCGTCCCGGATTTCAAAGGTTTCGGCTTGCGCGAAGAGAATGGCGAGAAATACCTGGCCTTCGAATTCCAGAACCTGATGCCGGTGCGGGAACTGAAGATTCGTGGCGCCCATAACCAGGCCAATGCCCTGGCCGCGCTGGCCCTGGGGCATGCGGTCGGCCTGCCGTTCGACGCCATGCTGTCGGCCCTGCGCACGTTTGCCGGTCTCGAACACCGCTGCCAGTGGGTGCGCGACCTCGATGGCGTGGCCTGGTACAACGACTCCAAGGCCACCAACGTCGGTGCCGCACTGGCGGCCATCGAAGGCCTGGGGGCGGACATCGCAGGCAAGCTCGTGCTGATCGCCGGCGGCGACGGCAAGGGCGCCGACTTCAAGGACCTGCGCGACCCCGTGGCAGCCAACTGCCGTGCCGTGGTGCTGATGGGCCGCGACCGCGAATTGATCGCCCAGGCCCTCGGCGATGCCGTGCCGCTGGTTCGCGTCGGTTCGCTGGACGAGGCGGTACAGCAATGCCGCGCGCTCGCGCACCCGGGCGACGCGGTGCTGTTGTCACCGGCCTGCGCCAGTTTCGACATGTTCAAGAACTATGAAGAGCGCGGGCAGTTGTTCGCCCGGGCCGCGGAGGACTTGGCATGAGCCTGATGAACATCATCAAGCCGTACCCGTCGCCGTTGATCACCGGACGTGGCATCGACCTGGATTTCCCGATGCTCGCCGGTTGCCTGGCCTTGCTGGGCCTGGGCCTGGTGATGATCACCTCCGCGTCGTCGGAAGTGGCCGCCGTGCAGTCGGGCAACACCCTTTATCACATGATCCGCCACCTGGTTTACCTGGTGATCGGCCTGGGCGCGTGCGTCGTCACCATGATGGTGCCGATCGCCACCTGGCAGCGCCTGGGCTGGATGATGCTGCTCGGGGCCTTCGGCCTGTTGGTGATGGTGCTGGTGCCGGGGATCGGCCGCGAGGTCAACGGCTCGATGCGCTGGATCGGCTTCAGCTTCTTCAACGTGCAACCCTCGGAGATCGCCAAGGTCTTCGTGGTGATTTTCCTGGCCGGTTATCTGGTACGTCGCCAGAAAGAAGTGCGCGAGAGCTGGATGGGATTCTTCAAGCCGTTCATCGTCTTGCTGCCCATGGCGGGCCTGCTGCTGATGGAGCCGGACTTCGGTGCCACCGTGGTGATGATGGGCGCCGCGGCGGCGATGCTGTTCCTCGGTGGGGTCGGGCTGTTTCGCTTCATCCTGATGGTGGCGTTGGCGGTGGCGGCCGTGACCGTGCTGGTTCAGGCGCAACCGTACCGGATGGCGCGCCTGATCACCTTTACCGACCCGTGGGCCGACCAGTTCGGTTCCGGCTATCAATTGACCCAGGCCTTGATTGCCTTCGGTCGCGGCGAATGGTTGGGCGTGGGCCTGGGCAACAGCGTGCAGAAGCAGTTCTACCTGCCGGAAGCCCACACCGACTTCGTATTCTCGGTGCTGGCCGAAGAGCTGGGCGTCGTCGGCTCCCTGTGCACCGTCGCCCTGTTCGTGTTCGTCTGTGTGCGCGGCATGTACATCGGCTTGTGGGCCGAGAAGGCCAAGCAGTTTTTCGCCGCTTACGTGGCGTATGGCTTGTCGTTCCTGTGGATCGGCCAGTTCCTGATCAACATCGGCGTGAACGTCGGCCTGTTGCCGACCAAGGGGCTGACGCTGCCGTTCCTCAGTTATGGCGGCAGTTCCCTGGTGATCTGCTGTGCCTGTCTCGGCCTGTTGCTGCGCATTGAATGGGAAAGTCGAACCCACCTGGGCAGCGAAGAGATGGAATTCCAGGAGAGCGACTTCGCCGAGGAGCCGACTCATGGGCGCTAATGTGCTGATCATGGCAGGTGGTACCGGCGGGCACGTGTTCCCGGCGCTGGCCTGTGCCCGGGAGTTCCAGGCTCGGGGCTACACCGTGCACTGGCTGGGTACGCCGCGGGGGATCGAGAACGAACTGGTGCCTGGCGCCGGCCTCGAACTGCACCGGATCGACGCCAGCGGCCTGCGGGGCAAGGGCAAGTTGTCGCTGCTCAGGGCGCCGCTGATGCTGCTCAAGTCGATCTGGCAGGCGCGAGCGATCATTCGTCGGTTGCGCCCGGTGTGCGTGGTCGGGTTCGGTGGTTATGTGACCGGCCCTGGCGGCGTTGCGGCAAAACTGGCCGGTGTGCCGGTGATCGTCCACGAGCAGAACGCCGTGGCCGGTACCGCCAATCGGTTACTGGTGCCGTTGGCCGCCCGGGTCTGTGAAGCTTTTCCCGACACCTTTACCCTGTCGGGCAGCCGCCGCACCACCGGTAATCCGGTGCGTACCGAGCTGTTCCTGGAGACACCGCGCCCGGCCCTGGCTGGACGCAAGGCGCGTTTGCTGATCCTGGGTGGAAGCCTGGGGGCGGAACCGTTGAACAAATTGCTGCCCGAAGCCTTGTCGCTGGTCGCTCCCGACCTGCGGCCGGACGTGTTCCATCAGGCTGGCAAACATCACGATGAAGTGACCGCCGAGCGCTACCGTGCTGCCGGCGTCGAGGCGCAAGTGCAGCCTTTCATCAAAGACATGGCCCAAGCCTATGGCTGGGCCGACCTGGTGGTCTGCCGCGCAGGCGCGCTGACCATCAGTGAACTGGCTGCCGCCGGTCTGCCCTCGATGCTGGTGCCTTTGCCCCACGCCATCGACGATCACCAGACCCGTAACGCCGATTATTTGGCCCGTGAAGGTGCTGCCTTCCTGATGCCGCAAAGAACGACTGGCGCCGCGGATCTTGCCGCCCGCCTGACAGAGGTTTTGATGCAGCCGCAACGACTTGAAGACATGGCCCGCGCCGCCCGCCGCCTGGCCAAACCCGATGCCACGGCCCAAGTGGTCGATACCTGCCTGGAGGTGGCCCATGGTTGAGAATCGCAAAGCCATGCCACAACCGGAAATGCGCCGTATCCGCCGCATCCACTTCGTCGGTATCGGCGGCGTGGGCATGTGCGGGATCGCCGAGGTATTGCTGAACCTGGGTTACCAGGTCTCGGGTTCCGACCTGAAAGCTTCCCCGGTCACCGAGCGCCTGGAGTCCTTCGGCGCGCAGATTTTTATCGGTCACCGCGCCGAGAACGCCGCCAATGCTGACGTGCTGGTGGTTTCCAGCGCCGTGAACACCTCCAACCCGGAAGTCGCCACCGCCCTGGAACGCCGCATTCCCGTGGTGCCACGGGCTGAGATGCTCGCCGAGCTGATGCGCTATCGCCATGGCATCGCCGTCGCCGGTACCCATGGCAAAACCACCACCACCAGCCTGATCGCCTCGGTGTTCGCGGCCGGTGGCCTGGACCCGACGTTCGTGATCGGTGGTCGTCTGAATGCCGCGGGCACCAATGCCCAGCTGGGCACCAGCCGCTACCTGATCGCCGAAGCCGACGAGAGCGATGCGAGCTTCCTGCACCTGCAACCGCTGGTGGCCGTGGTGACCAACATCGACGCCGACCACATGGCGACCTACGACGGTGACTTCAACAAATTGAAGAAAACCTTCGTCGAGTTCCTGCACAACCTGCCGTTCTACGGTCTGGCGGTGGTGTGCCTGGACGACCCGGTGGTGCGTGAAATCCTGCCGCTGATCAAGCGTCCGACCGTGACCTACGGCTTTGGCGAAGACGCCGACGTGCGCGCCATCAACGTGCGCCAGCAAGGCATGCAGACGTTCTTCACCGTCTTGCGCCCCGATCGCGAGCCGTTGGACGTGTCGGTGAACATGCCCGGTAACCACAACGTGCTCAATTCCCTGGCCACCATCTGCATCGCCACCGACGAAGGCGTCAGCGATGAAGCCATCGTCCAGGGCCTGTCCGGCTTCCAGGGCGTGGGCCGGCGCTTCCAGGTCTACGGCGAACTGCCGGTGGAAGGCGGCAACGTGATGCTGGTAGACGACTATGGCCACCACCCGACCGAAGTCGCGGCGGTGATCAAGGCCGTGCGCGGTGGCTGGCCGGAGCGGCGCCTGGTGATGGTCTACCAGCCGCACCGCTATAGCCGCACCCGCGACCTGTATGACGATTTCGTCCAGGTGCTGGCCGACGCCAACGTGCTGCTGTTGATGGAAGTCTACCCGGCCGGTGAAGAGCCGATCCCTGGGGCCGACAGCCGCCAGCTGTGCCACAGCATTCGTCAGCGCGGCCAGTTGGACCCGATCTACATCGAGCGTGGCGTAGACCTCGCGCCGCTGGTCAAGCCGTTGCTGCGCGCCGGCGACATCCTGCTGTGTCAGGGTGCCGGTGACATCGGTGGCCTGGCCCCGAAACTGTTGAAAAGTCCGTTATTCGCCGGAGCAATCGTGGCCTCCAGCGAGGGGAAACTGAAATGACTGCTGCCTACGCCAACCTGGTCTCGACCCTCGATCCGAAAGCCTTCGGCCGCGTGGCCGTGCTGTTCGGTGGCAAGAGCGCCGAGCGCGAGGTGTCCCTCAAGTCCGGCAACGCCGTGCTGCAAGCCTTGCAAAGCGCCGGCGTCGACGCCTTCGGCATCGACGTGGGCGATGATTTCCTGCAGCGCCTGCTGAACGAGAAGATCGATCGCGCGTTCATCATCCTCCATGGTCGCGGCGGCGAAGACGGCAGCATGCAAGGCCTGCTCGAATGCCTGGGGATCCCCTACACCGGCAGCGGCATCCTGGCATCCGCCCTGGCGATGGACAAACTGCGCACCAAGCAGGTCTGGCACAGCCTCGGCATTCCGACGCCGCGTCACGCCGTGCTGGCGTCCGAGGCCGATTGTATTTCGGCGGCCACGGAACTGGGTTTCCCTTTGATCGTCAAACCGGCCCATGAAGGTTCAAGTATCGGCATGGCGAAAGTGAATTCGCTGCCTGAGTTGACCGCGGCATGGAAAGACGCCAGTTCCTACGATTCGCAAGTGTTGGTCGAACAATGGATCACCGGTCCCGAGTTCACCATCGCCACCCTGCGTGACCAGGTGTTGCCCCCGATTGCGCTGGGCACGCCCCACACGTTCTACGACTACGACGCCAAGTACATCGCCAACGATACCCAGTACCGCATTCCCTGCGGGCTGGACGCTGCCAAGGAAAAAGAACTGATGGACCTCACGGCCAAGGCCTGTGAGGCGTTGGGTATCGCCGGTTGGGGCCGGGCGGACGTGATGCAGGACGCCGATGGGCAGTTCTGGTTCCTGGAAGTCAACACCGCGCCCGGCATGACCGATCACAGCCTGGTACCCATGGCGGCCCGCGCCGCCGGTCTGGATTTCCAGCAACTGGTGCTGTCGATCCTGGCGGCCAGTGTCGGCACTCAAGAGCCAAGAGGTTAAGCCATGCAAGGCGCATCGCTTCGTCATCAGCCATCCGCACCCGGTCGTAAGCCGGTGCCGCGGGGTGCCAGCCGAATGGTGGCCAAGGAGCCGATGTCGGCGCGCTTGCCGAAAGCCAATTTTGGTTTTCTCAAGAGCCTGTTCTGGCCGGTGCTGTTGGTGGCGTTGGGGTTCGGTACCTATGAAGGCGCGCAACGGTTGCTGCCGTATGCCGACCGACCGATCGCCCGGATCAACGTCCAGGGCGATCTGAGCTACATCAGCCAGCAGGCGGTGCAGCAGCGGATCGCCCCGTTCGTCGCGTCGAGTTTCTTCACCATCGACCTGGCGGGCATGCGCACGGAGCTGGAGCAGATGCCCTGGATCGCTCACGCCGAAGTCCGGCGGGTGTGGCCCGACCAGGTGTCGATTCGCCTGGAAGAGCAACTGCCGGTGGCCCGTTGGGGCGACGAGTCGCTGTTGAACAACCAGGGCCAGGCGTTTACGCCGCGAGAACTGGCCAACTATGAACATTTGCCACAACTGTTCGGTCCACAGCGGGCCCAGCAGCAAGTGATGCAGCAATACCAGGTGTTGAGCCAGATGTTGCGGCCGTTGGGCTTCTCCATCGCGCGCCTGGAATTGCGTGAGCGCGGCAGTTGGTTCCTGACCACTGGCGCGGGCAGCTCGGGGCCGGGCATCGAGCTGTTGCTCGGGCGCGGCAACCTGGTGGAAAAGATGCGCCGCTTCATCGCCATCTATGACAAGACGCTTAAAGAAAAGATTACGAACATTGCGCGCATCGATCTGCGCTACGCCAACGGCCTGGCCGTTGGCTGGCGGGAACCTGTAGCGCCGACGACGGCCGAACCCGCCGTCGCGAAGAATTAAGAAGAGGCAGGACCCATGGCAAACGTGCAAAGCGGGAAAATGATCGTCGGTCTCGATATCGGCACTTCCAAGGTGGTGGCGCTGGTAGGCGAAGTCGCGGACGACGGCACGCTGGTCATCGTCGGGATCGGTACACATCCGTCCCGCGGCTTGAAAAAAGGCGTGGTGGTGAACATCGAGTCCACCGTGCAATCGATCCAGCGCGCCATCGAAGAGGCGCAGCTGATGGCCGGTTGCCGGATCCACTCGGCGTTCGTCGGCGTGGCGGGCAATCACATCCGCAGCCTGAACTCCCACGGTATCGTGGCGATTCGTGATCGCGAAGTCAGCTCCGCGGACCTCGAGCGTGTACTCGACGCGGCCCAGGCCGTGGCGATCCCGGCCGACCAGCGTGTGCTGCACACCCTGCCGCAGGATTACGTGATCGATAACCAGGAAGGCGTGCGTGAACCCCTGGGCATGTCCGGCGTGCGCCTGGAAGCCAAGGTCCACGTGGTGACCTGTGCGGTGAACGCCGCGCAGAACATCGAGAAATGCGTGCGTCGCTGCGGCCTGGAAATCGACGACATCATCCTCGAGCAACTGGCCTCGGCCTACTCGGTGCTGACCGACGACGAGAAAGAACTGGGCGTGTGCCTGGTGGACATCGGCGGCGGCACCACCGACATCGCGATCTTCACCGAAGGCGCGATCCGCCACACGGCCGTGATCCCGATTGCCGGCGACCAGGTGACCAACGACATCGCCATGGCGTTGCGTACCCCGACCCAGTACGCCGAGGAAATCAAGATCCGTTACGCCTGCGCCCTGGCGAAGCTGGCCGGTGCCGGTGAAACCATCAAGGTGCCGAGCGTCGGCGACCGTCCACCGCGCGAACTGTCGCGCCAGGCCCTGGCCGAAGTGGTCGAGCCGCGCTACGACGAGCTGTTCACGCTGATCCAGGCCGAACTGCGTCGCAGCGGCTACGAAGACCTGATCCCGGCCGGCATCGTGCTGACCGGCGGTACGTCGAAGATGGAAGGCGCGGTCGAGCTGGCCGAGGAGATTTTCCACATGCCGGTGCGCCTGGGCGTGCCCCATGGCGTCAAGGGCCTGGATGACGTGGTCCGCAACCCGATCTATTCCACCGGCGTGGGCCTGTTGATGTACGGCCTGCAGAAACAGTCCGATGGGATCTCGTTTTCAGGGATCGGCAGCCGCGACAGCTACAGCAGCGACGAACCGAAGGCTCCGCTGTTCGAGCGGCTCCAGGCTTGGGTCAAAGGCAACTTCTAAACAGTTTCAAAGCTTCACGCGGCAGGTTTCAGGCTTGGCGCTGGAAGACGCAGCAAACGCAGTAGGCGAAAAAACTAGAGAATGAAAGGAGAGGGAAAATGTTCGAACTCGTAGACAACATCCCCGCTAGCCCGGTTATCAAAGTAATCGGTGTCGGCGGTGGCGGCGGCAACGCTGTCAACCACATGGTCAAGAGCAACATCGAAGGCGTTGAATTCATCTGCGCCAACACTGATGCTCAAGCGCTGAAAAACATCGGCGCGCGGACCATCCTGCAACTGGGTACCGGTGTGACCAAGGGCCTGGGTGCCGGCGCGAATCCCGAGGTTGGCCGTCAGGCTGCCCTGGAAGACCGCGAGCGCATCGCTGAAGTCCTGGCCGGCACCAACATGGTGTTCATCACCACTGGCATGGGCGGCGGTACCGGTACCGGTGCGGCGCCGATCATTGCCGAAGTGGCCAAGGAAATGGGTATTCTCACCGTTGCGGTGGTGACCCGTCCGTTCCCGTTCGAAGGCCGCAAGCGCATGCAGATCGCCGATGAAGGCATCCGCGCGCTGAGCGAAAGTGTCGACTCGTTGATCACCATCCCCAACGAGAAGCTGCTGACCATCCTGGGTAAAGACGCCAGCCTGCTGTCGGCTTTCGCCAAGGCCGATGATGTATTGGCCGGTGCCGTTCGTGGCATCTCCGACATCATCAAGCGTCCAGGCATGATCAACGTCGACTTCGCCGACGTACGCACCGTAATGTCCGAAATGGGCATGGCGATGATGGGCACTGGCTGCGCCAGCGGTCCGAATCGTGCCCGCGAAGCCACTGAAGCGGCCATTCGCAACCCGTTGCTCGAAGACGTCAACCTGCAAGGCGCCCGCGGCATCCTGGTGAACATCACCGCCGGTCCGGACTTGTCCTTGGGCGAGTACTCCGACGTGGGTAGCATCATCGAGGCGTTCGCTTCCGACCACGCGATGGTCAAGGTGGGCACTGTGATCGATCCGGACATGCGTGACGAGCTGCATGTGACCGTGGTTGCCACTGGGCTGGGCGCGAAAATCGAGAAGCCGATGAAGGTGATCGACAACACTGTCCAGACCGCCATGGCTTCCCAGCCACAGCAACAAGCCCCCGTTCGTCAGGAACAGCCTGCGGTGAATTACCGTGACCTGGACCGTCCGACCGTCATGCGCAACCAGGCCCAGGCCGGTACCGCGACTGCCGCGAAGATGAATCCGCAAGACGATCTGGATTACCTGGATATCCCGGCATTCCTGCGTCGTCAGGCCGATTGATGAAATGTATCAGGGGGATACGGGTGATTGGTGTTCAGCAAAGGTCTGGTCTGCTATCATCGCCAGCCTTTGTTGATACCAGTTCGCAATTTGCGCTGAAGCGGCCCATGCCATGATTAAACAACGCACCCTGAAGAATATTATCCGTGCCACAGGTGTCGGCTTGCACTCCGGCGAGAAGGTCTACCTGACCCTCAAGCCCGCGCCTGTCGATACCGGCATTGTGTTTTGTCGTGCCGACCTCGACCCTGTGGTGCAGATTCCTGCTCGCGCGGAAAACGTTGGTGAAACCACTATGTCGACCACACTGGTCAACGGTGACACCAAAGTGGACACGGTGGAGCATTTGCTCTCGGCCATGGCTGGCCTGGGCATCGATAACGCCTACGTCGAGCTCTCCGCGTCCGAAGTTCCGATCATGGATGGCAGTGCCGGACCCTTCGTATTCCTGATTCAATCGGCTGGCCTGGAAGAGCAGGACGCAGCCAAGAAGTTCATCCGCATCCTGCGGGAAGTGACAGTGGAAGACGGCGACAAGCGCGCCACTTTCGTCCCTTTCGAAGGTTTCAAGGTGAGCTTCGAGATCGATTTCGATCATCCGGTTTTCCGTGACCGCACCCAGAGTGCAAGCGTGGATTTTTCCAGCACTTCGTTCGTAAAAGAAGTCAGCCGCGCCCGTACCTTTGGTTTCATGAGTGATATCGAGTACCTGCGCAAGCACAACCTCGCACTCGGCGGCAGTGTTGAAAACGCGATCGTGGTCGATTCCGATGGTGTGTTGAACGAAGACGGCCTTCGTTATGAAGACGAATTCGTCAAGCACAAGATCCTCGATGCAATCGGCGACCTCTACCTGCTGGGCAATAGCCTGATTGGTGAGTTCAAGGGCTTCAAGTCCGGCCACGCACTGAACAACCAGCTGCTGCGCAAGTTGATTGAGCAGAAAGATGCTTGGGAAGTCGTGACGTTCGAAGACGCCAGCACCGCACCAATCTCTTACATGCGCCCTGTCGCGGCGGTGTAAGCAAAAAACCTCTCTAGTTTTTTAAGGGCTGCCTTCGGGTGGCCTTTTTTTATGGATGTTTCCTGAGGATCAGATGGGCCCTGTGGCGAGGGGATAAATCCCCTCGCCACAGGGAGCGCCGTGTCCATAGCCTTCGGGTGTTGCGGTGTTACATCGCGCAGACCACACGATTGCGCCCGCTGGCCTTGGCCTGGTACAGCGCCTTGTCCGCGGCGAACAAGAGTTGTTCGAGTTCGTTGTACGGTCCCTGGGTCCAAGTGGCGATGCCGATACTGACCGTCATGGGCGCTCCCCCATCGGACACCGGTGGCAGTTGTTCGACCGCGTCGCGAATATTCTGGGCCATGGTGAAGGCGCCAGCGGTGGTGGTCTCCGGCAGCACCACCGAGAACTCCTCACCGCCATAGCGCGCCGCCAGGTCGGCGGGGCGTCGGACATGCTGGCCGATCAATTGCGCCAAGGTGCGCAGGGCCTCGTCACCCTGTTGATGACCATGGCGATCGTTGAACGCCTTGAAATGATCGGCATCGATCATCAGCACAGACAACGGTTGGCCCGAACGTTGGGCGCGCAGCCATTCCTGCTGCAATGTCTCGTCCAGTGTCCGTCGGTTGGCCAGGCCCGTGAGGGCGTCGACGGACGCCAGTTGGGCCAATTCCCGTTCAGCCCTGTAACGGCGGCGCAATTCGCGGCGCAGCAGCCAGGTGAGCCAGAGCAAACCGATGCACAGTGCGCCGGTGGCGCCGCTGACCAACAACGCCGTGCGTTGCCATGAGGCGAAAACCTCTTGGTAGGAGAGCGCTACCACGACGATCAATGGCAGGTTGCCCACCTGGGAAAAGGTGTACAGCCGCTGTGTCTGATCAACACTGGAGATGCCGGTAAAACTGCCGTTACCTTCACGCAGGATGCGTACGAAGTTCGGTCGGTTGCTGAAGTCCTTGCCGATCATGTCGTCGGCCAGGGGCGGTTCCTGGGCCAGCAGAATCCCATCGCGGCTGACCAGGTTGACCGTCCCGTGGCCGACGTTCAGGCTTTTGAACAACTGGCTGAAGTAGTTCAGGCGCATCGCGGCCTCGGCCACGCCCATGAACTCACCCCGGTCGTCGCTCAGTCGATAGCTGAAACTGATGCGCCAATCGTGGGTGGCACTCCTGGAACGGAACGGGCGACTGATCATCATGCCCAGGTTCGGGTCCTGGACATGGGACTGGAAATATTCCCGGTCGGCGTAATTGCCTTTGCGCGGTTCGATCGAGGCGGAGTCGGCGATTACATCGCCATGCTTGTCGAGCAGCAGGATGTCGCCTTTGTAGGGGGCGGCGGTGGCGCGGTCGAACAGCGCCAGATGGCGAATCGCCGGCGAAACGTCTTTCAGGTCATCGCGTTTGGCGGCGGCGACCAGACCTTGCAGCGACAGATCGTAGAGCTCCACGTTACGCAGCACATCGGCGTCAATCAGTTGCACGATATTGGTCGCCGCACGTGTCGCAGCCTGTTGTGCGGCGGCATGTTCGCGGATCAACAGAAACGTCACGATGCTCAGGATGGCAATGACAACCAGCGAGCTGGCCAGTACGAATACCCGTTCCGAACGTCTCGAAAGCGGGGTGTTGCCGGGTGTCGCACTGCGCGCGCTCATGGTTCCGATGTCTGCATTGTCATGTGGCTGGGATCCGTCCCAAAGGATTGCAAACCGGCAATGAACCAGATGCTGGCCTTTTGCTGATTGTGCTTGGATCAATGAGAGCGGGCAATCAGTGTTTGCGCGATTACCCGGTAATTAATGAAAGCTGGGGGCGCGTTCGGACGGTATTCCGATTTTGCTACAGTTGGCTTTCGCCCAGCATTCATTGGCCTGGAAAGACCTGATAACGCGTACAAGCCCAGGGGAGGGGGTCAGGCCGGCAAGCGGATCCCGAACGTGTTGGCACCCTGGTCGCTGCGCACGAACACATCGCCACCGTGCATCAGCGCAATGGCCTTGACGATGGCCAGCCCGAGCCCATGGTTGGAGCCACTGTTGGTGCGCGAGGCATCGACGCGATAGAAACGTTCGAACAGGCGTGGCAGATGCTCGCCGGCGATCGGTTCGCCGGGGTTGGTGACGGCGAGGGTGATCTGGTCGCCAAGGGCTTCGATGCGCACGTCGATCACTTGTCCGGGCGCGGTGTGTTGCACGGCGTTGCTCAGCAGGTTGATCAGCGCCCGCCGCAAGTGAGCGATCTCGATGTTGGCCTGGGCGTCGCCGCTGACCCGGACCTGGACCTGGGCATCCTCCAGAATGAAGTCCAGGTAATCGAGGGTGGTCGCCACTTCGCCGGCCAGGGATGCGCTGGTCAACTTGGTGGCCTTGCTGCCCTGGTCGGCGCTGGCCAGGAACAGCATGTCGTTGATGATCGAGCGCAGCCGCTCCAACTCCTCGAGATTCGATTGCAACACTTCGAAGTAATGTTCCGCCGAGCGCCCACGGGTCAGCGCCACCTGGGTCTGGCCGATCAGGTTGGTCAGGGGCGAGCGTAACTCGTGGGCGACGTCGGCGTTGAACGACTCCAGCCGCGAGTAGGCCTGTTCGACCCGGTCCAGGGTGGCGTTGAAGGAACTGACGAACTGGCTCAGTTCCGGCGGCAAGGGTGACAGTTGCAAGCGCCCGGACAGGCGGGGTGGAGCCAGGCGCCGGGCTTCCTCGGACAGCTTGATCAGCGGTTTGAGACCGATGCGGGCGACCCAGTAGCCCAGCAACGAAGCCAGGAGCACGCCGACAATCGCCAGGCTCACCAGCGCCACCAACAGGCGATGCTGGGTCTGGTAGAAGGTCTCGGTGTCGATGCCGATCATGAAGCGCAGCGGCGGGCGTTGGTCCTTGGCCGGGAATTGGCTCACCAGCACTTTCATCGGGTAGTGCCGATGGGGCAACGTCAGGTCGCGTTTACCCAGCGGGCCTTGGGCAAAGGTGCGGATCTGCGCATCGGGATCGCCGTATTCAAAGCGCGGATCGTCGCTGACGATCCAGAAATGGATGCGCTTGTCTTCTTCGCCAAGCAATCGCAGCTTGTTGTTGATCTTCACCCAGTGTTCAGGCGTGCCGTAGCGGCCGACGGTGGACTCCAGGACACTGTAGCGGGCATCGAGCTCGGCTTCTGGCAACAGGCCCAGGCCCTTGCCGACCTGTTGGTACAAGGCGCCGCCGATCAACAGGAACACCAGCGCCGCCACCAGCGTGAACATGGCGCTCAAGCGCAGGGCGATGCTGTCAGGGACGCTCATCGCCGCGACTCTCCAGCACATAACCCATGCCGCGAATGGTGTGCAGCAACTTCTGTTCGAATGGCCCGTCGAGCTTGGCCCGCAAGCGTTTGATCGCCACCTCCACCACGTTGGCGTCACTGTCGAAGTTGATGTCCCAGACCATTTCGGCAATGGCGGTTTTCGAGAGGATTTCGCCCTGGCGGCGAGCCAGGACGCTGAGCAGGGAGAACTCCTTGGCGGTCAGGTCCAGGCGTTGGCCGGCGCGGGTGGCCTTGCGGCTGATCAGGTCGATCCACAGGTCGGCGATGCTCACCTGCACCGGTTCATGGCCACCGCTGCGGCGGGTCAGGGCTTGCAGGCGGGCCACCAGTTCGAGGAAGGAGAAGGGCTTGCCCAGGTAGTCATCGGCCCCGTCGCGCAAGCCCTTGATGCGGTCCTCGACCCGTTCCCGGGCGGTGAGCATGATCACCGGTGTCTGCTTGCGGGCGCGCAGGGCCCGCAGTACGCCGAAGCCGTCCAGGCCCGGCAGCATCACGTCGAGCACGATCACCGCATAGTCGCTTTCCAGGGCCAGGTGCAGCCCTTCGATGCCGTCCGGCGCCACGTCCACGGTGTAGCCCTGTTCGGTCAGGCCGCGGTGCAGGTAGTCCGCGGTTTTTTCTTCGTCTTCGATGATCAGAACGCGCATGGCCCCGCCTCAGTGGTCTGTGCTCGCCAGCGCCGTCGGCGCCGACCCTGGCTGTTGGGCGGGCCGATGGAACACTCGCTCGAGCCACAAGTATATGACCGGTGTCGTGAACAGCGTCAGCGCCTGGCTTACCAACAGGCCGCCCACCACGGCGATGCCCAGGGGCTGGCGCAGTTCCGCGCCGGGGCCATAGCCGAGCATCAGCGGCAGGGCTCCGAGCAGGGCCGCCAGGGTGGTCATCATGATCGGGCGGAAGCGTGTCAGGCACGCCTGGAAAATCGCCTCCTGGGGAGCCAGCCCTTTGTTGCGCTGGGCGTCGAGGGCGAAGTCGATCATCAGGATGCCGTTCTTCTTGACGATCCCGATCAGCAGCACCAGCCCGATCAGCGCCATGATCGAAAAGTCCTGGCCCAGCAGCCAGAGCATGATGAGCGCGCCGAGGCCGGCCGAGGGCAGGGTGGAGATGATCGTCAATGGGTGCACGAAACTTTCGTAGAGCACGCCGAGAATGATGTACACGGCCACCAGCGCGGCCAGGATCAGCCACGGCTGGCTCGCCAGCGAGCTTTGGAAAGCCTGGGCCGCGCCCTGGAAATTACCGGTGATGGCGGCCGGCATGCCGATTTCGTTCTTCGCCTGGTCGAGCAGGCGCACCGCGTCTCCCAGGGCCACGCCAGGCGCCAGGTTGAACGACAGGTTGGCGGCCGGGAACATGCCGTCGTGGGCAATCGACAACGGGCCGTTGCTCGGCGCATCGAAGCGGGCCAGGGCCGAGAGCGGCACCATTTCCCCACTCAGGGGCGAACGCAGGTAGAAATACGCCAGGCTTTCGGCCTTGCCCCGCTGCGCGGTATCGAGCTCCAGGATCACGTTGTACTGGTTGGTCTCGGTCTGGAATTCATTGATCTGCCGCTGGCCGAAGGCGTCGTACAGGGCCTGGTCGACATCGGTGGCGGTGAGGCCGAAGCGCGCCGCCGCGCTGCGGTCGATGTCGATGTGGGTGATGCTGCCGCCCAGTTGCAGGTCGTTGGAAATGTCACGGAACGCCGGGTTGCCGCGCAGCTTGTCGGTGAGTTTTTGCGTCCAGGCGTTGAGGCTCGGCCCGTCGTTGCTCTTGAGCACGTATTGATACTGGGCGCGGCTGGGACCGGAGCTGAGGTTGATGTCCTGCCCGGCCCTGAGGTACAGCACCACGCCGGGGATTTTCAGCAATTGCGGGCGGATCCGGTCGATGAAGCCGCTGGCCGACACGTCACGCTCGCCCCGGGGCTTGAGGGCGATCCAGAAACGGCCGTTGGCGATGGTCTGGTTATTGCCCGAGACGCCGACGGAGTGGGAGAAGGTCTGCACTGCCGGGTCGGCGGCGACGATGTCTGCCAGGGCCTTGTGCTTGGCCACCATGTCCGGGAACGACACATCGGCGGCGGCTTCGCTGGTGCCCAGCACCAGGCCGGTGTCCTGCACCGGGAAGAAGCCCTTGGGAATGAACACATAGCCCACCACCGCCAGTGCCAGGGTCAGGCCGAACACGCCGATCATCAGCTTCTGATGGGCCAGGGCCTTGCGCAGGCCCCGCTCATACCCGCCCAGCAGGCGTTCGCCGAACCCCGCCTTGCCATGGGCGTGATGCGCCGGGGCGCGCATGAACAACGCGGCCAGGGTCGGCGCCAACGTGAGGGACACCACCACCGAGATCAGGATGGTCGAGGTGGCGGTCAGGGCAAACTCCTTGAACAGGCGCCCGACCACGCCGCCCATGAACAGCAGCGGAATGAACGCGGCGATCAGCGAGAAACTGATGGAGACCACGGTGAAGCCGATTTCGCCGGCCCCCTTGATCGCCGCCTCGCGCATGCCGTCGCCGGCCTCCAGGTGCCGGTGGATGTTCTCCACCACCACAATCGCATCGTCCACCACGAACCCTACCGAGATGACGATCGCCACCAGGGTCAGGTTGTTCAGGCTGAAACCCATCACGTACATCAGGGCGAAACTGGCGGTCAGCGACACCCCCAGCACCGCCGAGACGATCAGGGTCGCCGAGAGCTGGCGCAGGAACAACGCCATCACCGCCACCACCAGCAGCACCGCGATCAGCAAGGTGATTTCCACTTCGTGCAGCGAGGCGCGGATGGTCTGGGTGCGGTCGATCAGCACCTTGACCTGCACCGCCGCAGGCAACATGGCCTGCAGGGTGGGCAGGGCCGCCTGGATGCGGTCGACGGTCTCGACGATATTGGCCCCCGGTTGCCGGAAAATCACCAGGTTGACCCCGGGCTCGTTGTCGGCCCAGGCCTGGACGTAGGCGTTTTCCGAGCCGTTGACCACCTTGGCAATGTCCTTGAGGTGAACCGGTGCCCCGTCCCGGTAGGACACGATCAGCTCTCCGTACTCCGCGGGCTTGAACAACTGGTCGTTGGTGGACAGGGTGGAAATGCTCGACTCACCGTACAAGGCGCCCTTGGCCAGGTTGAGGCTGGCCTGTTGGAGCGCCAGGCGGATGTCCGCCAGGGTCAGGCCGATGGCGGCGAGCCGGTCGGCCGAGGCCTGGACCCGGATCGCCGGACGCTGCTGGCCGGTGATGTAGATTTGTCCTACGCCATCGATCTGGCTGATCTGACGGGAGAGCAGGGTTTCGACGTAGTCGCTCAGTTCGGTGCCGGGCATCAGCGTGGAACTGATGCTGAGGATCAGCACCGGGCTGTCGGCGGGGTTGACCTTGCGCCAGGTCGGCAGGTTCGGCATGTCGTTGGGCAGTTTGCCGGCGGCAGTATTGATCGCCGCCTGCACTTCCTGGGCGGCGGTGTCGATGCTTTTATCGAGGCTGAATTGCAGGATCAGGTTGGTCGAGCCCAGGGCGCTGCTGGAGGTCATCTGGGTAATGCCGGGAATGGCACTGAATTGCACTTCCAGCGGCGTCGCCACCGACGACGCCATGGTTTCGGGGCTGGCCCCGGGCAACTGGGCGTTGACCTGGATGGTCGGGAATTCCGCCTCCGGCAACGGCGCGACGGGCAGGCGAGGAAACGCGATCACCCCCAGCAGCACCAGGGCGAACGTCAGCAGTACCGTGGCGATAGGGTGGTCGATGCACCACGCTGAAACCGAGCCGCGGCCCTTCATGGTTGCGGCTCCGCGGTCTTGGCCAGGGCGGGCGGATCACTGAGCACCTGGATGTGGCTGCCCGGCTTGAGCCGTGACTGGCCGTCGCTCACCAGTTGGTCGCCGGCGTTCACCCCCCTGATGATGTGCAGGTCGCTGTCCTGGTAAACCATCTCCACCGGCACGCTCTCGACCTTGTCGCCCTTTATGCGGTACACGAAGTGTTGCTCCAGGCCGCGCTGGACCACGGTGGGCGGTACCACCAGGGCATCCTTGTCGATGGCGGTCTGGATTTTCAGTGTCACCAGTTGCCCTGGCCACAGCCGTTGCGCGGCGTTGTTGAATTCAGCCTTGGCCCGCAGGGTTCCGGTGTTGGCGTTGATCTGGTTGTCGATGAGGCTCAGGCGTCCCTCGCCGAGCAGCTCCCCGGTGGCGCCATCGGCGCCGATATAGGCCTTGACCAAGGCTTGCTCGGGGGCGGCGATCAACCGTTGCAAGGTGGGCAGCATTTGCTGGGGCAGGGAGAACTCCACGGCGATGGGGTCGATCTGGGTCACCGTGAACAGGCCTTCGGCGTCGCTGGTGCGCAGGAAGTTACCTTCGTCCACGTTGCGAATGCCGACGCGACCGCTCACCGGGGAGCGGATCTGGGTGTAGGACAGTTGCACCTGTGCCGAGTCGATGGCCGCCTGGTTGCCCTGGGCGGTCGCCTTGAGCTGGTTGACCAGCGCCTGTTGCTGGTCGTAGGTCTGTTTCGAGACGCCGTCATCGACGCTCAGCAACTTGTAGCGCTTGAGATTGACCTGGGCCACCGCCAGTTGTGCCTGGCTTTCGCCGAGCTGGGCGCGGGCCTGGTCGAGGCTGGCGCGGATCGAGCGGTCGTCGATGGTCGCCAGCAGGTCACCCTTCTTGACCAACTGCCCCTCCTTGACCAGCAGCCGGGTGAGGATGCCGTCGATCTGCGGACGGATCACCACGCTGTGCAGCGACAGCACCGTGCCGATGCCGCTGGCAAAGCGCGGTACGTCCTTTTGCATCACGCTGACGACCCGTACCGGAACGGCGGCGGGAGCGCCGGGCCTGGCGGTCGCGGGCTTGAGCAAAAACCAGAGGGCGAGGGCCGCCAGGGCGATCAACAGCACGACAATCAGGACAGTTTTCTTCTGGATGCGCATGGATATGAAGGGCCGGTTCAAGACACAGGAGTTGGAGCTTTCTTATATAGCGTTGCGAGCCGGTCAGGAAGGTGACGCCTAACTGACAGGCTTGTCAGTTTTGTCCCGGCTTGCTGTCGGATGAATGCATATGCCGGATGAAACTGCCAGCGCGCGGTGATATCGGGCAGGTATACTGCCGCCTTTCGCGGCTCGCCCTTCGGGCCCGACTTGCATGCATGACCCGGAGCCTTACATGACTTCCCCGACACCTTCGCCCGCGGACGAACTCCCCGGCGGCGAACAGGCCGATTTGCCCGTCAGCGATGTTTCCAGCAGCGAGGACATCAAGGCGGCGATCCCGGCTTTCAAATTCCCATTCAAACCCGGTGAACTGGCGGCGGCCAAGGGCGCCGGGCAACAGCCGTGGTACAAGAACGGCGCGAAGAATGGCCATACCAAGACCCCGGGCGCGGCGCCTCCCGGTACGCGGCGTTCCATGGGCAAGCGCTGAATTGCTCCTTCGAGCACGGGGACGACTTCAACTCGTGACCCGTGCGCCTGCTAGGCTGCCACTCAATTCGTAAGCCGTCAGCTCAGCCTGGTGCGCCGCGAGGATTTCCGGCAACGAGCCGCGCAGGTACTCGACCCAGGTCTTGATCTTCGCATCCAGGTATTGGCGCGACGGGTAGATGGCGTAGAGGTTCAGTTCCTGGGAGCGGTAGTTGGGCATGACCCGCACCAGCGTGCCGTTGCGCAAGCCTTCGATGGCCGCGTACACCGGCAATACCCCCACGCCCATGCCGCTGGTGATCGCGGTTTTCATCGCATCGGCGGAGTTCACCAGGAACGGTGAGCTGTTGATGGTGACCATCTCTTGGCCTTCCGGGCCGTCGAACACCCATTTTTCCAGCGGAATGACCGGGCTGACCAGGCGCAGGCAGGCGTGGTTGAGCAGGTCGCTGGGTTTTTGCGGGCAGCCGCTCGCTTTCACGTAGGCGGGCGAGGCGCAAACGATGCTGTAGGTGATCCCCAGGCGCTGGGAGACGAAGCCCGAATCCGGCAGTTCGCTGGCGAGCACGATGGAGACGTCGTAGCCCTCGTCGAGGATGTCCGGCACCCGATTGGCGAGGGTCAGGTCGAAGGTCACGTCCGGATGTGTCTTGCGGTAGCGGGCGATGGCGTCGATCACGAAATGCTGGCCGATGCCGGTCATGGTGTGGACCTTCAACTGCCCGGCCGGTCGCGCGTGGGCGTCGCTGGCTTCGGCTTCCGCTTCTTCGACGTAAGCCAGGATCTGTTCGCAACGCAGCAAGTAGCGTTTACCCGCCTCGGTCAGGGCGATGCGCCGTGTGGTGCGGTTGAGCAGGCGGGTTTGCAGATGGGCTTCCAGGTTGGAAACCGCACGCGAGACGTTGGCTGTGGTGGTATCCAGTTGCACGGCGGCGGCGGTGAAACTGCCGGCTTCGGCCACACAGCTGAACGCGCGCATGTTTTGCAAGGTGTCCATGGAGGGCTCTCTTGGGAGGTGGCAAATTGTGACATGAAGTTACAGAGGTGCGGGACCCGACTAATGGATTATCGCGTTAACGGTAACAAAGATTCGCAAAAAGGTCGGCTTATCGCCGTTCGGCGGGGTGCCTAGAATTGCCGGCACTGTGGGCGCGCGGGACTCCTGTGGGAGCGAGCTCGCTCGCGATGGCGGCGTGGCCTTCAACTTCTTCGCAAGCTGACACTCCGCTATCGCGAGCAAGCTCGCTCCCACAGGTTGTGCATGAACTGGCAACCACTTTCATTTCGTCGTCGTGCTCACCTCAGGAATCTTGCGCAAGTGCCGCGTTGCATCAGCAGAGAGCTGAAGACTCTCAGTGTTTGGGTTTTAACGTTAACCATCAGCGGTTGCATCGGCACGGGGGGTATCGCACCGCAAGGCGAGGCGCTGTCGGCCAATCAATTGGCCACCGATGCCGCGATCCGCGAGGCCGCCCGCGACGCCCACTGGCCCACCCGCCAGTGGTGGCAAGCCTATGGCGATCGGCAACTGGACCGCTGGATCGACCTGGCCGTGCAAGGCAGCCCGAGCCTGGCCATGGCCGCGGCGCGAGTACGTCAGGCCAAGGCCATGGCCGGCATTGCCGAGGCCGCCGAGTCGTTGCAGATCAATGGCGAATCGACCCTCAAGCGGCATAACTGGCCCACCGATCAATTCTACGGCCCGGGCGAGTTGGCCGACACCACGACCTGGGACAACAATGCCTCCCTGGGCTTGAGTTATGCCCTGGACCTGTGGGGCCGTGAGCGCAATGCCAGCGAACGAGCGGTTGACCTGGCCCATGTCAGCGTCGCCGAGGCACGGCAGGCGCAACTGGAATTGCAGAACAACATCGTGCGCGCCTACATCCAGTTTTCGTTGCACTACGCCCAGCGCGATATCGTCGCCGCGACCCTGCGCCAACAAGAGCAGATTCTCGACCTGGCGCAGAAGCGCCTGGACGGTGGCATCGGCACCCATTTCGAAGTCAGCCAGGCCCAGGCGCCGCTGCCCGAGACCCATCGTCAACTCGACGCCCTGGACGAGGCCATCGCCTTGAGCGGCAATCAATTGGCGGCCTTGGCGGGCCAGGGGCCGGGAGCGGGTGCGCAACTGCAACGTCCGACCCTGGCCCTCGGCGCGCCCTTGAAGCTGCCGTCGGCCTTGCCCGCCGAACTGCTTGGCCAGCGTCCGGATGTGGTGGCCGGGCGTTGGCAAGTGGCGGCCCAGGCCCGGGGCATCGATGTGGCCCGGGCCGGCTTCTATCCCAACGTCGACCTGGTGGGGAGCCTCGGCTACATGGCCACCGGTGGCGGGGCGCTGGAGTTTTTGACCGGCAAGAAACTCACCTACAACGTCGGGCCGGCGATCACGTTGCCGATCTTCGACGGCGGGCGCCTGCGTTCGCAGTTGGGCGAGGCGGCCGCCGGGTATGACATCGCCGTGGCGCACTACAACCAGACACTGGTAAACGCGCTCAAGAGCATTTCCGATCAGTTGATCCGTCGCGAATCCATGGACAAGCAGCAGGCCTTCGCCGCCGAATCGGTGGCCGCGGCCCAGCGTACCTACGACATCGCCAAGGTGGCGTTCCAACGTGGCCTGACGGACTACCTCAATGTGCTCAACGCCCAAAGCCTGTTGTTCAAGCAGCAACAGGTGCAACAACGGGTGGAGGCGGCTCGCCTGACGGCCCATGCCGATCTGGTGACGGCGTTGGGCGGTGGGCTGGAGGCCGGCAGCGACAGCCCCGACCTGAACCACCATGCTGAGTAGGCCTGTCGTGATGTCCTTACTTGCCCCCGCACGCCGGCTGTATCGCCTCGAATGGCGCCGTGGTTTCTTCGACTGGGCCCGCAGCGACGGGGTGACCTGGGTCTATATCTTCAAGGTCCTGTTTGCCGCGTTCCTGACCTTGTGGCTGGCGATGCGCCTGGAATTGCCGCAACCGCGCACGGCCATGATCACCGTGTTCATCGTCATGCAGCCCCAGAGCGGGCAGGTGTTCGCCAAGAGCTTCTACCGTTTCCTCGGCACCCTGGCGGGTTCTGCGGTGATGGTGGCGCTGATCGCGCTGTTCGCCCAGAACACCGAACTGTTCCTTGGTTGCCTGGCGATCTGGGTCGGCATCTGTTCGGCAGGGGCGGCGCGGTATCGTAACTTCCGCGCCTATGGTTTCGTGCTGGCTGGCTACACCGCGGCGATGATCGGCTTGCCAGCTTTGGCCCACCCCGAAGGGGCGTTCATGGCGGCGGTCTGGCGGGTGCTGGAGATTTCCCTGGGAATTCTCTGCTCGACCCTGGTCAGTGCCGCGATTCTGCCGCAAACCGCCAGCGCTGCCATGCGCAACGCCTTGTACCAGCGCTTTGGCGTGTTCGCCCTGTTTGTCACCGACGGCTTGCGCGGACGCAGCAAGCGGGAGGCCTTCGAGGCCGGTAACGTGCGTTTCATCGCCGAAGCCGTCGGCCTGGAGAGCCTGCGCAGCGTGACGGTGTTCGAAGACCCGCACATGCGTCGGCGCAATGGTCGGCTCAGTCGCTTGAACAGCGAATTCATGGGGGTCACCACCCGTTTCAATGCCCTGCACCAATTGCTCGAACGCTTGCGCAGCGGGGCGGCGGATCATGTGGTGAACGCCATCAAGCCTGGTTTGCAAAACCTTGCCGAGCTGCTGGACGGCTTTAGCGCAAGGGCCTTGACCGACGCCGACGCAGCGCGGTTGGCGGCGGCGCTGGCGGACTACAAGACTGGCCTGCCGGCCCAGGTACGGTGCTTGCGGGCAGCGTTCCAGGACACCGCGCCAAACGATGGCGAGCAGTTGGACTTTCATACCGCTTATGAGCTGCTTTATCGCTTTGTCGACGACTTGCACGGCTACGCCCAGACCCATGCCTCCCTGGCCGAACATCGCCACGAACGCGAGCGCTGGGACGAACCGTTCGTGCCGCAGACCAACTGGCTGGCCGCCACGGCATCGGGGGTTCGCGCCGCTTTCATTCTGCTGGTGCTGGGTAGCTACTGGGTCGCCACGGCCTGGCCGAGCGGCGCGACCATGACGATGATCGCCGCCGCCACCGTAGGCTTGTCGGCCGCGACGCCGAACCCCAAGCGCATGGCCTTCCAGATGGCCTGCGGTACGTTGTTCGGGGCGCTGGTCGGCTTCGTCGAGATGTTCTTCATCTTCCCGCTGATCGATGGTTTTCCGTTGCTCTGCGTGATGCTCGCCCCCGTCATCATGTTCGGTTCGTTCCTCAGTTCCAGGCCGCAATACGCCGGGGTCGGGCTGGGGCTGCTGATCTTTTTCTGCACCGGCTCGGTGCCGGACAACCTGACGCTCTACAACCCTTACGCCTTCATCAACGACTACATCGCGATGATCCTCGGCATGCTGGTGTGCGCCGCCGCCGGGGCGATCATCTTGCCGCCCAACAGCAGCTGGTTGTGGCGCCGGCTGGAGCAGGACCTGCGCGAGCAGGTGGTGTATGCCATCAGTGGCCGGCTCAAGGGGCTGGCCTCGGGTTTCGAAAGCCGTACCCGCGACTTGCTGCATCAGGCCTACGGACTGGCGGCCGGGCAGCCGCGGGTGCAACGGGACTTGCTGCGCTGGATGTTCGTAGTGCTGGAAGTCGGTCACGCGATCATTGAGTTGCGCAAGGAGCAGGCCATCTTGCCGGTGCACCCGGCGTATGCCGAAAGCCAGCCATGGCGCCAGGCGATTCGGGTGATGGGGCGGGCGCTGGTGCGGCTGTTCCGCCAGCCGGGCCAGAGCAATCTGGAGCGTGCGTTGGTGGCGGTGGATCATGCCATCGGCCGCGTGCAGGCCACCGACGAACCCTTCGCCCCGCATTTCGACACCTCGGCCCTGCGCCGGGTGAAGAGCTACCTGCATTTCATCCGCACTTCGCTGCTGGACCCGCAATCGCCATTGGCCGGCTATGCCATGGCGCATGCCACATCGCTTCCCCAGGAACCTGAACATGCCCCGTGAGATCGCCTTCCATGGCGTGTACATGCCCACCATGACCCTGATGTTTTTCATCGCCGCCGGCCTGGCCTGGGCCTTGGACCGCTTCCTGTCGGGGTTGGACCTGTACCGTTTCTTCTGGCACCCGGCGTTGTTGCGCCTGAGTCTGTTCACCTGTCTGTTCGGCGCGCTGGCGCTGACGGTCTACCGTTGAGATCGATGCGATGAAAAAGTTTTTCAGCCTGCTGGCGACGCTGTTGGTACTGGCCCTGGCGTTGTGGATCGGCCGTACGCTGTGGGTCCATTACATGAACACGCCCTGGACCCGCGATGGCCGGGTGCGGGCCGACATCATCAATGTGGCCGCCGATGTCAGCGGCGAGGTGGTCGAGGTGCCGGTGCGCGACAACCAGTTGGTGAAAAAGGGCGACTTGTTGATGCGCATCGACCCCGAGCATTACCGCATCGCCGTGAAGCAGGCGCGTTCCCTGGTGGCATCGCGCAAGGCCACCTGGGAGATGCGCAAGGTCAACGCCCATCGCCGTGCCGATCTGGACAGCCTGGTGATCTCCCGGGAAAACCGCGACGACGCCAGCAACATCGCCGACTCGGCCCTGGCCGACTACCAGCAGGCCCAGGCCCAATTGGAAGCCGCGGAGCTGAACCTTTCGCGCACCGACGTTCGCGCGGCGGTGGATGGCTACGTCACCAACCTCAACGTGCACCGCGGTGACTATGCGCGCATCGGCGAGGCGAAAATGGCCGTGGTGGACATGCATTCTTTCTGGGTCTACGGCTTCTTCGAAGAGACTAAATTGCCCAAGGTGCGGGTCGGCGATTCGGCGCAGTTGCAGTTGATGAGCGGTGAGACGCTCAAGGGCCATGTGGAAAGTATTTCCCGAGGCATCTACGACCGCGACAACCCCGAAAGCCGCGAACTGATCGCCGATGTGAACCCCACGTTCAACTGGGTTCGCCTGGCCCAGCGAGTGCCGGTGCGCATCCATCTGGACGAAGTGCCGGACGGCGTGCTGCTGGCGGCGGGAATGACCTGCACGGTGGTGGTCGAACCTCATGCCAAGGGCTGAGGCATTGCATCATCTGTGGGTGATGGCGAGATTTATGTGCACCACAAATCCCCTGTGGGAGCGAGCTTGCTCGCGATAGCGGTGGTTCCGCCGCATCGAGGGTGACAGACACTCCGCCATCGCGAGCAAGCTCGCTCCCACATTTTTTTCCGGGGTGATGGCGAGATTTGCTGTACACCACAAGTCTCCTGTGGGAGCGAGCTTGCTCCCACAGGGATTGGCGTTCAGCCTGGCCATGACAGCAAAAAAACCAGCGTGGATTACAGCGATTTTCCCAACCCGAACCGCTTCATCAACCCCTTCTCCAGCAACCCTTTGGGCAACAAACCCGCCATCAACGGCAGCGCCCGGCTGCCGTTGCCCAGACGCAGCAAGCGGGGTGGCTTGGGTTGTTGAACCGCCTTGAGCAGCGCCGCGGCGAATTCGTGGGTGGGGGTCGGGTTGTCCTGGGAAGCCTTGGCCCGGGCGCGGATGCCATCGCGCAGGGGCCACCAGGGCGATTGTTCGCTGATCAATTGTTCGGCCTCATGACCGGCATTCTTGGCGAAGCTGGAGGCAATCGCGCCGGGCTGGACCTCCATCACGCGGATGCCGAACGGTGCCAGTTCCATGCGCAAGGCATCGCTCAAGGCATGCACCGCCGCCTTCGAAGCGCAATAGGCGCCAGCGAACGGCGTGACCAGCACCCCGGAAACACTGCCGATGTTCACCACCAGCCCCCTGGCCCGGCGTAGCACCGGGAACAGCGCCCGAGTGACCCCGACGATGGCGAACACGTTGGTTTCGAACTGACGCTGCATGGCCGGCACGCCGCCGTCCAGCAGCGGGCCCATGGCGCCGTAGCCGGCATTGTTGACCAGCACATCCAGGCCGCCACATTGCTGGTTGATCCGCTCGCCCAGCTGTTCCAGGGCCTGGCCATCGTTGACGTCCAGTGGCACGGCGGTGAACCCGGCCGCGGCGAGTGTCGCCACGTCTTCAGCCTTGCGCGCCGTGGCCCAGACCTGATAACCCGCGGCCTTGAAGGCGTCGGCGAGGGCGCGGCCAATGCCGCTGGAACATCCGGTAATCAACGCAACAGGCATGGCGCGGTCCTTGTGCAAAAGTTGGGGGAGGGCAATCAGTTGGAAAAGCTACCGTGCAATCGTTCGGCGCGAAACTCCAGGGTCTGCGGGCGATAACCCGGGCGCAAGGGCGGCAGCGGCAGGCAGTCTTGCCAGTCGGCGCCGGCTTGCAATTCGCCGGGGCCACGGTAGCGCGGAGCGTCGTAGGGACTGTCGGCCAGGTTGATGGTGTCCCCGGGCGCATAGGCCGCGACCCGCCAGCGCAGCTCGATCAGCGGCACGTCGTTGTTGTTTTTCAGGGTCAGCGACAGCGGCCGGTCGGCGGGGCATTGTTCGGGGGCGTAGCGGATGCGCAGTTCCAGGCGCTCCAATTGGCGGGTCTCGCGGTTCTCCTGCCAGAGCACCCACGCGGCGACCAGTCCCAGCCCGATGAAGGCCGCCAGGGAGACCGGCAAGGCCTTGGCCGGGTAGCGCAACAGCAGGATGAGCCAAGTGATGACCAGCAAGACGCCGATAAGCATGGTGGAAGCCTCCGTTACCGTAGGCACATCCTACCGAAGGGCGCGGGCAATGTTGAAGCAATGATATCAGGCCATCACCCGACTCAAAAAAAAGCCCCCACCCAACCCACTGCGGATAGGGGACGCAGTGGGCTGGACGGGGGCTTCTCTTTTGCCAAGGTTACTGCGCGATGGTTTTCACCGAGACGCCGCGCTCAACCGGGGTGGAACGACCGTAGATGTCTTCGAAACGCTCGATGTCGTCTTCGCCCAGGTAGCTGCCGGACTGCACTTCGATGATTTCCAGCGGGATCTTGCCCGGGTTGCGCAGGCGGTGGACCGACGCGATCGGGATGTAGGTCGACTGGTTTTCGCAGAGCAGGAACACGTTCTCGTCGCAGGTCACTTCGGCGGTGCCGCTGACCACGATCCAGTGCTCGGCTCGGTGGTGGTGCATCTGCAGCGACAGGCACGCGCCCGGCTTGACCGAGATGTGCTTGACCTGGAAACGACCGCCCATGTCCACCGAGTCATAGGAACCCCACGGACGATAGACCTCACAGTGGTTCTGGGTCTCGGTGCGGCCCTGTGCATTGAGGGTGTTGACCATCTGCTTGACGCCTTGGACCTTGTCCTTGTGGGCGATCATCATGGCGTCCTTGGTTTCGACCACCACGATGTTTTCCAGGCCGATCACCGACACCAGCTTGCCGTTGCCGTGGATCATGCAGTTGCGGCTGTCCTGGACTACCACGTCGCCCTTGGTGACGTTGCCGTTGGCGTCTTTTTCGTTGACTTCCCACAGCGAAGCCCAGCAGCCGACGTCGCTCCAGCCGGCCGACAGCGGTACCACGCAGGCGCGCTGGGTTTTTTCCATCACGGCGTAGTCGATGGAGTTGTCCGGGCAGCAGGCGAAGGTGGCTTCGTCGAAGGTGATGGTGTCGGCTGTCTGTTCACTGCGCTCCAGGGTCAGCAGGCAGGTGTCGTAGATGTCCGGGTCGTGCTTTTTCAGCTCTTCGAGGAAACGGCTGGCGCGGAACAGGAACATGCCGCTGTTCCAGAAGTAACCACCGGCATCGACGAACTCGGTGGCACGCTTGACGTCGGGTTTTTCGACGAAGTGCGAGACGCGGCTCACGCCCTCAGGCAGCAGCGCGTCGTTGGTCGACTTGATGTAGCCGTAGCCGGTTTCCGGCTTGGTGGCCGGCACGCCGAACAGCACCATCTCGCCACGTTCGGCGGCCACGGTGGCCAGGGCCAGGGCGCGTTGCAGGGCTTTCTGGTCTTCGATCACGTGGTCGGCCGGCAGCACCAGCATCAGCTCGTCGCGGCCTTCGTTGACCAGCATCATGGCCGTCAGGGCCACGGCCGGTGCGGTGTTGCGCCCGAACGGTTCCATCAGGATGCGCTGGGCTTCGAGTTTGCGGTTGGCCAACTGCTCGTTGACGATGAACCGGTGGTCTTTGTTGCAGACCACGATCGGCGTGTCCATGCCTTCGAACACCAGGCGCTCGAGGGTCTGCTGGAACAGGGTGTGTTCGCCGGTCAGGGCCAGGAACTGTTTAGGGAATTGCTTACGCGAAAGCGGCCAAAGACGTGAGCCGCTACCACCTGACAAGATCACCGGAATCATGTTTGTTACTCCTACAAATCGAAATGGTTATAGAGCTACTGCGTTCTGTCGTTTCACTCTCTTGTTGTTGTTCCGTACCCGAATGACACCTGTGTCCAGTGTGGGAGCGAGCTTGCTCGCGATGGCGGCGTATCAGTCGACAGTCATGTTGAATGTCAGATAGCTATCGCGAGCAAGCTCGCTCCCACAGGGCACAGCGTCAGTCAGGAAAACTCATCAGCGGGTCGACACCGGGCGTTTCACCCAAACTGGCGACAGGCTGCTGCCCGAACCGGTGACGTACAGCACCGCGGCTTCGCCGCGTTCCAGGGCCACAGGCTTGAGGTCGCCGACTTTCTTGTCGCCTTCGAACAGCGCCAGGGAGACTTTCACCGGGTTGATTTCACGTTCGCCACGGCCTTTGGCCGCCACGTTCGGGACCACTTCGGTCTTGCCATCGGCGGTCTTGAGGGTCAGCGCCTTGTCGCTGAGGTTCTGCACGCGGACCAGGGACTTCTGCTTGTTCTTGAACGGCGGCTCTTCGATCAGCTGAGGCTGGCCGCTGGCGTTGTTGACCAGGGTGTAATAGTGGTCGGGGGCCAGTTTTACCGGGACGGTCTGGCTGCCAACCTTGGCGCTGTAGTCGCCACCGGGCATGAAGCTGAAATCACTGCTGGCCAGGGGCGCCACGTCGTTGAGGTTGGTGCTGCCGACCGTGGCGCTGACTTCGGTGTTGCTGGCGTTGTAGATGCGTACGAAGCTCGAACCTTTTGGTGCGACCGGGCCGTACAGGGCCGAGTCACCGGCAAAGGCGGACAACGAGAGGGCGCTCATGCTGGCGACGAGGGCTACGGCCTTGAAGGAGCGAGCAGCGAGACGGCGAGGAGTAGTGTTGAAAGTCATGGTGGACCTCTCTTTCAGTTTTGCGCCCGTTCGGGCGTCTCGGATGGGGTGTTGGCGGCTACGTTCTGTTGGCGAGCGCCGGCTTGCTTGAGCTCTGCGACCCACTGCGGGTCGGCGTCGCCGATTTCGTTGTTTACAGGCAGATAACGTTCAGGGAACTCCCAGATCAGCACCTGCGGCGGGCTGTTCTTGAAGGCATCGCTCTTGAGGTAGCTGAGCATTGGCAGAATCGGGCCGTGGCCGTCTTCGGCGTAGTTCACGACGTCGCTGTGCAGGGCTTGCTTGAGTGCACCGACGAAGTTCCAGTTGGGGTTGGCGCTGTAGCTGGTGCCGATCAGGGCCACGGGCACCTGGGCATCGGCGAACAGTGCGTCGTCGCCGGCCGGCTGGTCGTCGACTTCGCGGGTGTTGCGCTTGACCAGCGGCTCCTGGGCTGGCATCAGGTTTTCGAACAGCGGGTCCAGCGGCAGGAACTGGCGCAGGTCGCCCTTGTGGGTGATTTTTTCTGCCGGCTCGGTGACGAAGCGCTGCGGCTCGCCGTTGAGCGGCGCGCGTTCGGCGATGGCCTTGGCCAGGTTCTCGGCAGCGACCTGGGCGCCTTCCGGCGTCCAGTGGGTGTCGGTGCGCAGGAACACTTGCTGGCCGCTTTGCTTGGCCTGTTGCAGCGGGCCGAGCAGGTCAGGCGCGAGGATATTGTCGGCCGCGACGCGAGCATGGAAATCCTGGTAGAGGTTGGTGTGAATGCTCGATGGCTTCACTTCGCCCAGGTGCTCGGGGTACAGCCGCGCCTTGGCCGGCACGATCGCCATGACCAGGGTGATGCCTTGTTCCTTGAGCTTCTGGCGCACGCCTTCGACCAGCGCGTAGTTGCCTTGCAGGTTCAGCTCTTCGTTGACGATCGGGTTGAACTCTTCGTCGCTGTACAGCCACTGGTCGCGGCCCAGGACCACGCCTTTGCGGCCTTCGTTGAACAGCTTGTAGTCCAGTGCGGCCCAGATGTTGGTGCCCAGGCGCTTGATCGGGAACTGGTCGTCATAGTGCGTTTCCACGGCCTTGGCCCAGCGACCGTTGAGCACGGTCGCGTCGGGGTTGGTGCTGAAGCCGAAGAAACTGCGCATCGACCACAGGCCCAGTGCTGTCAGGATCAGCAGGAACAGTGCGATGTAAAAGATGCGTAATGAGCGGGTCATGTTCAGATCCCTCAGAACTGGAAGTAAAGGAACGGCGAGAAGCTTTGCGCCGAGAGTTTGAGAATCGAAGCGATGAACAGCAGCAGCACGAGGGCGCGCATCACGTAGCGCGACCAGTCCACGGTCCAGTAGGCCGGTTGCACCTGGGCTTCGACACCCACGGTGTAGCCGGGTTCATGGATCGACGCCGGGTTGTCGCCCGGTACCGCCTTGATCAGCCCCGGTTGCGCAGTGGCCGGGCCGTTGGCCTCGGTGTTGACTTCAGGCTTGGTCTTGACCGGCGGACGGTTGGTGTAGAAGTCCCGCAGGCCGAAGAAGGCGAGGGTGACGTAGGCCACCACCAGCGTGGCGATCTGCAGGCCGGTGAGGTTGGCGCGGGTCAGTTCCGACAGCGACCAGTCGCCGAAGCTGAACATGGCGCCGTACATGCGACCGGCCACGTGCAGGTTCTCGGCCCGGAAGATCACCCAGCCCATCACCACCAGCAGGAAGGTCAGCGCCCAGCGGATCGGATTGATGCTGCGTGGCGTGGTGTTGATGCCCACCGCTTTCTCGATGGCCAGCCACATGCCGTGCCAGGCACCCCAGATCACGTAGGTGATGTTCGCGCCGTGCCACAGACCACCAAGGAGCATGGTCAGGAACAGGTTGCGATAGGTCATCAGCGTGCCTTTGCGGTTACCGCCCAGGGTGATGTAGAGGTAATCGCGCAGCCAGGTCGACAGGCTGATGTGCCAGCGGCGCCAGAACTCGGTGATCGACTGGCTGATGTAGGGTTGTTTGAAGTTTTCCATGAAACGGAAACCCATCATCAGGCCCAGGCCGATGGCCATGTCGCTGTAGCCGGAGAAGTCGAAGTACAGCTGCGCGGTGTAGGCCAGGGCGCCGAGCCAGGCATCGCCCGTGGTCGGGTTCTGCAAGGCGAAGCAATGGTCGGCCACCACCGCCAGGGTGTCGGCGATGAACACTTTCTTGATGAAGCCCTGCATGAAGCGGGTGCAGCCTTCGGAGAACTTGTCCAGCGTGTGAGTGCGGTTGTTGAACTGGTCGGCCAGGTCGCGGAAACGCAACACGGGGCCGGCGATCAGGTGCGGGAAAATCGCCACGAACGCTGCGAAGTCGATCAGGTTGCGGGTTGCCGGCGTGTCACCGCGATAGACGTCGATGATGTAGCTGATGGACTCGAAGATGTAGAACGAGATCCCGATCGGCAACAACACGTGGGTCAGGATGAACGGGTTGAGACCGAAGCCGGTGATGATGGCGTTGAGGCTGTCCACGCCGAAGTTGGCGTACTTGAAATAGCCCAGGATGGCCAAGTCCACGCCCACGCCGAGCAACAGCCAGCGCTGGGCCGGTTTGGTGCGCACACCGGCGGCGCCGACTTTCAGGCCGATCCAGTAGTTCCACAGGGTCACGCCAGCGAACAGGGCGAGGAAGTCCACCCGCCACCAGGCATAGAACACGTAGCTGGCGATCAGCAGCAGCAGGTTGCGATAGCGTTGCCCGCTCAAGTAGTACAAGCCGAGAAAGATCGGCAGGAACAGGAACAGGAACACGTTGGATGAAAATACCATCCCGATCTCTCCATGTTGAATCAACAGTCAAGGGCCAGAGCCCCCCCAAACCCCCCCATGAAAACCGGGGGGTTGATTACATTCGAAACAAACCACATTCCCTGTGGGAGCCTGCTCCCACAGGATTCCCCGCCAGGCGGGGAGGGTGGGCTCAGCTTCCTTTCTCACCCTTATCCCGCGAAGGGTCGTACACCTTGGTCAAGTCCCCGCCGAGGCGGAAGGTCTTGAACGGTTGCATTTCATGCTTGCGCTCCAGCACATCCTCGGAGCAGGTGTAGAGGCTGCAGAACGGTTCGAGCCAGGCGAATTTCGAATCGACCTTCAGGTCTTTCATGTCCTGCTCTTCGCCGTTCTTCTCTTCGAAGATGTCCGGGTCTTTCACCCCCGCCAGCACCCGGTCACCCAGTCGCTTGAGGGCGCCGTTGTTTTCCTGGCGCAGGTCCACACCGTTGACCTGGGCGAAGCTGGCGATCATCGCCAACGGCGGCAGGGCATAGTTGTGGTAGGACAGGGCCCGTTGCTTGCGCTTGAGTTCGTTGGGCAGGAAACCGTCGGCATCGACCTGGTTGACGCCGACCTTGTATTCCTTGACAGCCCAGTCGAACAGGTCACGGCGGTTGGTTGCCACGGAGGTGGCCATCACCGACCAGGCGGCCCAGTAGGAATGGTTGTTGGTCTTGTCCAACGGCAGGTTGTCCCAGTCGCTGACGACCTGATCGGCCATCCGGCTGAACCAGCCTTCGATCAGTTGCGCCTGCTCCTGGTGGTTGGCCAGTGGGCGCGATTCGGAGAACTTCAGGCGCACATAGGCCGAAGCCATGCTGCCCAGCGCCCATTTGCGCATGGACTTGCCGGTGTGGTTGAAGTCCTTGGACATCAGCGCATCGGCCTGGGCCCAGGCGGTCAGCCAGTTCAGCGTGCATTCCAGCTGCTCGGGGCGGCCGTCACGCATGAACTGCATGACTTGCTTGCTGACGCCACGCTCTATCTTGGTGATGTCGGCGGTGCTGTCGCGGAAGGCTTTTTCCGACTGCACGTTCAACGTCGCGCGGGCCTTGTCGGAGCCCTCGTATTTGCTGCGAAATTGCAGGGAGCCGGTGTAGGGCGTCGGCGTGGCGTCGCAACCCTGGGCGGCATCGCCGACCTTGACCTTCTCGATCGGTGCGAAGTAGCCCTGTGGCGGGCGCAGCGGGGCCGCGGCCTGCGTGGCCCCGGCGAACATCGCCAGGGTCAGCAGGGACGGTGCCAGCAGTGTTTTCAACGTTCGGGTGCGCATGGTTCTGGTCATGAGACGAGACCTCATTGTCCGATTTGAGCCGTTTGTTCGGCTTGCGGAGATGCGTTGCGTTTGCAGATTTTCGCCTCGACTTGCTGTGGCGCTGCGCCGGCTTCGGGACCCTGGACTTCGACAGCCAGCAGGTTCTGCGAAGCCCAGTCCGCGTCGGTGCGCAATTGGAAGGCGAAACGTCCGTCGGTGTCGGAGGTATCCGGTTTTTCGATCTTGATATCCTCGTGGCGCCCATTCATGTACCAGAGGGTGGCTTGCAAGGTTTTCACCGAGGTATCGGCGAAGCGGATGTCGACCTGGTGGCTGCTGTTACGCAGATCCATGTTCTTGCTATTGACCATCAATTCGTTCTTGCCTGGCTTGAGCGCGGTCTTGCTGCTCATGAGTGCCGGCTTGCCTTCGCAACCGTTGTTATCCAGCAGCGCCATCATCTGGCGGTAGATGGTTTCCTGGTCCAGGCGATACAGCGGCGAGAACTCCCAGATCAGGATTTTCGGCGGGCTTTTCTGGAATTCTTCGCTGCCCAGGTACTGGATCATCGCGCCTTCGAAACCACCGCCGGGGAAGGCCACGTTGAGGATGTCGGCACCGATGGCTTCTTCCAGGAAACCGGCGAAGTTGTAGTTCTTGCCACTATGGCTGGTGCCCACGAGGGTGATCTGCGGGTTGCCGGAGTCGCCGAACAGGTCGCCGTCGCCGGCCTCGCCCTTGGGCTCGGTGGTGAACTGGTCCATGTACTGGATCGCATAGCTGGTGCCACACAGTTGCCCCGCCATGTTGTGCAGGGTGCCGGTCTTGCCCATGCGGCCGGATTTCTTGGTCTCGAACTCACGCTTGGGAATGTCGGCGAAGGCCGGGATCTGCTTGATCTTCTCGGCGACGATCTTGGCCGTGCGCTGGGCGCCATACGGCGTCCAGTGCTGGTCGCCACGGAAATAGAAATCGTGGGCCGGCAGCGTCTCGGGCAGGTTTTCGTTGGTCAGCGGCGATAGGTCCGGCACCACATAACCCATCTGGGCGAAGCGGCCGAGCATGGATTTGTAGTTGGTCAGGGCTTTCTCGTAGTCGAAGGCGGCCTTTTCCTGTGGGTTGAGCTTGTTGCGGTTCACCAGGCCCCGGGTCGGCTGGTAGACGATCACCAGCTCGATGCCTTTTTTCTTGAACGCATCGTGCAACTGCTGCATGCGCTGGTAGCCGGCCGGCGTGGTGTTGAATTCGGTGCGCAGGTCTTCCTGGGTACGGAACAGCCAGTCGCCCTGGGCCTGCACCAGCGTGGTGAAGTTCTGCTGGTAGCGCGTGGTGTAGTTCTTCGGATCGTGAGCCGCGGGGCACAGGTTGCAGCACGGTTCGGCCGTAAAGGTCGGGGCCTTGATGTCGTCGGCGCGCGCGCCGCTTGCAGCGGCCAGGATGCCGGCAGTCAGGGCGGACAGGCCCAGGAGTTTGATCATCTGTGGGTTCATAAAGGTCATCCTCAGTCCCGCAATTCGGTCTGGCGTTCGACAGGGTCGATCAGCACGGCTTTCTGCTGGCGCACCAACAGGTCGAGAATTTCATCCTGGCGTTCGCCCAGAACTCCCGTGAAAGTGATGCCGCTGGATTTGGTCGGCGCGAGCATGGACACGCGGTACAGCTCGACGCTCAGCGGCGAGTCGATGGTCAGCGGGCCGCTGCCGTTGCCAGCCAGTTCGCCACCCACCACGATCAGCGAGACCTCGGCGTCGAACGGGTCGAGCTTGATGTCCCGGTCGGTGTTGGACAGGTCCTTGATATGGCCGTAGATACCGGTCAGGCCGTTGGCCATGGCGACGTTTTCGTAGAGGCGGATGTTCACGCTGTTACGAATACGGATGCCGTGGCGGCGGTTGCTGATCACCTTGTTGTCCCACAGCAGGTTGTCAGCACTCTCATAGAGCGTGATGCCGTCGGTGTGGTTCTTGTAGATCTCGTTGTAGGCGATGATGTTGTTCACACTGTTACGGTCGATCACCAGGCCCGAGAGTTTGTTGTCGTAGCTGCGGTTGTTGAAAATGAAGCTGTCGTTGACCTCTCGGGAAATAATGATCCCGTGCTTCTTCTTGGTCCCGTAGACGGTGTTGTCGGCAATGATCAGCCGATGGGAACGGTCGTGGGGGTCGATGCCGTAGACGATGTTGTCTTTGTAGGTGTTGCCCTTGACCACGAAGTCGCGGGTCTCATAGCAGTAGAAGCCGTACCACATGTCCGAGAACTCGGAACCGATGATCCAGCCAGTCGGTTCCGGGCGCTTGAGGACCTTGGCCATGTTCGGCGTGTACTGGGAAATACTCACCCCGTACGACTTACTGTTGGCGTAGCCGAAACTGGCCATCTTGGTGTTGACGATGTAGGTCTCGGTGCCACCCCAGGCCAGCAGGAATGGACGGAACTCCTTGGGCGAGCGGAACGTGGCAGGGCCGTTGTCCTTTTCGCGCCAGCCGGTGACCTTGGTGTCGCGGATGAACATCTGGCCATCGTTGACCAGGAATGAGCCGCCCTCTTGGGACAGGCGCAGTTCCTGGGTCTGTTTGTCGATCTCCAGGATGCCTTTCTGGCCGACCACGATCGGAATCCTCGCCAGGTAGACACCCGGCGAGGTTTCGATGATGTACTTGGGCTGTTTCTTGGCCAGGTCCTTGAGGTTCATGTAGCCATCGTCGAGGAAGATGGCCTGTGGGATACCGTGCTGGCGCACGACCCACTCGGCCATCTTGTTGTCGCCGCCAATGAAGTCCTTCAAGGCGTTTTCCTGCATCATCCGGCGCACGCTGACCTTGCCGGGCTTGGTGCGCACGATCTTGGCCGCGGCCGCTTCGGCGGTGAAGCCTTTGAGGTCGGGCAGGGTCGGCTTGGCCAATTCCAGCGGTGCGGTCGGCGCGCTGCTGACCGTGTAGGTCTTGGCCCGTTGCAGTTCCTTGACCACGTTGCCCGGCTTGACCGCCGGTTCAACGTTGGCGAACGCCGGCGAGCCAGCCAGCAGCATGGCTGCGACCAACAGGCTGATCGAACCTTTCATCGCCTGGCTGTTCCTGAGGTAGCGGTTCATATCGGGCACTCCCATGGCCATTCGCATCAGAAGCGCCAGATCACGTCGACAAAGGCGCGATGCATGTACGAATCGACCTCTTTGCCGTAGGCGTCGCCTGGCTTGAACACACCGCCACGAAAGCGCACCAGCGCCGACGGCTCATCGATGGACTGGCTCAGCGCGGCCGGCAGCAGGCCTTGCTTGAAGTACTTGGTGACCACCAGGTCGACTTCCTGGCCCAGGTCCTTGTCACCGTCACGCAGCGGCAGGGTCGAGGTGGACAGGATCGCGCCGGTCACGTCGTCGGTGTTGTTTTCCACGGCGTTGATGCCGTTGCTGCCCACGGGCTTGTTGCCGTCCACGCGCCAGAACTTGTGGTACACCAGGCTGGCATCGTATTCGTCACGCAACTGCCAGGAACCGAACAGGCTGGCGCTCTGGGTGTTGGCCATTTCGCCCCGGAACGCTTCGCCGAAACGGTGGACCCGCGAGCGGGTGCCGGTGAAGTTCGAGCGGTTGCTTTGCAGGCCGTTCTGTTGGTACTCGTCGCTGGCGCGGGCATAGGCCGCACCGACTTGCCATTGCGGGTCGAGACGCAAGCGGATACCCAGGTCAGTGGCCCAGCCGTCCACATCATCGCTGTGCTTGGCTTCTGTCGGGCGCGTGCCGTCGGCGTTGAGCGGGTTGACGGTGTCGCGCTCGCCGCTCATGCCGGTGATGCTGGCCCAGTAGTTGACGGTGTTGGTGTTGCGCCAGTTGTAGGCATCGCTGTTGGCTTCCAGGCCCAGCCAGGAGATGTCGCCGTTCTGGGTCTTGTCCAGGGTGTCGGTGGGCTCGCCCGGGGTCGGGTAGTCGAGGCTGCCGTTGTCATGGGAATGGTGGGCACGGATGCTGGCCCACTGGCCTGGCATCCACTGGTAGCCCACGTCGCCATAGACGTGCAGGCGGTCCTTGTCCTTGGGGGACAGTTCCTTGAGGTCGGTGCGGTATTCGCTGAAGCGTTCGGCCACGCCGAGGTTGGCCCGCAGCAAGGTGGTGTCGAAGGTCCAGTTCAGGGCTTCGATGTTGGTGTCGCGCCATTGGCCGTCGTCGTTGCGCAGGCGTTGGCGACCGAACTTCAACTGCTCGCCCGGGTAGGGGGTCAGGCCGCGGTAGCCGATCCAGAACTCGCGCATGGCCAGGTAGCTTTTCTTGGCTTCGCGATCGCCGCTGTCGGTTTGCTGGGTGCTGCCATCGGACTGTTGCAGGGTGTCGGTCTCGATGATGTCGGAGGACGTCACGGCCTGGGCCATGGCATAGGCGCTCCAGGCACCGCTTTCGCTTTCACCGTAGACCCAGGGACGCAGGTCCAGGCCGACACCGTTGACGTCGCCACCGCTCTGGGTGCCGAGGTCACGGTCGTCTTCGGACTGGCCGGTGATCTTCACTTCCAGGCCGAAATTCTTGCTCTCGGTCAGTGCCGCCAGGGTCGGGCAGGACCACAGCAGAGCAAACGACAGGCCAATACCAGCCTGCACAAAAGGATTGAGCTTCAAAAGCTTCATAGAGGTTCCTCGCCGTCATCTTCTTTTAGGGCTTGCAGTTCCAGCGTATCGGGGCTCATTGCGCCGCGAATGGCCTGCTCTTGTTGTAGCAGGCGTTGCGCTTGTGCAAGTTGTTCCGGCGGTAATTGTGCTTCGAGGGTCTGGGCTAGCTCGATGGCTTGCGGGGTGTTCTGCGCCTTGGCCAACTGGCTGAACACATAAGCGTTGACCGGGTTGGGCTTGGTGCCCCTGCCCTGGGAGAACAGCTGGGCAATGGCGAAGTCGGCGCTGTTCTGGCCGTTGCGGGCGGCCTTGAGCAGGTGGTCCAGGGCTTTTTGCGAGTACACCTGGCCCAGGTAGCCGCGGCGATAGATCTGGCCGAGGTAGTAATCGGCGGCCACTTCGCGGCCCACGGCTTTCTGGAAATGCGCCTCGGCGGCCTTGGCATCGGCCGGGACCCACTTGCCTTCGTAGTACAGCTTGCCCAGCAACAGCTCGGCGCGAGGCTGGTCGGCGGCGCGGCCGTTTTCCAGGTATTGCATCATCTTGTCGACGTCACCCAGTTCCGGGAAGTCGTAGAGCAGTTGCGCCAGGCTGACCCAGGCTGCGGGGTAGCCAGGGGCGATGCCTTCGAGCAACGACTGGGCGGTCTTTTCGTCGGTCTTGCCCAGGCTGGCATCGGCCAGGACACGGGCGACGCTGTCCACGCGCTGGGCGGATACGACGCCACGGGCGTGACCGTCCTGCATCTGCTTGAGCAATGCGGCCTGCTGTTCCGGCTGGCCGCGTTTCTGATAGACCGTGGCCAGTTCGACGTAGCAGATGTCCGTGGTCGCCAGCGCAGCCTTGCAGACCTTCTCGATTTCATCCAGGTGCTGGTCGTAGGTGCCCTGGGTGCGGTAGAGCAGAATCTGCGCCAGGCCCGCTTCCGGGTAGCCGGCGCTGCGCCATTGGCTGATCTGCTGCTGGGCGTTGACGTTCGGGAAGCTGTGGGGATATTGCAGGTACAGCATCGCCAGCGGGATCAGGGTGTTACCTTCGCCGTTGGCGAAGGCTTTCTTCAACAGGCCTTCGGCTTCGTGTTTTTCCGCTTCGGTGGAACCGGGCTTGGCCACCAGCAGGCGACCCAGGCGAGCCTGGGCCCGTGGCGAGATATCGGCCGCGGCGCGGTAAGTCGCCTCGGCTTTTTTCATCTGCTCGGGGTCGCGGCTGTCCACCTGGATGTCGGCCAGGCCCACCTGGGCCTCGCTGTAGCCCAGGTCGGCCAGTTGCTGGTAGTTCTGCTGCGCCAGCGCCGTGTCGCCGCGCTTGAGCGCTTCGTTGGCCAGGCGCTGGTCGGGCAGGCCGGCACAGCCACTGAGACTGACTGCCAGCGCCAGAGCACACAACGCATATCCTGTGTGGGAGCGAGCCTGCTCGCGATGCAGGCCGCTCGGTGTACCAGACAGACCGCGTCGATCCCATCGCGAGCAAGCTCGCTCCCACAGGGAATGCGGTGCATTGTTGTTTTGTGGAGTGGTCACGGGCATATCCTCGACTTAAATACCGACAGCCATGGCTTTGTCGATCAGCCAGTTCAGGTTCGGGCCACGGTCGCTGGTGACTTCTACCGGACGGCCGGCCAGCGCGCTGTCCAGCGGTTCGTCAGGCTTGATCAGCACGCGGATATCGGAGGACAGGTCTTCGCTTTTCAGGCTGGTGCTGCTGACGATCTTGCCGGTACGGAGGGTGTCTTCGCCGGCGACCTGGAAGTTGACCGGGGTGCCTGGGCGCACGTCGTTGAACTGGCGATAGGAGAAGCGCGCTTCGACGTTGGCTTCGGTGCCTCGTGGGACCAGTTGGAAGATCACGTCGCCCTTGCTGGCGTACTGGCCGTTGGCGACCATTTGCTGGGCCACGATGCAATCGCACGGGGAGGTCAGGGTGCCGGTCATTTGCTTGCCAAACAGCTCCTCGACCTTGGCCGGCTGCAACTGGTTGTCGTCCAGGTGACCCTTGAGCACGTCGAGCATGCTGGTGCTGAAGGTCGCCAGCGGGGCGCCTTTGGCGGCCACACCGTCGGTCTTGACCAGGCTCTGCACGGTGCCGTCGCGCGGCATGGTGATGGCCATGCCCGGTACGTTCACCAGGCCGGCTTGGGCGTGGCTGACGAAGTACATGCCGTACACCGACTTGAAGATGAAACCGAACGCCGCCAGGCCAACGACGAAGACCCCCAGGCTGAAGGTCACGGCGCGCAGGCGACCCAAGGCACTCATGCCGCCGTTTTCGTCTTTCTGCTTGCGGGCCTTGGTGAAGTTGTCGCGTTGCAGGGTCGCCAGCACGTCACCGACACCGACGATGTCGCCGGCCAGGTGCGAGGTGATGATGTGACGCAGTGTCGAGATGTCCCGCGGCTCCAGGTTCTGGAACTGGCAACCGGTGCGGCCGGTCTGGCGGTCGTAGGAACGGATCTGCAACTCCACGTCCATGGCCAGGCCAAGGTTGTCGATCACGAACTGCAGGCGAGCCTTGTAGGTCTCGCCAACCTTGAGCGGCAGTTGGCCGGCGTTGAAGCACAGCCCACCGGCGGACAGGTCCAGGACCTTGACTTCCATGGGCGTACGGTCGGGGCCGAAGAAGCGCAGCTTGGCCGGGATTTTGACCCGGGCATGTTGGCGCTGGGCTTCGGATTCATGCACTACGTTGACATTCACGGCGGTGTTCATAGGGGCGATTTCCTAGTTAATTCATTCAAGTCCGGTCAGACCATCGTCAGCAGCACGGCGACAAAAATGCTGCCGGCGGAGAAGGTCATGGTCCGAGACGACCAAGTGTTGAACCAACGTTGAAAGCTGGCGAGATCACGGGTCAGTGAGGTGGGCTGGCGAGTCCAGGACTGCTGGTCAAGGCGGAAGAACACGTAGATCTTCACCAACGCGCCGACGATCTGGTTGTAATAGAGAATCGCCGGGTAGGCGGGGCCGATCCGGTGACCGGAGCACGACAGCAGCAAGGTCAGGATCAACCGTGTGATGCCGATCCACAGCAGGTACACCAGGATGAACGCGGTGCCGTACTTGAAGCTGGCGATCAAGGCCACGGTCAAGCCCAGCAGCGAAGTCCACATCGACACGCGCTGGTCGAATAGCACCACCGAGGTGAACAGGCCCAGACGGCGCAGGCCCAGGCCCAGGGCCCGGGAGTTCTGCCGCAGGTTGTTGCCGTACCAGCGGAACATCAGCTTGCGGCTGGCCTTGATGAAGCTCTTCTCCGGCGGATGCTCGACGGTGTTGATCGCCGCGTCGGGAACGTAGAACGTGTCGTAGCCCAGGCGCATCAGGCTGAACCAGCTCGACTTGTCGTCACCGGTCAGGAACTTGAAGCGGCCCAGGCGCCAGTGTTGCAGCGAGTCGCTTTCCACGTCGGCGATGAAGTCCGGGTTGGTGACCACGGTGGCGCGGAACACCGACATGCGCCCGGTCATGGTCAGCACGCGCTTGGACAAGGCCATGGAGCACATGTTGATGTGCCGCTGGGCGAAGCGCAGTTTGTGCCACTCGCTCATGATGTAGCCGCCGCGCACTTCGCAGAACTCGTTGGTGGTCAGGCCGCCGACGTTGCCGAACAGCTGGAACCACGGCACGGTCTTGCGCACGACGCCTTCGGCGAGCACGGTGTCGCCATCGATCACGGCGACCACGGCGCGGTCGTCCGGCAGGTGGCGGGAGATGGCGCGGAAGCCGTAGGCCAGGCCGTCACGCTTGCCGGTGCCAGGAATACGCACGAAGTCCAGCTTGACTCGCTCAGGCGGGTTCATGCGGGTCCAGAGGCTCTTGACCAGCAATTCGTCGGACATTTCCACGATGGAGCAGACCACGGTGGTGGGCAGCCCGCAGTCGATGGCCTCGCGGATCACCGAGCCATACACCTGGGCAGTGGTCAGCGCATCGATCCGGAAGCTGGTGACCATCAGGTACACGTGGGACGGATCCGCCGCCTTGCCCAGCTTGCGGACCTTGCGGCGCAGGTGTGGGTAGACGATGTACAGGAAGATCATGCCGCGCACGAAATGCGTCGCTCCCATGGAGTAACGCCAGATGCCCACGGCGCCGATCAGGAAGATGAAGTCCTTGGATTCGGAGTCGAACGTGGACGTGGGCAGCGCCATGGCGATGCCCATCAATAAACTCAAGTAAAACAGCCAACCGGCGGCCTGAAGCAGGCCGTGCTTTAGCCTGTGCATAATCTGCATCCGTCTCTATCTCGGGCGGGCCTTGTGGGCGGCCCGATGGGTTAAGGCAGGCGAAAGGCCGGCCGGGGCATGCCCCGGCCGGCAAACAGACTTACCAGCAGATGCCTTCGGTCCGGCCACTCGGGTTGGTGGCCTTGGACATGAAGCCGACCAGGTCGATGACCTGCTTGCCTTCCGGTACGTTTTCGGTCAGCGCGCGGAACTTCTCGTCGCGGTTACCCAGGATGATGATGTCAGAGCTGTCGATCACCGAGTCGAAGTCGGCGTTGAGCAAGGACGAGACGTGAGGAATCTTCGACTCGATGTAATCCTTGTTCGCACCGTGGACGCGGGCGTATTCGACGTTGCTGTCGTAGATCTTCAGGTCGAAACCCTTGCCGATCAGCATTTCCGCCAGTTCCACCAGCGGGCTTTCGCGCAGGTCGTCGGTGCCGGCCTTGAAGCTCAGGCCCAGCAGGGCGACCTTGCGCTTGTCGTGGCTGGTAACGATGTCGAAGGCGTTTTGCACCTGGGACTCGTTGCTGCGCATCAGCGAGTTGAGCAGCGGTGCTTCCACGTCCAGGGCGCCGGCGCGGTAGGTCAGGGCGCGAACGTCCTTGGGCAGGCAGGAGCCGCCGAAGGCGAAGCCTGGGCGCATGTAGTACTGGGACAGGTTCAGGGTCTTGTCCTGGCAGACCACGTCCATCACTTCACGACCGTCGACGCCGACGGCCTTGGCGATGTTGCCGATCTCGTTGGCGAAGGTCACCTTGGTGGCGTGCCACACGTTGCAGGTGTACTTGATCATTTCGGCGACGGCGATGTCCTTGCGGATGATCGGCGCATCGAGCTCTTCGTACAGCGACTGCAGGACGTCGCCGGAGGCGGTGTCGAACTCACCGATAACGGTCATCGGCGGTTGGTCGTAGTCCTTGATCGCGGTGCTTTCACGCAGGAACTCAGGGTTGACCGCGACACCGAAATCGACGCCGGCTTTCTTGCCGGAGCAGTCTTCGAGAATCGGGATGACAACGTTTGCCACGGTGCCCGGCAATACGGTGCTGCGAACTACGATAGTGTGGCGGGTGGTCTTGTCACGCAGGACAAAACCGATCTCGCGGCACACCGCTTCGATGTAGTTCAGTTCCAGGTCGCCGTTCTTTTTGCTCGGTGTACCGACGCAGATCATCGACAGGTCAGTATCGCGAATCGCCTCGGCGAAGTTGGTCGTGCCGCGCAGTCGGCCAGTTTGAATGCCTTGCGCCAATAGCTCACCAAGACCCGGTTCAACGATCGGCGATTTACCGGCGTTGATCATGTCGATTTTGTCTTTGGCGACATCCACGCCAACTACATCATGGCCCCGTGCAGACAGGCAACCGGCACATACTGCACCGACGTAACCCAAACCAAATATGCTAATGCGCATCGCATTTACCTCTGTTTTCACGCCATTAAATGGCCGGAGTTAATAGTGTTCAGCGGTCATCGAGCACTCGGAAGTGTGGAATGCAGGCGCCACAGTGCCGTGTGCAGGCATACTAAGTTCCGAGTGTCTAAATAAGTGCACTCAAGTTGTGCGCAAAGCGGCCTAGTTGTTATGACCTGCCCTGTTATGCAGCCAGTCCCTGTAAATCAAGAACGCTCGTGCAAAAAGTCTCTCACCTCCGATTCCTGGCAAAAGCCCACAAAATCAGAAGCTTGTGTGCTCGGGTGAGCACGTTATAGGGGCGCAGCCTTGGCCTTGTAGGGGATAGTAATGGTGCGTTATCTCCTGTCCTTTATAAGATGGATCCAGATAGGCGACCGTTTCGCTAAATTGCCATGACAACTTGGTTACTTGGATCGACAGCCTGTGTAAGTCATCTCTTACACGCTCCGTGAGAATCGTTACGGGTGGTATGAGCCGTGCAATTTCACATAGTTCCGATCCGCTCATCGCGATTTTCGAAATTTTTCGAAATATTATCCAAGATGGCACTGCCCTCAATATGATGGCACTTGCCGTTTCATCCTTTATTAATGGGGAGTTAGGAGTGGTAGATGGTTTTGTGCCACTACCTATAAAAAATTTCGGTGCCACTACGCAAAAAACTGACGAGTGTCGAGTGAAAGAAAAGTTAGAGGGGGAGTGGGGCGATTAATTGACGTCATGAAACTGGCGAAACAGGCGGGGAACTAAGATGACAGATCGGGGCTTGATCGAAGCCCCCGATCAGGGGCGATATAAGGTTATGCCTTATTCGGGAGCATGATCGCGCAAGAACACTAGTTTGTCCTGGCTCGACTGTAGTGCATTGAAGCGATAACCCTGAACATCGAATTGGCGGAGTGCCGCAGGGTCGTTGATACGCTCTTCAATGACGAAACGACTCATCAGGCCCCGGGCCTTTTTGGCGTAGAAGCTGATGATCTTGTACTGGCCATTTTTCAAGTCGCGGAATTCGGTATCGATGACGCGCGCTTTCAGTGCGCTGCGCTTGACCGCCGAGAAGTATTCATTGGACGCCAGGTTCAACAGGACGTCATCGCCTTGTTCGGCCAGGGCTTCGTTCAGCCATTCGCTGATGCGCGTGCCCCAGAAGGCATACAGGTCCTTGCCGCGGGCATTGGCCAGCTTCGTGCCCATCTCCAGGCGATAGGGTTGCATCAGGTCCAGTGGGCGCAGCAGGCCATAGAGCCCCGAGAGCATGCGCAAGTGCTGCTGGGCATAGTCGAAGTCGGCTTCGCCAAAGCTTTGCGCATCGAGGCCGGTGTACACGTCACCCTTGAAGGCCAGCAGCGCCTGCTTGGCGTTGGCTGGGGTGAACGCTGGCGTCCAACTGCCGAATCGCGCGGCATTGAGGCCGCCGATCTTGTCGGAGACGTGCATCAGTTCACTGATCTGTGCCGGCGAGAGTGCGCGCAGTTGTTCGATCAGTTCCTGGGAGTGATCCAGGTACTGCGGCTGGGTAAAGCGCGCGGTGGCCGGCGGTGTTTCGTAATCGAGGGTCTTGGCGGGGGAAATCACCATCAGCATGCAATCGTCTCCTTGAAGGTTCGGCGATTCTAGGGGGTTGTCCGGGTGGACTCCAGCTATCGAGGCAATAGGTGATGGATGGGGCGAGCATTGATGGGCTTTTGTGGCGAGGGGGCTGTGGGAGCAAAGCTTGCTCGCGATGAACGATGACGCAGTCTCGCAGATGGACCGTGTCGCCTGAATCACGGCAATCTCATTAATCAGATTGATTCCACTTTTGTTGGGGCTGCTGCGCAGCCCAGCGGGGATAAATCCCCTCGTCACAGATCGGCTATGATGCCGCGCGGGTTTCGTTATGGAGACATCCCTTTTGCGCATCGCCCTTGTGTTATCGGCCTGGCTGTTGAGCTTCGGCGCCCTCGCGGCGCCCAACGACGTCGCCACCCTGGACCGCACGACCTGGCCGGAACAACTCACCAGCCCGACGCTGTTCGACGTGGCCTCGCGGGCCGAGATCCTGATGTTCGCCCGGGGCTTGCTGGACGTCGATGCCATGGACGAAATCGCGCTCAAGCAGTACCTGGGGCTGCGCACGGTCAATATGGTCGCGATCGACGCTCTTCGTGCCCGGCTGTGGCAACGGTTGCTGAGCAACTACAACTTCGCCCAGCGCAGTTGCGATCAGGATGCGTCCTTCTGTTACCTGGTCGAGGACATGGCGACCCTGCGTGAAGAGGCCCGCAGGTTCCATCTCGATGACGACTCCTACTACATCAAATGGGCGGCACCGAGCCAGATCTTTCATACGCAATATCGTGATGAACTGCTACGTAAAGCCGCGCTTTTCCCGCAAACCAGCAGTGAAATCGCCCGTTTTGGCGAATACGAGCGCAACGGCGAGGAGATGAACGACCGGCTGTTCCTGTTGACCTTCGACAGCGCCGCCAACGTCGTGCCGGACAACACCCCGTGGCTGACCGACTACCTGCGCAAGGCGAACATGAACGGCACCTTCTTCGTGCTGGGCAAGGACATCCAGGCGCGGTTGGAAGAGCGCTCGGTCAACAGTCTCCAGATGTTGTATGCAGGGCAGTGCGTAGGTGTGCAGGGCTGGGAGTTCCGTTCCCACAGTCATTGGCAGGACTGGCAAGACTCGGTCCGGCGCAGTGTCGAGCTGGTCAAGGGCAAGCTGCCCGAAAATTATGTGCCGTTGTTCCGGCCGCCCCAAGGCCAGCGCCGTGGCGATGCCGAAGGGTTTTTCCGACAGCAGGGCCTGCAGGTGGCGCTGTGGGACATCGATCCCCAGGATAGCGGCAATCGGCTCAAGCCTGAGCAAAGCGCCCAGCGTGTGCTGACCCTGATGCTGCTGTGGCGCCACGGGGTGATCAATTTCAACGCCAAGCAGGATGGGGTGAAAACGGCGATGCCCTGGCTCATGGCGCAGACGGCGCAGAGCGGGATCGGGTGGGCGGACTGTCAGGAGGCGTTTCGCTGAAACCGGGAAAGGCCCGGAAACATTGGGGAAGGAGGAAAATCCGGAACAGATTCATGACAACCGGACTTCCGACTTTAACGGCGCGACGGCGGTACGCCAAGGGTTATTCGTCACTCTGAAAAATAAACTTCAAAAAAGCGTCAAAGTGCTTTTTCCTGTCATGGTTTTTGGAGTATCAAGAAGTCAGACCGCCGAAACCTGCAACACAGGTGGCGTCTTCCAAGACCCAGATTGTGTGCAGTTCACCTGAACCCTCGCGGGTGGATTCGGTGGCTACCTCGAGGCGCAGCACTGTCACGGTATTGCGTCGAATGGCCCCCACATAGGTGACCGAGTATGGATGACCACGGACGTAGCCTTTCCTCCAACCAGCCAATCCTCTATGTACTCGATACCAACGTATTGATCCACGATCCAAACGCGCTCCTGAACTTCGAAGAACACCACGTCGCCATCCCGATGACCGTGCTTGAGGAGCTGGACAAGCTCAAGAGCGGGCACCACAGTGTTGCGGCCGAATGCCGGCAGGCGATCCGCCTGATCGACAAGACCCTGGGGGATGCCTCCCCGGAAGACGTAGAGCTCGGCGTGCCGATCCAGCGCGGCAAAAGTGGTCCCAAGGGCTTGCTTTCGATCCTGATGAGCAAGCGCACCGAACCCAACCTGGTGCTGCCCGAACACCTGAACGACAACATCATCATCAACCAGTTGATCGACCTGCACGCGCGCAACAAGGACCAGTCCGTGGTGCTGGTGACCAAAGACATCAACATGCGCCTCAAGGCCCGCGCCTGTGGGATCGCGGCGGAGGACTACAGCACCGACCAACTGGTTGACGACGTTTCGCTGTTGCCCAACGGCTACCACACCATGACCGGCTCCTTCTGGGACCGTGTGAGCAAGGTCGAGACTCGCCAGGACCATGGCCGCACCTGGCACCAGGTGCAATTGATCGACAACCTGCCGGCCGTGCACATCAACGAGTTCATCATCGACGAACAAGGCTTCGTCGGCTGGATCAAGGAAATCCAGGTCGACAAACTGCTGATCCTCGACCTGCACCAGGAACCGCTGCTGCACCAGGAAGCCTGGGGCCTCAAGCCTCGCGACATCTACCAGAGCCTGGCCCTGTTCGCCTTGCTCGACCCGGATATCCACCTGGTCAACCTGTCCGGCGCCGCCGGTTCCGGCAAGACCATCCTGGCCCTGGCCGCCGCCATCGAGCAGACCATGGTCAGCAAGCGCTACCGGCGCATCATCGCCACCCGCAGCGTGCAGGGCCTGGACCAGGAGATCGGTTTCCTGCCCGGCACCGAGGCGGAGAAAATGGAGCCGTGGCTGGGGGCGATCACCGACAACCTCGAAGCCTTGCACATGGATGACGAAAGCACCCATGGCAGCGTCGACTACATCCTCAGCAAAGTGCCGTTGCAGTTCAAATCCCTCAACTACATTCGCGGGCGCAGCTTCCAGCAGAGCCTGATCCTGATCGACGAATGCCAGAACCTGACCCCGCACCAGATGAAAACCATCATCACCCGTGCCGGCGCCGGTTCCAAAGTGGTGTGCCTGGGTAACCTGGCGCAGATCGATACCCCTTACCTGTCCGCGACCAGCTCCGGGCTGACCTACCTGACCGAACGCTTCAAGGACTTCCCCAACGGGGTCCACATCACCCTGCAGGGCGTACCGCGCTCGATCCTGGCCGAATACGCCGAATCCCACCTGTAACCCAACCGGGCGGCCTTCAAGCCGCCCGGTTTTTTATGGTCGTACAAAAAAACTGTGGGAGCGAGCTTGCTCGCGATGACGGTGTATCAGATAAAAAATAAGTGTCTGACCCGCCGCCATCGCGAGCAAGCTCGCTCCCACAAGGTTTTGCGCTGACTTTCGAGTCCGATACGCAAGTGGGGTGCGACAATCAACCCTGCCGGAATCTGACCCACAGGTTTACAATCGAGGCTCCCGATCAGGAGTAACCCTGTGCTGACCCATCTCGATTCCCAAGGTCGCGCCAACATGGTCGATGTGACCGACAAGGCCGTGACGTTCCGTGAAGCCACGGCCGAGGCCTTTGTGCGCATGTTGCCCGACACGCTGCAGATGATCGTCAGCGGCGGTCACCCCAAGGGCGATGTGTTCGCCGTCGCGCGCATCGCCGGTATCCAGGCCGCGAAAAAAACCAGCGACCTGATTCCGCTCTGCCATCCGTTGCTGCTCACCAGCGTCAAGGTCGAGCTCACGGCCGAAGGAGAGGAGCGGGTGCGCATCGTCGCCCGCTGCAAGCTGTCGGGCCAGACCGGCGTGGAGATGGAAGCCCTCACCGCCGCCAGCGTTGCGGCGCTGACCATCTACGACATGTGCAAGGCCGTCGACCGTGGCATGACCATCGAAGGCGTACGGGTGCTGGAAAAGCTCGGCGGCAAGAGCGGCCACTTCCAGGCGGATGCATCATGAACATCACTGTGAAGTTCTTTGCTCGTTACCGTGAAGCGCTCGGCGTGGATTCGATCAGGGTAGAAGGCGAGTTCGCCACGGTCGACGATGTACGCGCGCTGCTCGCCCAGCGCGACGGAGCCGAGGTGCTGACAGAGCAGAACCTGATGTGCGCACGCAACGAAGACCTGTGCCAGCTCGACGAGCCCCTGGCGGACGGTGACGAAGTGGCGTTCTTTCCTACCGTGACCGGAGGTTGAGCCGTGGCGATTCGTGTGCAGGCCGAACCGTTCGACCCGGGCGTCGAAGTCAACGCGATGCACGCCGCCAATGTCGGCGTGGGGGCGGTGGTGAGCTTCGTCGGTTACGTGCGCGACTTCAATGACGGCCTTGATGTGTCCGGGCTGTTTCTGGAGCACTATCCGGGCATGACTGAAAAGGCCTTGGGCAAGATCGCCACCGAGGCCGAGCAGCGCTGGCCGTTGCTCAAGCTGGAAGTGCTGCACCGCATCGGTGCCCTGGAACCGGGCGAGCCGATAGTCTTCGTCGCGGCCGCCAGTGCTCATCGCCAGGCGGCGTTCGACGCCTGCGCCTTTGTCATGGACTACCTCAAGACCCGTGCGCCGTTCTGGAAAAAGGAAAACACCGTCGACGGCCCGCGCTGGGTTGAAGGGCGGGACAGTGATCATGCGGCGGCGGATCGCTGGAAGCAGTAAGTCCCCCTGTAGTTTTTCGCAAGTAATGAGTCCGTCATCGCGAGCAAGCTCGCTACCACAGGGGATCCTTGATGCATAAAGATCCAGTGTGGGAGCGAGCTTGCTCGCGATGAGGCCATCAGCCACCCATCACATCCCCCCGCCCGCCGATTGACGATGTGTACATTAAAGTCCAGTATGGATTTATAAGTACAAGTAGCCGCGTCCACCTTTCTCTGCCAGACCAACAACAACCCGCGAGAGAACATCATGAGCAAATTCCCCCTCATCACCGGCCTGGCCTTGAGCCTGTTGGCCTCCAGCAGCCTGTTCGCCGCTGAGAAAACCTTGCGCATCGGCATCGAGGCAGCTTATCCGCCGTTCGCTTCCAAGACCTCGGAAGGGAAAATCGAGGGGTTCGACTACGACATCGGCAATGCCCTGTGCGCGCAGATGGAGGTCAAGTGCCAATGGATCGAGGGTGAGTTCGACGGGCTGATTCCGTCGCTCAAGGTGAAGAAGATCGACCTGGCGCTGTCGTCCATGACCATCACCGAAGAGCGCAAGAAGTCGGTGGATTTCACCCACAAGTACTACTTCACCTCCTCGCGCCTGGTCATGAAGGAAGGGGCGGTGGTCGATGATCAGTACGCCAGCCTCAAGGGCAAGACCGTGGGTGTGCAACGGGCCACCACCACCGACCGCTACGCCACTGAAGTGCTCGAACCCAAGGGTGTGACGGTCAAGCGCTACAGCAACAACGAAGAAATCTACATGGACCTGGCGTCCGGTCGCCTGGACGCGGTTTTCGCCGATACCATCCCGCTGGAAGACTTCCTGTCGATGCCCCGTGGCAAGGGTTACGCGTTTGTCGGTCCCGAACTCAAAGACCCGAAATACGTCGGTGAGGGCGCCGGTATCGCGGTGCGCAAGGGCAATACCCAACTGGTGGCGGACTTGAACAAGGCCATCGATGGGATTCGGGCCAATGGGAAGTACCAGGAGATCCAGGCCAAGTATTTCAAGTCGGATATCTATGGCGACTGACTGATCGTTATCGCGAGCAGGCTTGCTCCCACAGAGGATTGGTGTCGTACACGATATCTGTGTGCAATGAGATCAAATGTGGGAGCGAGCTTGCTCGCGATGAGGCCAGACCAGGCAACTCAAAACCTCAGCTCTTCAACTCCTTCAAATGCTTGTACACCGTCGCCCGTCCCATGTTCAGCACATTGGCCACATAGTTGGACGCGCTCTTGCCCTTGAAGGCGCCTTCGGCATGCAGCGCCAGCACCAGCTCGCGTTTGTGATCGCGGGTCAACAGGTTCAGGCTCAGCTGACGCTCGCGCATCCAGGCGTGGAGGAAGGTGTTGATCCGTTCCTGCCAGTCATCGCGAAACAGTGAATCCGGCTGGGGAATCAACTTGCCCGGCGACAGGAACAAATCCAACGCGGCCTTGGCATTCTCGAACAGCGAAATATTCAGGTTGATGCACAGCACCGCCAGCGGATGACCGTGGGCGTCGCGCAGGACGCTGCTGAGGCTGCGAATTTTCTGTCCGTCCCAGTTCAGTTTCTCGTACGGCCCGATGTTACGTTCGTTGACGTCCTCACTGAGCATGTCTTCCAGGGACGAGTCATCGCCAATTTCGCGCTTGGACAGGTTATTGGCGATGTAATCGACTTTCTGGCTGCGCAGGTCGTGCAGCACCACTTCGGCGTGGGGATAGAACAGCGTGGCGATGGCGTCGGCGATGGTGCGGAAGTTTTCCAGCGCCGGATCGGATGGCGAAGCGGTCATGACAGGGCTCCAGGCAGCGTCAGCGCCCCGTGGAACAGGGGCGCGGGAAGTGTGCCGCAATCGTGGCGATGCGTCACGCCGGTTGGCTCACCCCAAGCGCTTGGGGGAGAGCATGGCGCTGCTCAGGCCGAAACGGGCCAGGGCTTCGGGCAGCGGTTCGCCACGCACCAGCGCCGCGCTGGCCTGGCCCATGGCCGGTGACGTCTGGATGCCGTAGCCGCCCTGGGCCGCGACCCAGAACAGTCCGGGCACCTGTGGATCGAAACCGGACACCAGGTCACCGTCGTGGACGAAACTGCGCAATCCGGCCCAGGTGCGGGTCGGGCGGCGGATGGTCAGGGTGGTGGCTTCTTCGATCTGGTAGATGCCCATGGCGATGTCCAGCTCTTCCGGCTGAACGTCGTGAGGCTCCACCGGGTCGGCGTTCGCCGGCGAGCCGAGGAACATGCCGGCGTCGGGCTTCATGTAGAAGGATTCGTCCAGGCTCACCAGCATCGGCCAGTCATGGATATCCACGCCTTCGGGGCCGGCGAAGATGAATGCCGCACGCCGCTTGGGTTGCAGCCCCAGCTTTCGGGCACCAGCCAGGTCGGCCACCTGATCGGCCCAGGCACCGGCAGCGTTGATCACGATGGGGGCGGTGAAGCGTTGGCTGGCTGTCTTCACCTGCCAAAGTCCCTGGTCGTCGCGGCTCAGGCCCAGCACTTCGCTGTCGGTGTGCACTTCACCGCCATTGCGGCGAATACCGCGCAAGTAGCCCTGGTGCAGGGCGTCGGTGTCGATGTCGCAGGCCGTCGGGTCATGGATCGCCCCGTGGACCTTGTCCCGCCGCAGGATCGGCAGCCGCACACAGGCTTCATCGGCGCTGAGCAGTTGCATTTGCGGCACCGTGGCCTTGGCGCTCAGGTACTGGTTGTTCAGCTCGGCCGGGTCGCCGGTGAAATCCACGGTCATTTCGCCCCGAGGACTTAGCAACGGGTGCTCGCAGAAGCTGGCCGGCGGGGCGTCGAAAAAGTCCCGGCTGGCCTGGGTCAGCGCCCGCACCTGCGGGGTGCCGTAGGCGGCGGAGTACAGCGCCGCCGAACGTCCGGTGGAGTGATAGGCCGGATGGGACTCGCGTTCGAGCACAATCACCCGGCCATGGGGCGCCAGCCAGTAACCGGTGGAAGCACCGGCAATGCCGCCGCCGATGATGATGAAGTCTGCTGAGGTCATGAAGCTCTCCTGTAGAGCACATTGCCGGGTGTTAGTGCAGTCCTGTGGGAGCGAGCCTGCTCGCGATAGCGGAGTGTCAGCCACATATATTTATCCGATAAACCGCTATCGCGAGCAGGCTCGCTCCCACAAGGGAAACTGGGGTGTGTCAGGTGCGAAGTCGGTACAGCGCATTCGCCAGCGCAACATCCTCCAGCCCCAGGCCGATGGAGCGGAAGAACACGTGGCGTTGGTAATCGGGACGCGCCACGTGTTCGCTGAGCAATTCAGGCAAGTCGCCGACGATGCGCGACGCCTCCCAGCCGTGCTGTTCACCGGCGATCAGCATTTCACCGGCCGAGCCCGGGGTGGTCTGACGATAGTCGCAGAACACGTCCATGTCGTTGAGGCGCTGGGGCGGTATTTCGTGGGCGCGTGGGGCGTTGGTGCTGATGGAGGTGATCAGCGCCGGTTTGTCCAAGGTCCGCGGGTCGAGCACGGCTTTGGCGGACGAAGTGCAGAGCATCACCACATCGGCGTCGTGCAGCGCCGCTTCGAGGGTGTCGGCGATGTGCAGGCGCGGGTCCAGGCCGGTGAGCGAGGCACGTTCCTGTGCCGACTTGGTTTTCAGGCCTGGCGAGTAGAGGCGGATGCCTTGCCAGTCCCGCAGGTTCTTGACGTAGTGCACGTGCGCCTGGGCCACCGCGCCGCTGCCGATGACCGCCAGGCGCCTGGCGTTGTGCGGGGCGAGGGCATCGACGGCGACGGCGGTGGTGGCGGCGGTACGGGCGGTGGTCAGCTCGGCGGCGTCGCAGAGCAGCAGCGGCTGGCCGGTCTGCATCGACATCAGCAAGGTCCAGGCGGTCACCAATGGGCCTTGCTCGCGCACGATATAGGGCGAGGTCTTGACCCCATAGACCTGGTCTTGCGCCAACACGCCCAGGTAGTTGATGAAGTCCCCGGCGCCTTTGGGAAACACCACCCATTGTTGGGGCGGTTGCACCGCTTGCCCGGCCGCCAGATCACGAAACAGCTGGCGCAGGATGTGCGGCACGTCGATTTGCCCGAGCAGTTCACTGACTTGGGCTTGGGTCATCACATAGGGCGTGCTGGGCATGGAGGCTCCGGGTACTTTGTAAACTAATTTGTCCATTATGGACTTTTAGTTTGGTCGAGCAATATCCCGAGGCAAAAAAAAGCGCAGCCTGTCCTGGCTGCGCTTTTTGCTCTGTGGAGACGGTTAAGGGCGCTTGCGCTCGACCGGTCGCAACAGGTGGGTCGGTGGCATTTCACAACTGATCTTGCGCCCCAGCAACGCCTCGATCGACGGCAACTGGTAGGAGTCGTCTTCACCGGCGAAGCTGATCGACACCCCGGCGGCCCCGGCACGCCCGGTACGACCGATACGGTGCACGTAGTCGTCCGGGACTTCCGGCAGGGTGAAGTTGATCACGTGGCTGATACCGTCGATGTGGATGCCGCGACCGGCCACGTCGGTGGCAACCAGCACGCGGATCTTGCCCTCGCGGAAACCTTCGAGGGTCTTGATGCGCTTGTGCTGGGGCACGTCGCCCGAGAGCTGGGCCGCGTTGACGCCATCGCGCACCAGGCGTTCTTCGATGCGCCGCACTTCGTCCTTGCGGTTGGCGAACACCATCACGCGCTCCCAACCGTTGTCGTTGACCAGGTTGTAGAGCAGCTTGTACTTGTCGGCACCGGCGACCGCGTAGATATGTTGCTCGACGTTTTCGCTGGCGACGTTCTCGGCTTCGATCTCGACGATGGCCGGGTCGGTGGTCCACTGCTTCGCCAGGTTCATCACGTCCTCGGTGAAGGTGGCGGAGAACAGCAGGGTCTGGCGTTCGCTTTTGGGTGGGGTCTGGCGAATGATCTGGCGCACTTGCGGGATGAAACCCATGTCGAGCATGCGGTCGGCTTCGTCCAGCACCATCACTTCGACCATGTCCAGGTGCACGTCGCCGCGCTGGTTGAAGTCCAGCAGACGGCCCGGCGTGGCGACCAGGATGTCGCAATGGCGGGCTTCGAGGTGCTTGAGCTGCTTGTCGAAATCCATGCCGCCCACGAACGTCATGACGTTCAGGCCGGTGTACTTGGTCAGGTCGGCGGCGTCCTTGGCGATCTGCACCACCAGCTCGCGGGTCGGCGCGATGATCAGCGCCCGTGGTTCGCCCATGTAGCGTTCCTTGGGCGGCGGGGTCTGGAGCAACTGGGTGATGATGGAAATCAGGAACGCGGCGGTCTTGCCGGTGCCGGTCTGGGCGCGACCGATGGCGTCCTTGCCGGCGAGGGTGAAACCCAGCACCTGCGCCTGGATCGGCGTGCAATACGGGAAACCCAGGTCCTGGATGGCATGCATCAGTTCCGGGGCTAGCTTGAAGTCGTGGAAGCGCGTCTTGCCTTCCTGGGGTTCTACGACGAAGTCCTCGAGTTTCCAGGCGACGACCGGCGGTTTCGGTGCGCGTTCGCGGCGCGGCCGGGGGGCTTCGTTGCGTGGTGTCTCGGGCTCGGGGGGCGTAACAGGCTGGGCGACGGGTTCTTTTTTCGCCTGTGCGACGGGGGCCGTCCGGCGCGGTTGTTGCGCATCGGTACGGCTCGGGCCGTGGGTCGGCGCAGTGGAGCCAGGCACGAGTTGCTCGGCCTCGCTTTTACCGAACATCTTCTTGAGTGCTTTGAGCACGGTCATCTCATCGATTGGTTAAGGAATGTACGCCGGCCAGTGTAATGCAAGAAACGGGCGCGGCGTAGTGGGATCGTCAAAGGACCGGCGTGGCGTTTGGCCTCTTAGCGCAACCGTTCGGCCAGCCAGGTGCCGATGTCATGAATCTCCTCGGGTAACACTTCGTGGCCCATTGGGTATTCCTGCCATGTCACGGTGACACCATGCTGCTTCAAATACTCTTTTGCGGTCCGGCCCATCGGGTTGAGTACCACTTCGTCGTATTGGCCGTGCAGGGCCAGGACCGGAATGCGTTGCTGGCTGGCCGACAATTGCAGTTCATCGCTGAACGTCGGTGCATAGGTAGACAGCGCGATCACGCCGCCCAGTGGCCCCTGCCATTTCACGAAGGCGGTGTGATAGACCACCGCGCCTCCTTGGGAAAAACCGGCGAGGAAAATCCGCGAGGCGTCTATTCCGCTGGCTCGCTGGGTTTCGACCAGGTCGATGACCCGTTGCGCCGAGGCTTCGAGTTGTTGTTCGTCAATGGCTCGCGCCGGGCTCAAGGCGCGAATGTCGTACCAACTGGGCATCTCATAGCCGCCGTTGATCGTGACTGGCTGGGTTGGCGCCTGGGGTAGAACGAAACGTGTGGTGAGCAGTTTTTGCTGCAGCATTTCGGCCACCGGCAGGAAATCATAACGATCGGCGCCCAGGCCGTGGAGCCAGATAACGCACGCGTCAACAGTGCCGCTGGGCTCGAGAATCAAGGGGTCGGTCATGGTTGTGCTCCAAATCTGTGCGGGTGCGCCCAATCAGTGCGTGATTACAGTGCGCTCCCGGTGCCTCAGTTAATTAGATGTCGCAAAGTTGAAAGTTTTTGTCTTGACGTGTTCTACATGGCCTAAGCGCAGCGGTCTGGTACGGGCTTTGCTATGGGGTTGCTGAGTGATGATTCTTACGCTGCGCGGTAACACTATCAGTTAGACGCGCCGCATGGGATATCAGAAATCCGGTGATGAATGTTCGCCAGCAGCCGCTACGGGCTTCGCGAACGTGAAGGGCTACAGCCCGTTCGGCCGATTGGTGAGAGATGGGCATGACCACTGTTTACGGACATCCTCATTATTAGACTCATAGCGAAGGTCCAGACGTCGGTTGACCCTAAAAAAAGCCAACAAGGGTCGGCAATGCCTCAAAAGGGTGCGACAGGACTCGAGCTCCGACACAACAAGAGCAAAACTGGAGGTTTGAATGAAGTTACTGAAATCCACCCTGGCAGTCGTGACTGCGGCAGCAGTACTCGGTGTCAGCGGGTTCGCTCAGGCGGGTGCAACCCTGGATGCCGTGCAGAAGAAAGGTTTTGTGCAATGTGGTGTGAGTGATGGTTTGCCGGGTTTCTCGGTGCCTGATTCGACCGGCAAGATCGTCGGTATCGACGCTGACTTCTGCCGTGCCGTTGCCGCTGCGGTATTCGGCGATGCGACCAAGGTCAAGTTCAGCCAGTTGAACGCCAAGGAGCGCTTCACCGCGCTGCAGTCCGGCGAAATCGACATGCTCTCGCGCAACTCCACCATGACCAGCTCCCGTGACGCGGGCATGGGCCTGAAATTCCCAGGTTTCATCACCTACTACGATGGGATCGGCTTCCTGGCCAACAACAAGCTGGGCGTCAAGAGCGCCAAGGAACTGGACGGTGCAACCATCTGCATCCAGGCCGGTACCACCACCGAGCTGAACGTTTCCGACTACTTCCGCGCCAACGGCCTGAAGTACACCCCGATCACCTTCGACACCTCCGATGAAAGCGCCAAGTCGCTGGAATCCGGTCGTTGCGACGTGCTGACCTCCGACAAGTCCCAACTGTTCGCCCAGCGCAGCAAGCTGGCTTCGCCGAAGGACTATGTGGTTCTGCCGGAAACCATTTCCAAGGAACCCCTGGGCCCAGTCGTGCGTAACGGTGACGACGAGTGGCTGGCCATCGTCCGCTGGACTGGCTACGCACTGCTCAATGCTGAAGAAGCTGGCGTGACCTCGAAAAACGTCGAGGCTGAAGCCAAATCCACCAAGAACCCGGACGTGGCTCGTATGCTCGGCGCTGACGGTGAATACGGCAAGGATCTGAAACTGCCGAAAGACTGGGTCGTGCAGATCGTCAAGCAAGTCGGCAACTACGGTGAAATGTTCGAGCGCAACCTCGGCAAGAGCACTCCGCTGGAAATCGACCGCGGCCTGAACGCTCTGTGGAACGCTGGCGGCATCCAATACGCACCACCAGTGCGCTGATGGTTCTGTCACCCGGTGGGCCAACCACCGGGTGATGTTCTGTTCCATTCCTTGCGGGGCACTTCATGCAAAATTCAATCGGCGCACCTAAGCAGAGGCTCAGCCTCAGCGATCCACGAGTGCGTGCGTGGGTATTTCAGATCGTCACCATCGTGGCGGTCATTTCGCTGGGCTGGTTTCTGTTCGACAACACGCAGACCAACCTCGCGCACCGGGGCATCACTTCCGGTTTCGGCTTCCTGGAACGCAGTGCCGGCTTCGGCATTGCCCAACACCTGATCGACTACACCGAAGCGGACAGCTATGCCCGCGTCTTTGTCATCGGTTTGCTCAACACGCTGCTGGTGACGTTCATCGGCGTGATCCTGGCGACCATCCTCGGCTTCATCGTCGGCGTGGCGCGGTTGTCGCAGAACTGGATCATCGCCAAGCTGGCAACCGTTTATGTGGAGGTTTTCCGCAACATCCCGCCACTGCTGCAGATCCTGTTCTGGTACTTTGCCGTGTTCCTGAGCATGCCGGGACCGCGAGCCGCCCATAACTTCGGCGACACCTTCTTTGTCAGCAGCCGCGGCCTGAACATGCCTGCCGCGCTGGTGGCCGAAGGGTTCTGGCCGTTCGTGATCAGCATCGTGCTGGCGATTGTCGCTATCGTGCTGATGGCCCGCTGGGCCAACAAGCGTTTCGAAGCGACCGGTGAACCGTTCCATAAATTCTGGGCCGGCCTGGCGCTGTTCCTGGTGATCCCGGCCGTGAGCGCGCTGCTCTTTGGTGCGCCGGTGCACTGGGAAATGCCGGAGCTCAAGGGTTTCAACTTCGTCGGTGGTTGGGTTCTGATTCCTGAACTGTTGGCCTTGACCCTCGCCTTGACCGTGTACACCGCGGCGTTCATCGCCGAAATCGTGCGTTCGGGCATCAAGTCGGTGAGCCACGGCCAGACCGAAGCGGCCCGCTCCCTGGGGCTGCGCAACGGTCCGACCCTACGCAAGGTGATCATCCCGCAAGCCCTGCGCGTGATCATTCCACCGTTGACCAGCCAATACCTGAACCTGGCGAAAAACTCCTCCCTGGCTGCCGGTATCGGCTACCCGGAAATGGTGTCGTTGTTTGCCGGCACGGTGTTGAACCAGACCGGCCAGGCCATCGAGGTGATCGCGATCACCATGAGTGTGTACCTGGCGATCAGTATCAGCATTTCCTTGCTGATGAACTGGTACAACAAGCGCATTGCGCTGATCGAGCGGTGAGGAAACGCGCATGACGACTCATACTTTCAAACCTGACATGCCCCCGCCGAGCAGTAGCATCGGCGTGGTAGCGTGGATGCGCGCCAACATGTTCTCCAGCTGGCTCAACACGCTGCTGACGTTGTTCGCGTTCTACTTGATCTACCTGATCGTACCGCCGCTGCTGCAATGGGCGATCCTCGATGCCAACTGGGTCGGTACCACTCGTGCCGACTGCACGAAGGAGGGCGCCTGCTGGGTGTTCATCCAGCAGCGCTTCGGCCAGTTCATGTACGGCTACTACCCGGTGGACCTGCGCTGGCGCGTAGACCTGACCGTGTGGGCGGCAGTGCTCGGCGTGGCACCGCTGTTCATCTCGCGCTTCCCGCGCAAGGCGATCTACGGCCTGAGCTTCCTGGTGCTGTACCCGATCATTGCCTGGTGCCTGTTGCACGGTGGCGTTTTCGGTCTGGATGCCGTGGCGACCAGCCAGTGGGGCGGCCTGATGCTGACGTTGGTGATCGCCACCGTCGGTATCGTCGGCGCACTGCCGCTGGGTATCGTCCTGGCCCTGGGCCGGCGTTCGAACATGCCGGCGATCCGGGTGGTCTGCGTGACCTTCATCGAGTTCTGGCGCGGTGTGCCGTTGATCACGGTGCTGTTCATGTCGTCGGTGATGCTGCCGCTGTTCCTGCCCGAAGGCATGAACTTCGACAAGCTGCTGCGAGCACTGATCGGGGTGATCCTGTTCCAGTCGGCCTATGTGGCCGAAGTGGTGCGCGGCGGCCTGCAAGCCATTCCCAAGGGCCAGTACGAAGCGGCCGCGGCGATGGGCCTGGGGTACTGGCGCAGCATGGGCCTGGTGATTCTGCCGCAAGCCTTGAAGCTGGTGATCCCGGGTATCGTCAACACCTTCATTGCGTTGTTCAAGGACACGAGCCTGGTAATCATCATCGGCCTGTTCGACCTGCTCAACAGCGTGAAACAAGCTGCCGCCGACCCGAAATGGCTGGGCATGGCCACTGAAGGCTATGTGTTCGCCGCCCTGGTGTTCTGGATTTTCTGTTTTGGTATGTCCCGCTATTCCATGCATTTGGAACGCAAGCTGGACACTGGCCACAAGCGTTAGGAGCGTAGTTTATGAGTGAAGCGATCAAACAGCCTGTGAGCCCTGAAGGCATTATTCAGATGCAGGGCGTCAACAAGTGGTACGGCCAGTTCCACGTGTTGAAAGACATCAACCTGAACGTCAAGCAGGGCGAGCGTATCGTGCTGTGCGGCCCGTCGGGCTCCGGCAAGTCCACCACCATCCGCTGCCTCAACCGCCTGGAAGAGCACCAGCAGGGTCGCATCGTGGTCGATGGCGTGGAACTGACCAACGACCTCAAGCAGATCGAAGCGATCCGCCGTGAAGTCGGTATGGTGTTCCAGCACTTCAACCTGTTCCCGCACCTGACCATCCTGCAGAACTGCACCCTGGCGCCGATGTGGGTACGCAAGATGCCCAAGCGCAAGGCCGAGGAAATCGCCATGCATTACCTGGAGCGCGTGCGCATTCCAGAGCAGGCGAACAAGTATCCGGGCCAGCTCTCCGGCGGTCAGCAACAGCGTGTGGCCATCGCCCGTGCCCTGTGCATGAAACCGAAAATCATGCTGTTCGACGAGCCGACCTCGGCCCTCGACCCGGAAATGGTGAAAGAGGTGCTGGACACCATGATCGGCCTGGCCGAAGACGGCATGACCATGCTCTGCGTGACCCACGAAATGGGCTTCGCCCGCACCGTGGCCAACCGCGTGATCTTCATGGACAAGGGTGAAATCGTCGAACAGGCCGCGCCGAACGACTTCTTCGACAACCCGCAGAACGACCGCACCAAGCTGTTCCTGAGCCAGATTCTGCATTGATCCGGTCTTAGGCAGTGAAATAAACCCGGACGTGTTCCGGGTTTGTTTTTAATGGGCCGCTCAGCAAGCCGTGAGGGTCTCGTGTTCCTTGTGCACCGTCGTTTTGAATTGCCGCAAGTCTGCGTCTTCAGCGAAGGCATGGACATCGGCAAGCAAGTGCGGATAGCGATCAAGCAGGCGCATCAGCAAGACCAACGCCTTGGGTGGCACTACCTCGCCGCGCTCGTAGCGGGAAAACGCATTGTGTCCACCGCCCGATAGCAGCAGTACCGCTTCCTTTTGCGATAGATGCAGTTTGCGCCGGACACGTTTGATCTCTTCGCCGATCATTCGCCTGGCCGCGTTGACCAGTTCATCACCTGCGTGGTCGTAGCGATCCGAGCAGCTTGAATCGAGCTCGACTTCGCCGCACATCTGACATTCCCAGCCAGACAAGTCATCGACCCGGCGTTCCAGTCCCTTGACGCTCATGGTTTCGCCGCGACCTTCGAAATGCAACATGCCTTCCGGGGCGCCACAGCTGAAGCATTGCTGGTGTTTCATGAGTTTTCCTCCTTGAAGGAAACGACCGGTGGGCCTCCGCTGGGGCGGTACGTCACCTTCAGGTAAACCTGCAGACCGTGTGAATTGGCGTGGTAGACGTCATGCCAGACTCGATGATCGTCATGGGGGGGCATCGATTTGTAGAACTGTTTTCGCTCAAGCCCATGGATGACCTGCTGCATGTCCGAGACGTTTAAACCGAGCGTCCGGGCAGTGTTCTTCGCAGTGCTGGTGAAAGCTTTCCCTTTAAGCCGCCTGACATCTGCCTGTATCGCCGCCAAGGCGTAGTGAGGTGTGTTCTTTTCCATGGAACGGTGTGCCTTGTCCTTGAAATTACCCTCAAAGGGTAATTTTGACTAATCGAAAATCTCGTTTCTTTACCTCCCGTTGACCCTAGGCGGTTGCCGTCCCACATGAAGCTGACTAACATGTCAGAAAATTCATCCTATGATTGGATGAAAGGGTGAGCTCCATGTCAGACATTTCTCCATTAATTAAGCGGTCCTTGGTCGATCAAGCCCTGGACCAACTGCGCCAGCGCATCAGTGATGGCGTGTGGGTCGTGGGCCAGCGTTTGCCCACCGAGCCCGAGTTGGTGGCCGAGCTGGGTATCAGCCGCAATACCGTGCGCGAAGCCATGCGCGTGCTGGCGTTTTCCGGGTTGATCGAGATCCGCCAGGGCGACGGCAGTTATGTACGGGCGACGGTGGACCCCCTCGATACCCTCAAGGTGCTGTCGCGCTGTTCGCTGGACCAGGCCCGGGAAACCCGGCATATCCTCGAAGTCGAGGCCATCGGCCTGGCCGCGCTGCGGCGTACCGAAGAAGACTTGCAGGCCTTGCGCAAGGCGCTCCAGGCCAGTGGCGAGCATTACCACGGCGACCTGGAGCACTACATCGCCTGCGACCTGGTGTTCCACCGCCTGCTGGTGGATGCCGCGCACAATCCAACGCTCAGCGAGCTTTATCGTTACTTTTCCAGCGTGATCGGCGCGCAGTTGCGCCAGAGCCTCAATATCGTCCCCCGCCATCAGCATGTGTTCGACCTGCATGTCGACATTCTCGAAGCGGTCGAACGCCAAGACCCGGAGCAGGCCAAGGCCCTGTGTCGGCAGTTGATCAATGAACCCTGAACCCGAGCTTTCCATGTCCCGCGATCTGCTTGACCCAGCCACCTCGACGGCGTGCAAACGCGCCGCCGAACTCGAAGAACTGTTGATCGACGCCGAAGCCGACGACGCCCAGGTCCAGCAGAGCCAGGCGTTGGTGCGCCGGCCTTGGCTCTTGCTGCTCGGGCTGATCCTGGTGGCGCTGAACCTGCGTCCGGCGTTGTCGAGCATGGCGCCGCTGCTCAGCGACGTGTCAAGAAGCCTTGGCCTGTCGGCTGCCCAGGCCGGTTTGCTGACCACGTTGCCAGTGCTTTGCCTGGGCCTGTTCGCCCCGCTGGCGCCAGTGCTGGCGCGGCGCTTCGGGGCCGAGCGCGTGGTGCTGGGGATCTTGCTGACACTGGCGGGTGGGATTGTCCTGCGCAGTGCGTTCGGTCAGGTTGGGCTGTTCGCCGGCAGTATCCTGGCCGGTGCGAGCATCGGCGTGATCGGCGTGCTGCTGCCGGGCATCGTCAAGCGCGACTTCGCCAGACAGGCCGGCGCCATGACGGGTGTGTACACCATGGCGCTGTGCCTGGGCGCGGCGATGGCGGCCGGGGCGACAGTGCCGTTGAGCGAGCACCTTGGCCATGGCTGGGCCTCGGGCCTGGGGTTCTGGGTGGTCCCGGCGCTGCTGGCTGCGGTGTTCTGGTTGCCGCAAGTGGGCGAGAAACCCGGTGCCCATCAGGTGGCGTACCGGGTACGCGGCTTGCTGCGTGATCCCCTGGCCTGGCAAGTGACCTTGTACATGGGGCTGCAATCGTCACTGGCCTATATCGTCTTTGGCTGGCTGCCCTCGATCCTGATTGGACGTGGCCTGACCCCGACCCAGGCCGGGCTCGTGCTGTCCGGCTCGGTCATCGTGCAATTGATCAGCTCCCTCGCGGCGCCTTGGCTGGCAACGCGCGGCAAGGACCAGCGCCTGGCCATCGTGATCGTCATGGTCATGACCCTGAGCGGGCTGTTCGGTTGCCTCTACGCCCCCATCGATGGTTTGTGGGGCTGGGCGATATTGCTGGGCTTGGGGCAGGGCGCGACGTTCAGCCTGGCGCTCACGCTGATCGTGTTGCGTTCGCGGGATGCCCATGTGGCCGCCAACCTGTCCAGCATGGCCCAGGGCTTCGGTTATACGCTGGCATCGCTGGGGCCTTTCGCGGTGGGGGTGGTCCACGACTTGACCGGGGGCTGGAATGCCCTCGGCTGGATCTTCGGCCTGATTGGCCTGGGGGCGATCATCGCGGGCATCGGCGCAGGCCGGGCGCTGTACGTCGGGGTCGAGAGCGAAAGAGTCACCGACCTTCGTTGATATCATTTTCATGGCGAATGACGATAGTTTTCCCCGCGTTGGCAGATTATCGTGCAGGCCTACTGAAACGTTTTTCGGAGCCGGTCCATGAGTGATGCCCACAACGCCTTGATCACCCGTTTTTATCAGGCCTTCCAGCGCCTGGACGCCGACGCCATGAGCGCTTGCTACACCGACGACGTGTTGTTCAGCGATCCGGCGTTTGGCGAGCTGCGCGGACGCGATGCCGGCGACATGTGGCGCATGTTGACGACCCGGGCCAAGGACTTTTCCCTGACCTTCGATAACGTGCGCAGCGACGAGCGTACCGGCGGTGCCCACTGGGTGGCGACGTACCTGTTCAGCCAGACCGGCAACATCGTGATCAACGACATCCAGGCGCGCTTCGTGTTTCGCGATGGCAAGATCTGCGAGCACCATGACAGCTTCGATCTATGGCGCTGGTCCCGCCAGGCGCTGGGCGCCAAGGGCCTGCTGCTGGGGTGGACGCCGCTGGTGCGCAACGCTGTCAGGGCCCAGGCGCTGAAGGGGTTGCGGGCGTTCCAGGCCAGTCGCTGATAAGATCGCGGCTTGTCTTTGCCCACCTGTTGAACATCTTGTGACGACCGCCGACCTCTCTCCCGATCTGCCTGCGCAAGGTCCCTCCGAAGCGGACAAACCCTGGTTCGTCTACTTGGTACGGGCCGCCAATGGCTCGCTGTACTGCGGCATCAGTGATGACCCGGTGCGGCGCTTCGCCAAGCATCAAAGCGGCAAGGGCGCGCGCTTCTTCCTGTCCAGCCCGGCAGTGGCCCTGGTGTATACCGAGGCCTGTCGCGACAAGGGCGAGGCCCTGCGCCAGGAGCGACTGATCAAAAAGCTCAAGAAAAGCGCCAAGGAATGCCTGGTGGCCAGTGCGCTGTCGCTTCATCAGCCTGGCTGATAGGCCTTTATCAGGCTGGTAGGCTGGCCCGGTCAGTCGCGCTAAGCTGCAAGACTTCATTCCTGCAGTGGCGAGTCTCATGTCAGAGCTGATTCTTCATCATTACCCTACGTCTCCTTTCGCGGAAAAGGCCCGGCTGTTGCTGGGCTTCAAGGGCCTGTCCTGGCGTTCGGCGAGCATTCCGCCAATGATGCCCAAGCCTGACCTGACGGCGCTGACGGGCGGCTATCGCAAGACGCCGGTATTGCAGATTGGCGCGGACATCTATTGCGATACGTCCCTGATCGCCCGTCGGCTGGAGCAGGAAAAAGCCTCGCCGGCCCTGTTCCCCGAAGGCCGGGAAATGCTGGCTGCGTCCTTTGCCGCCTGGGCCGACTCGGTGGTGTTCCAGCATGCGGTGAGCCTGGTGTTCCAGCCTGAATCGGTGGCGGTGCGTTTCGCCAAGCTATCGCCTGAAGCCATCAAGGCGTTCATCAGCGACCGCGCCGGGCTGTTCAGTGGCGGCACGACCACGCGCTTGCCTGCCGAGCAGGCCAAGCACCAGTGGCCAACGATCATGGCGCGCCTGGAGCAGCAGTTGCAGCGCGAAGAGGGCGATTTTCTGTTGGGGGAACCGTCGATTGCCGACTTCGCCATGGCCCATCCGCTGTGGTTCCTCAAGGGCACCCCCGTGACCTCGCCGCTGGTGGACGCGTATCCGGCCGTTTCGGCATGGTTGGCACGGGTGCTGGGTTTCGGCCATGGCGCGTCGAGCCAGATAAGTGCCGAAGAAGCCCTGGACGTTGCCCGCAACGCGACACCGGCAGCGCTGCCGGATGAGTCGTTCGAAGAGCCGAACGGGTTCACCGCAGGGCAGCAGGTGACCATCGCCGCGACGGACTATGGTGTTGATCCGGTGGTCGGGGAGTTATTGTTTGCTGGCAGCGAAGAATTGATTCTGCGTCGCGAAGATGAGCGTGGCGGGGTAGTGCATGTGCACTTTCCGCGGTTCGGGTTTCGGATCGAGGCTCGCTGAGCAACGAATGACCTGTGGGAGCGAGCTTGCTCGCGATGGCGGCGATACATCCAGCATTGATGCAAGCAGATCCATCGCCATCGCGAGCAAGCTCGCTCCCACAGGGGATTGGCGATGATGGCTAGATGGCAGACAACGCCTTGAGAATATTCTCCGGCTCGTACCCACGAATCAACGTGCCATTTACGTCGAGGATCGGAATTCCCCGGCCACCCAACGCCTCGTAGGCCTTGCGCGCCTCGGGGTCCTTCTCGATATCGAACTCGCGAAACGGCACGCCTTTCTCATCCAGGAACCGTCGGGTGGCTTTGCAGTAGCCGCACCAGTCGGTGGCATACAACACCACGCGGGCATTGTTGCGAATCTGTTCTGAAACCCTCTGCGACGGGTTGAACACCCGCTCGATCTTGCCCCAGTTCTGGTAAGCCACCACCACCAGCAAGACCAGCAGAACTTTCTTCAGTACGCCACCGAGCATCAATTGCGCCGCTTGAGCTGATCCGTCAGCGATGTCGGCAACCCCTTGATGATCAACGTTCCGGCTTCCTCGTCATACTCGATCTTGGAGCCCAGCAAATGCGCTTCGAAGCTGATGGACAAGCCTTCGGCCCGGCCGGTGAAGCGGCGGAACTGGTTGAGGGTGCGTTTATCCGCCGGGATTTCCGGCGACAACCCGTAGTCCTTGTTGCGGATGTGGTCGTAGAAGGCTTTCGGGCGATCTTCGTCGATCAACTCGGACAGTTCTTCCAGGCCCATGGGCTCGCCGAGCTTGGCCTGGCTGCTGGCGTAGTCCACCAGGGTCTTGGTTTTTTCCCGGGCATCGTCTTCCGGCAAGTCTTCGCTTTCGACGAAGTCACTGAAGGCCTTGAGCAGGGTGCGGGTCTCGCCGGGACCATCGACGCCTTCCTGGCAGCCGATGAAGTCGCGGAAGTACTCCGAGACCTTCTTGCCGTTCTTGCCCTTGATGAACGAGATGTACTGCCTGGACTGCTTGTTGTTCTGCCATTCCGACACGTTGATCCGCGCCGCGAGGTGTAGCTGGCCCAGGTCCAGGTGGCGGGACGGGGTCACGTCCAATTCATCGGTCACCGCCACGCCTTCGCTGTGGTGCAGCAGGGCGATGGCCAGGTAGTCGGTCATGCCCTGCTGGTAATGGGCGAACAGCACGTGGCCGCCCACCGACAGGTTGGACTCTTCCATCAGTTTTTGCAGGTGTTCCACCGCCACTCGACTGAACGCGGTGAAATCCTTCCCGCCGTCCAGGTACTCCTTCAGCCAGCCGCTGAACGGATGCGCCCCGGACTCGGCATGGAAAAAACCCCAGGCTTTGCCTTGCTTGGCGTTATAGCTTTCGTTGAGGTCGGCGAGCATGTTCTCGATGGCCGTGGACTCTGCCAGTTCGGAGTCGCGGGCATGGAGCACGGCAGGGGTGCCGTCGGGTTTTTTGTCGATCAGGTGGACGATGCAATGACGGATCGGCATGGATTTCTCGGCTGATGAAAGAGAGGAGGGCGTGCTCCCCGAAAAGGCCCAGTGTACCGCAATCACTGGTTTTGGAACCCGGCAAAGGCCCTTTCAGGCCCGTCCGACTGCCTATATGCATTTTTTTAACGTTTTAGTGCAAGAAAGCTGACCAAATGGGTAGCTAGAGGCGGATATTTCAGAGGCGTTGTGCTAGTTTTGCCCGGTCTTACGCGAAGTCACTGCGTTAAGCGTGCATTCAGCATCTGTCAGGTCGAACCAAACCCGGTTTTCGGCATCTATTACCCCGATCCGTCGTGGTGATTGCCGAGGGTGCCTGATCCAGAGAGATCGGGCTCGATGGCTGACACTGCACTCTGCAATCCATATGAATTTGATAGGGAAGGAACACTACATGGCTCTTACTAAAGACCAACTGATCGCTGACATCGCTGAAGCTATCGACGCGCCAAAAACCACCGCGCGTAACGCTTTGGACCAACTGGGCCAAATCGTTGCCGATCAGCTGGAAAACGGCGGCGAAATCACTCTGCCAGGTATCGGCAAGCTGAAAGTCACCGAGCGTCCTGCCCGTACCGGCCGTAACCCTTCGACTGGCGCTGCCATCGAAATCGCTGCCAAGAAAGTGATCAAGCTGGTTGTGGCCAAAGGCCTGACCGACGCGGTCAACAAGTAAGATCGCTGTAAAAAAACCGTGCCTCGGAGCGATCCGGGCACGGTTTTTTATTGCCTTGGGAAACCGCCCGTAGGAGCTGTCGAGCGGAGCGAGGCTGCGATCTTTCCCCTGGCTGTTAAATTTCAAGCGAAAGATCAAAAGATCGCAGCCTCGCTTCGCTCGGCAGCTCCTACGCTAGCGCAATGTCCTTCTAATCTTTGCGGACCCAGCGCATTTGGCGCCACGCCTGTTGCTGCGCCTCGGTCTGGAAGGTCCAGGCCACGAAGCGGCTCTGCTTCTGGCCCTGGGACATCTCCACCACGTGGCTGTGCAGCGCACCGGCTTTCTTCAACGCCGCCTGGATCGCCGGCAGGTTCGACGCCTTCGATACCAGGGTGCTGAACCACAACACTTGTCCGGCCACCTGGGCACTCTCGCCGACCAGTTGCGTCACGAACCGGGCTTCCCCACCCTCGCACCACAACTCCGCGGCCTGGCCGCCAAAATTCAGCACCGGCAGCTTGCGCTTCGGATCGGCCTTGCCCAGTGCCCGCCACTTGCGCTGGCTGCCCTTGGTGGCTTCTTCCAGGGAGGCGTGGAACGGCGGGTTGCACATCGTCAGGTCGAACCGTTCGCCGTCCTCCAGCAGGCCCAGGAGGATCTGCTTGCGGTTGGCTTGCTGGCGCAACTGGATGGCCTTGCTCAAGCCGTTGGATTGGACGATGGCCTTGGCCGAGGCGATGGCGGTCGGGTCGATCTCCGAGCCGAGGAAGTGCCAGCGGTAGTCGCTGTAGCCGATCAACGGATAGACGCAGTTGGCGCCAGTGCCGATGTCCAGCACCTTCACCGCCGCTCCCCGAGGGATTTCGCCGTCGTTATGACTGGCGAGCAGATCGGCGAGGAAGTGCACATAGTCCGCGCGACCAGGCACTGGGGGGCACAGGTAGTCGGCTGGAATGTCCCAATGGGCGATGCCATAGAAGGATTTGAGCAGCGCCCGGTTGAACACCCGCACCGCGTCGGGGCTGGCGAAGTCGATGCTCTCCTTGCCGTACGGATTGAGGATCACGAACCTGGCCAATTCAGGCGTGGACTTGATCAACGCCGGGAAGTCGTAGCGGCCCTGGTGGCGGTTGCGCGGGTGGAGGCTGGCCTTCTCCCGCGGCACCACAGGTTTGGCCTCGATGGCGGGCTTGGGCTTCTGGCGGACAGGTTTTGGGGCGCGAGGGGCAGTCATGGGCGGGTCGATTCGGGGTGGCTCAAAAAGTGGCGGGTATTGTCCCACATCCAGCCTGGTCTTGATGACTGCACAGTTCAAATGTGGGAGCGAGCTCGCTCGCGATGGCGGCGACACATCCGGCATTGATGCAAGCTGACCCTCCGCTATCGCGAGCAAGCTCGCTTGTATGGTAGGACTTGAAGGGAGGAGGAGGGACAAGGCTCGATTCTGACTGTTAGCCGCAGTACAGACCGTGGGAGATTTCGCCCCTCCTCCTTTCACCCAAGCGCCGATAAAGAATGCATCTGGCCTAAACCGACGATAGGAACAAGCCTGCGTCTCTGGGAGAACCCTTCAAGTGTTCAAACCTTAGCCCGGAGAATTTTCAATGGCAATGCCGGTTTCTGTCACAAAGCCGATGGTGGGCGTGGATGTCG